>JAFAKO010000029.1 GCA_019235245.1 Gammaproteobacteria bacterium
CCGCTGCCACAGATACCGCGCACCGTGTTCGCCTTCTGTGCGCCCTGGCCGGCACCGCCCGCGGACCTCGCCGAGAAGGGCGTGAGCTGCGTCACCGCGACCGACACCCGCTGGGCCCGCTGCGACATCAAATCGACCGCGCTGCTCGCCAACGTCCTGCTGCGGCAGCTGTCGGTGGATGCCGGGGCCGCGGAGACCATCCTGTTGCGCGACGGCGAGCTCACCGAAGCGTCCGCATCGACGGTGCACGTCGTGCTCGGCGGCGAGGTGCTCATGCCGCCGAACTCGCGGCGCATCCTGCCGGGCACCACCCGCGGGGCCGTCGAGGAGCTGACCGAGCGCGCCGCCATCCCCTGCCGTGTGCAGGCCATCAGCGAATCGCAGCTGCGCGCGGCGGACGAAGTGTGGATCTCGGCCGCGACCCGCGAGGTCCAGCCGGTAACCCTCCTCGATGGGCATCCGATCGGCAGCGGCCGCCCCGGTCCGCTGTGGCGCCGGGTGCACGAGGCGTTTCAGCGCTACAAGCAGGAGCTCGCCGGCACCCCCTGGTAGGGCACTTCACGGAATCGCGCACGTAACCGGTTTGTCACCGCCCCGATACCGGGGCGAAACTGACGCCCTCGCGAGCCGGTAGGTAGCATTGCCGGATGTCGATCGCCCTCGACCAGGTCACCAAGCGCTACGGCGGCGTGCCCGTCGTCAATGACCTGTCGCTCGAGATCGGGGATGGGGAGTTCTTCGTGCTGCTCGGCCCGAGCGGCAGCGGCAAGAGCACCCTGCTGCGCGCCATCGCCGGGCTCTCGGGCGTCGAGCACGGACGCATCTCGCTGCACGGACGCGACGTCACGCACGTGGCCGCGCGCAAGCGCGGCGTCGGACTCGTATTCCAGAACTACGCGCTGTTCCGCCACATGACGGTGGCCGACAACATCGAATTCGCGCTGCGCGTGCGCCACATGCCGGCGCGCGCCCGCCGGCAGCGGCGCGCGGAGCTGCTGCGGCTGGTCGCCCTCGAGGGCATGGACGACCGCTTGCCCGCACAGCTCTCCGGCGGGCAGCAGCAGCGTGTCGCGGTGGCCCGCGCCCTCGCTCACAAGCCAGGGGTGTTGCTGCTCGATGAGCCCTTCGGCGCGCTCGATGCGAAGATCCGCGAGGAGCTTCGCCGCACCATCCGCCAGGTGCAGCGCGAGCTCGGCATCACCACGGTGCTCGTGACGCACGACCAGGATGAGGCTTTCGCAATGGCGGACCGCATCGGCATCATGAACCAGGGGCGGCTGCTGGAGGTCGGTGCACCGCACGAGCTGTATGCGCGGCCCGCGACGCGTTTCGTGGCGACCTTCCTCGGCGCCGCGAACCTGTTTCTCGCCCGGCGCACGGCCGATGGCATCCAGGTCGGCGGCAAGACCATGGGCAGCGCGGAGCGCTCACCCGGTGCACCCGAGCACGAGGTGGTGGCGGTCGTGCGACCGGAGGAGATCGAGGTGGCGCCGGAGCGCGATGCGCTCGGCTCGCGTTATCTCGGCCAGGGTGTCGTCGATGAGGTGGCTTTCACCGGCGGGCTCGAACGGCTGCGCGTGCGGCTCGATGAGTCGGTGGACGCGCCGTTGCTCGCTTCGGGCGATGGCGATGGGAGTCTTGCGCTGCAGGTGACGCGCACGCGCCACGCGCACCGCGGCTTCGAGGTGCAGCAGGGCCAGAGTGTGGCGGTGGGCCTGCGGCGGGTGCATGTGCTGCCGACGCCGCTGTCGAGCTTCACCGCCTGCGCGCCGAGCGTGGAGCTCGCGGACGCGCTGACCCACCAGCCGCTGCTGTCCGAGCTGGTCGCGCGCATGAAGACGCGCATCGCGGTGCGCGTCGAGCCGGCGCTCGGCATGACCGATCAGCCCTGCCTGGCGCAGGGCGAGTTCTTCGGCACCACGGTGATCGCCGCGGCGGGTGATGCCGCGCGGCGCGCCGAATGGCTGCTGCGCCAGGGAGTGAAGGACCTGCTGGTGCTGCCCGGGCACGCCACCCCGCCGCAGCGGGTGCTGATCCACTGGCTCGGCGAAGCGGCCCGCAGCGCGACGCTGGCGGTCTCGGCGAGCGTGCTGCGCCACGTGCCGGCGGAAGCCGTGTACGTGGGCATTTTTCCCGGCGACAGCGACAGCGAGCGCCACTCCCACGGCATGCGCGAGCTCCTCGATGCGCGCTCGGAAGCGCAGGCGGCCCACGGCCTGGAGATGCGCACCGAGCTGCATTTCGGCGATGTCGCCCAGGAGCTCACGCGCCGCCTGGCGGATGCGCCGGCGCAGATGCTGATCCTCGGAGTCACCGAGCTGCAGCAGGCCGCCGCCGGGCTGCGCGCACTGCTCGATGGCGGGCGCTGGCCGGTCCTGATCGTGCAGCGCGGCGCGGCATGAGCTTCCGCAAGGCGAGCGTCCTGCCCGGCTTCGGGCTGACGCTCGGTTTCACCACTTTCTTCCTGTCCGCCATCGTGCTGCTGCCGCTCGCGGCGCTGGTATTGTCGGCGGCCTCGATGCACTGGGGGGATTTCGTGCGCGTGGTGTCGAGTCCGCGGGCGCTCGGCTCCTACCGGCTGTCCTTCGGCGCCTCGCTCCTCGCCGCCACCATCAACGTGGTGTTCGGCTTCATCATCGCCTGGACCCTGGTGCGCTACGAGTTTCCCGGCCGCAAGGTGATCGACGCACTGATCGACATGCCGTTCGCGCTGCCGACCGCGGTCTCGGGGATCGCGCTCACCACCGTGTTCGCGCAGAACGGCTGGATCGGCCGCTACCTGGAGCCACTCGGGGTGAAGGTCGCCTACACCTGGCTCGGCGTCACTCTCGCGCTCACGCTCATCAGCATGCCCTTTGCGGTGCGCGCGGTGCAGCCGGCCCTGCAGGAGGTGCAGCGCGAGCTCGAGGAGGCGGCCGAGACGCTCGGCGCCGGGCGGCTGTACGTGCTCTGGCGCATCATCCTGCCGACCGTGCTGCCGGCGCTGCTCACCGGCTTCACGCTGGCGTTTGCGCGCGCGGTCGGCGAGTACGGCTCGGTGATCTTCATCGCCGGGAATCTCCCCATGAAGACCGAGATCACCCCGCTCCTCATCGTGATCCATCTCGAGGAGTTCGATTACCAGGGCGCCGCGGCGCTCGGGGTCGTGATGCTCGGAATCTCCTTCATGATCCTGTTCGCCATCAACCTGCTGCAGGCCTGGGGCCGGCGGCGGCACGTGCGGGCGGCGCACTGATGGCGCTCGTCCTGCCGCACGGCGTCCTGGCCGACGATACCGCCACCCGGCCCGGCCAACACACGTGGATGCACGCCATCATCCGCTGGCTGTGCATCACGATCTCGCTGGCGTTCCTCGCCGCGGTGCTGCTGGCACCGCTCGCGACCGTGTTCGTGATGGCGCTCAGCAAGGGGCTCGCGCCTTACCTGCACAGCCTCGGCGATCCGGATACGCTCGCGGCGATCCGCCTCACCCTGACGATCGCCGTGATCGTGGTGCCGCTCAACACGGTCTTCGGGCTGGCGGCCGCCTGGGCGATCGGCAAGTTCGAGTTCCGCGGCAAGAGCATGCTCATCACGCTCATCGATCTGCCGCTCGCCATCTCACCGGTGATCTCCGGCATGGTGTTCGTGCTCCTGTTCGGGCTGCACGGCTGGTTCGGCGCCTGGCTGCAGGAGCACGACATCTCGATCGTGTTCGCGCTGCCGGGGATCATCCTCGCCACCATGTTCGTGACCTTCCCGTACGTGGCGCGCGAGCTCATCCCGCTCATGCAGCAGCTCGGTAACGACGAGGAGGAAGCCGCCATCACCCTCGGCGCCGGCGCCTGGATGACCTTCTTCAGGGTGACGCTGCCGAAGGTGCGTTGGGGACTGGTGTATGGCATGGTGCTCTGCAATGCGCGCGCCATGGGCGAGTTCGGCGCGGTGTCGGTGGTATCCGGGCACATCCATGGGCTCACCAACACCATGCCGCTGCACATCGAGATCCTCTACAACGAATACAATTTCGTCGGTGCCTTCGCCGTCGCTTCGCTCCTCACGCTGCTCGCCGTGCTGACCCTGCTGGTCAAGACGCTGGTCGAGCGCACCGGTTACCGCAGGCGCTGAAGCCATGTGGGAGCGTCT
>JAFAKO010000107.1 GCA_019235245.1 Gammaproteobacteria bacterium
GGTCGCGAACGAGCCGGCGATGCGTAAAACGCCATCAGCCTAGTGGCTGCGGCGCGCTTCCATCACGTTCGGCACCGCTTCGAGCCGGCGTAGCACACGGGCGAGCTGCTCGAGGTCGTTGACCGCGACCGCGAGCGAAAAGTACGCCATGCCGGTGTCGTGGTCGGTGCGCGAGGTGACGGCGTCGATGCTGAGGCGCTCGACCGCCAGCACGTCGCTGAGGTCACGCAGGAGCCCGCGCCGGTCGTAGGCGCTCACGGCGATGAGTACCGCAAGCGCCGCCGGCTCGGTGCTCGACCAGTCGACCTTCAACACGCGCTCCGGCTTCAGCGCCGCCATGCGGATGAAGCCGGCGCAGTCGCTGCGATGCACGGTGACGCCACGGCCGAGAGCGACGTAGCCGGCGATCGGCTGCGGCCGCAGCGGGGCGCAGCAGCGCGCCAGGGTGATCGGCAGATCTCCCACCCCCTCGATCTCCACCGGTGAGGTACGGCGACGCATGCTGGCGGCCCGCGCCGCCCGCGCGATGCGCGCCGGCGGCGTCGGCTCGAACAGGCGATTGGCCGCCTGCATCAGCTGCGTCACCGTGATCTCGCCTTCTCCCAGGAGCTGGTGCAGGTGGTCGACATCGCGCGCGTGCAGCTCGCGGGCGAGCGCCGCGAGCTGCTCGGGGCGTGCGCCGATGCGTGCGAGCTCCCGCTCGGCGAGCACCGCCCCGGCGCTGCGATTGGCGCCGACGTCCTGCCTGCGGAACCAGGCGCGTACCTTGCTGCGACTGCGCGGTGAGCCGAGATAGCCCTGCTCCGGGGCCAGCCAGTCGCGGCTCGGCGCCTCGTGCTTGCCGGTGATGATCTCGATGATCTCGCCGTTCCGCAGCACGTGGCTGAGCGGCACGATGCGGCCGTTGGCCTTGGCGCCGCGGCAGCGATGGCCGAGCGAGGTATGCACCTGGTAGGCGAAATCGAGCGGTGTCGCCCCGCGCGGCAGATCGATCACTTCGCCCTTGGGGGTAAGCACGTACACGCGGTCCTCGAAGAGCTCCGCGCGCATTCCCTCGACCAGGTCCCGGTCTGCCTCGGTTCCTGTCGCATCCTCGTGGGGCTCGAGCAGCCGCCGCACCCATTCGATCTTGCGCTGGTACTCGGCGTCGCGCGGGCCGCCCTCCTTGTAGCTCCAGTGCGCGGCGACACCCAGCTCGGCGTGCTCGTGCATCTGCGGCGTGCGGATCTGCACTTCGACACTCCGCGAGCCCGGACCGATCACCGCCGTGTGGATGGAACGGTAGCCGTTGCCTTTCGGAGTGGCGATGTAGTCATCGAACTCCCCGGGAATGTACGGCCAGTGCCCGTGCACGACACCGAGCGCGGCATAGCACTCCGGAATCGAGGCGACCACGATGCGTACCGCGCGGACGTCGAAGAGCTGCTCGAACGCGAGCTGCTTGCGCCGCATCTTGCGGTAGATGCTGTAGATGTGCTTCGGGCGCCCGTAGACTTCGGCGGCGACGCCGGCGGTGCGCAGGTGGCCCTGCAGCTCGGCGCACAGCGCCTCGATGTAGTGCTCACGGTCGGCGCGGCGCTCATTGAGCGCTGCCGCCACGCGGCGGTATTCCTCGGGCTCGAGGTAGCGGAACGCCAGGTCCTCGAGCTCCCACTTGAGTTGCCAGACGCCGAGGCGGTTCGCGAGCGGCGCGTACACGGCGCGCGCCTCGAGGGCACGCCGCCGGCGCTCGGTTTCGGGCAGCGCTCGCGCGTGGCGCAGGGCGACGAGCTCCTCGGCGAGACGTGCGAGCACCAGGCGCGGATCGCTCACCACGGCGAGCAGCATCTTGCGCAGCGTCTCGGTCTGGCGCGTGTCGAGCCCCTGCTGCGGCGACCAGTCGCGGGGCAGGCCAAGCGAACCGAGGCGCTGAAGCGCGACGGCAATGTCGGTGGCAGACTGCCCGACGATGCCCGCCGCCTGCTCGGAGGTGAGCCGGGCGCTCGCCAGGAGCGGTCGGGCGAGCAGCGCATGCGCGAGCTCGGTGCTCTCGGTGAGCCCGCCCATGATCTCGGCCGCCTCGCTCGCGAAGCCGAGATCCGCCGCCGGTGAGACCGCGGCGCGCTCGAACGCCGCGCGTGCGCCGATGATGGCGTCGCGGACGCGTGGCGGGCAGATCTGACTGGTTTCCACGGCTTCCGCTATCATACCGCCGGCTTTTGAGGGTGGAGCGCGCACGCATGAGCGGCCAGAGCAAGTGGGCCAACATCCAGCGACGTGCCCGGGCGGCCACGCGCTGCCGCCGGGTCCCCGAGGAGCGTTGCGAGGGCCGCGAGCGGGTGCAGTACGAGGGGTACGGGCCGGGCGGCGCGGCGGTGATGGTCGAGTGCGTCACCGCAGATCGCAAGCGCATGGGCGCGGAGGTACGGAGCGCGTTCGTACAGCATGGCGGTCAGCTCGGGGCCGATGGCTCCGTCAGCTACCTGTTCAACACGGTGGGTCTGCTCACCTATCCGCCCGGGACCGACGAGGAGCGTCTCATGCAGGTGGCTCTCGAGGCCGGTGCCGAAGATGTCGTGCCGAGCGCCGATACCTCGGTCGAGGTGCTGGCCGACCCCCTGGAATTCGCGACGGTGTGCGCGGTGCTGACGCATCGGGGGTTCGCTCCGGCGACCGCCGAGGTGACGCGTCGCGCCACCACCTCACTCGAGCTCCGGGGCGAGGAGGCGGAGGCGATGGTGCAGCTGCTCGAAGCGCTCGAAGGGCTCGAGGATGTACGGGACGTGTACTCGAATGTCGAGATATCGGACGAGGTATTAGCCCGTCTCTAAATCAAGCACTTGCCTTCTGATCCCCCTGCTGAGGCAAGCTTTTTTCTAACGGCTCTCTAACGGCGGAGGGATTTCCGCCCTCGATCACGCGCAGTTGAGGCTTCACGCCGAGTGCGCGGGCCGTGACGTTCTCAGCCGCACTCGCGAGACCGGACTGCATCGAGTGGGCGTATACCTGATCGATGAGCGTGCTCCTGCTGTGCCCCATCATCCGGCTCATGTTGAAGGCAGACTCGCCGGCCGTACGCCCGAGGCTCGCGAACGTGTGCCGCAGCGAGTACATGTCTAGGGCCGAGACTCCCGCGCGCTTCCTTAATGGCTGCCAGACGCGCCTCGCA
>JAFAKO010000222.1 GCA_019235245.1 Gammaproteobacteria bacterium
CGTGCCATGAGCCCGACATCCAGCAGCTGCGTGCGTCGCACGATCTGTAGTGTGAGCTCGCTCCCGGGGGGCACGCGGCTCAGCAGCCGGTGCAGGGCATCGATGCCGTCGACCGGCGCGCCGTTGACCCCCACGATGAGATCGCCCGGCCGCAGATCGGAGGCCGCCGCGGGCCCCGCGCCTTCGCGCGACAGCACCTCGACCGCGTGCCGCGCGGCGAGGCCGAGTGCGCGTACGAGGCGCAGATCGAGCGGACGGTCGCGCGCGGCGATACCGAGCCAGGCGCGGCGCACCCGGCCCTGCGTGAGGATCTCTGCCAACACACATTGCGCCGTCGATGCCGGGATGGCGAAGCCGATCCCCTGAGCCATGGCGATTATGGCGGTGTTGATGCCGGCGACCTGTCCGCGCCAGTCGACGAGCGGACCGCCGGAATTGCCGGGATTGAGCGCGGCGGTGTGCTGCACCACGTTGTCGATCAGGCGTCCCTGGCGGCTGCGGAGCGAGCGGCCGAGCGCGCTCACCACCCCGGCAGAGACGGTCGATTCGTAGCCGAGCGGATTGCCGACCGCGACCACGAGCTGGCCGGGGCGCAGACGCTGCTCGGGCGCGAGGCGTGCGTAGGGAAGCGCAGCGGCCTGTGCGCGCAGCACCGCAAGATCGGTGGAGGGGTCGCGCCCGGTGACGACCGCCGGCACGCTGCGGCCATCGACGAAGGTGACTCGTGCCTCGGTGACGCGCTGCACGACGTGCTCGTTGGTGAGGAGATAGCCGTCCGGGGTCACCACGACGCCCGAACCCGCGCCACCGCGGGCGCGGTCTGCCTCGGCGGCCCCGCCGACGTAGACGCTGACGACCGCCGGTCCGACCTGCTCCACCGCACCGACCACAGCGGCGGAGTACGCATCGAGCGGCTCATCGGCCCCAGCCGGTTCCCCGGAGCCAGCCTGCGAGACCGGCAGTTCGCTGTCGAGCATTCGC
The DNA here is from genome assembly GCA_019235245.1 of Gammaproteobacteria bacterium. Classification (GTDB taxonomy): domain Bacteria; phylum Pseudomonadota; class Gammaproteobacteria; order Steroidobacterales; family Steroidobacteraceae; genus 13-2-20CM-66-19. The sequence continues at coordinate 982 of JAFAKO010000222.1, forward strand.
GTGGGATGGGGACCCGCGGCCGGAAACTCAAGCCCCCGGAGGCCGCGGGCTTCCGGCGCCGATTCCTGCCAGAATCCCGCGATCTCATGATCAGCCTGACGCAAACCGCCATTCTGCTGGCAGCGGCCGTCATCGCGGTATCGCTGTTCCGCTTCGCGAAGCTCTCCTCGATTCTCGGCTATCTCGCTGCGGGGCTCGTGATCGGCCCGTGGGGGCTGAACCTCATCGGTGATGTCGGGCGCATCACGCAGGTCGCCCAGTTCGGCGTCGTACTCCTCCTTTTCGTCATCGGCCTCGAGCTGCAACCGACGCGGCTGTGGGTGATGCGCAAGATCGTCTTCGGGCTCGGAGCCGCGCAGGTCGTGGTGTGCACGGTGCTGCTGGGGACCATCGCCTGGGCGCTCGGACAACCCCTGGCGGCCGCGGCGGTCATCGGCTTCGGCCTCTCGCTTTCCTCGACGCCGCTCGTCCTGCAGGTCCTCGCCGAGCGGCGCGAGCTGAAGACCCAGCACGGGCGTGCCGCTTTCGGCATCCTGCTGTTCCAGGACCTCGCAGTCCTCCCGGCACTCGCGATACTGCCGCTGCTCGAAGGAGCGCCGGCCGCGCAGGCGGCTGCGGGTCCGTGGTGGTTGAGCCTGCTGAAGCTCCTCGCGATCGGCGGGGTGGTGCTGATCGGCGGCGGGCGCATCGTGCTGCGCCCGGCGTTGCGCCTCGTCGCGCGCGTGCAGGTGAGCGAGGTCTTCACGGCGGCGGCGCTGCTCACGGTCATCCTCACCGCGTTGCTCGCCAATCGCCTCGGGCTCTCGAGCGCGCTCGGCGCATTTCTCGCCGGCGTGCTGCTCGCGGACAGCGAGTTCCGCCACGAGCTCGAGGCGGATATCGAGCCCTTCAAGGGCCTGCTGCTCGGTCTGTTCTTCGTATCGGTCGGGATGGCGGCCAATCTGGGACTGCTGCGCTCGCATCCCTTGGAGCTGCTGGCGATCACCGTCGGGTTCCTGGTGGTGAAGATCATCGCCATCACCGCCGTCGGCAAGCTCGGGCGGCTGCGCGGGGACTCGGCGCTGCGCCTCGGATTCGCATTGCCGATCGGCGGGGAGTTCGCCTTCGTGCTCTTCACCCTCGCCGAGCGCGGCAAGCTCTTCGATACGGCCACCGCCGACCTGCTCATCCTCGCGGTGACGCTCTCGATGATGCTCGGGCCGCTGCTGCTGATCGGCTACGAGGCGGTGAGCGCGCGCTGGGAGAAGGCTGCCGCGGAACCCTACGATGACATCGAAGCGCGCGACACCCCGGTGATAATCGCCGGCTTCGGCCGCTTCGGCCAGATCGTCGCACGCGTCCTGCAGGCGAAGGGCATGCCCTTCACTGCGCTCGACAGCAGCCAGACGCACGTCGATTTCGTGCGGCGCTTCGGCAACGAGGTGTACTACGGCGACGCATCGCGCCTCGACCTGCTGCGCGCGGCCGGGGCGGAGAGCGCGCGCGTGCTGGTGCTGGCGATCGATGATGTGGATGCTTCGCTACGCACCGCGGCCGTCGTGCGCGAGCAGTTCCCGCACCTGCGCATCTTCGCCCGTGCCCGCAGCCGCCAGCATGCGTTCGCGCTCATGGATCTCGGAGTCACCGAGATCATCCGCGAGACGTATGCCTCGAGCCTGGAGATGGCCGGTGCCGTCCTCGAAGCGCTGGGCGAGACCGCGACCAGCGCCCGCGAGGCGGTGCGGCGCTTTCGGCAGCACGACCAGGAGACGCTGCAGGCGCAGTACCGCGTGAAGGGGGATGAGGAGAAATTCCTCGCCACCACGCGGGCGGCCGCGCAGCAGCTGGAGCGCCTCTTCGAGGCGGACGAGGCGAGCGCCGAAGCGACCCGGCGACATGGATGAGGCGCGCCGCATCCGCGATTTCTGGTTCGGCAACGCACCCCTGTCTGCCGACGCCTTGCATCGGCGCATCCTCTTCTGGTTTGGGGACGAGAGCGGGGAACGGCGCCAGCGGCGCGACCAGCACATCCGCGTACGTTTCAGTGGGCTGCTGGAGCGGGCCGCGAAGGGTGAGCTCGACGCGTGGGCCGACGGCCCGCGACGGCGGCTGAGCCTGATCATCCTCCTGGACCAGTTCCCGCGCAGCATCTTCCGCGGCAGCCCGCGTGCCTTCGCCCACGACACGCAGGCACTGGGGCTCACCCTGTCGGGCATGCAGTCCGCGGCGGATGCAGCGCTCAGCCTCGTCGAGCGCGTCTTCTTCTACATGCCGCTGGAGCATGCCGAGAGCCGCGAGGTCCAGGAGGAATCGATCGCCGCCTACCGGCGCCTGCTGAGCGAGGCACCCGCGGAGCTGCGGGATTTCTTCGCCAGCGCGCTGCGCTCGGCCGAGAACCATCGCACGATCATCGATCGCTTCGGTCGCTTTCCTCACCGCAACCGCGTGCTCGGGCGCGACACCACGAAGGAGGAGCTCGAATGGCTGCGCGGCGGCGGTGAGCGGTTCGGTCAGTAGTCGCCGGCCAACCGCTCCAGATGACGCAGGCGTCTCTCGAGCTCGTGCTGCGCCTCGAGCAGCTCGAGTGCGAGCGCCACGCCGCTCACGTTGATGCCGAGATCGTGCATGAGACGGCCCGCGACGCGCAGCCGCGGCAGCGCGGTGGCGGCCACCTGCCATTCCCCCGGTGCCCGCTCGCGGGAGGACACGATGCCGAGTGCCGAGAGCTCGAGAACCGAGTCGGGATCGAGCCGGCAGAGCTCGCCGATCTCCCGCATTGCAATCCAGTCTCCCTCGCCGAGGACATGCGCTTCGAGCACCTGAGTCACCCGTACCATTGGATCACCTCGCCTCGCTCGCCCGCGGGTCGAAGTCGAGCTTCGACCGCATCTCCTCGTAGAGCGCCTTCGCCTGCGGAGAATCCGCCGGCGGCAGCACGACCTTCAGTTGCACGTACTCATCGCCGGCGGGTTGGCCCGGCAGCCCGCGTCCGCGCAGCCGCAGCTTCTGTCCCGACTGGGCTCCCGCGGGAATGCGCATTTCGACCGGCCCGCCCAGCGTCGGCACGGTGACGCTCGCGCCGAGTGCTGCTTCCCACGGTGCGACCGGGAAAGTGATCGTCACGTCGCGGTTGTCGAGCGCATAGTGCTTGTCGGGAAGGATGTGCGTCTCGAGATACAGATCCCCCGCAGTCCCGCCTCCGGAAGCCGGCTCACCCTGGCCCGCGAGCCGGACGAGCTGGCCCTCGGTCACGCCCGCGGGGATCGCGACGCGGACCGTGTGCGAGCGCAGCTCCATCGAGCCGTCCGGCCTTACCTCGGGACGCTTGAGCTCGAGCATTCTCGCGGTGCCGCGATAGGCTTCCTCGAGCGTGATGTCGACCCGCGCGTGATGATCGCGTCCGCCCGCGCGTCGCCCGGCGCCGGCCCCGGCGAAGGGCGAGCCGCCACCGAAGAGCGAGGCGAAGAAATCGCTGAAGTCCTCCTCACCGGCACCGGAGCTCGCCGTGTAGCGACGCCCGGCGCCGCCCGCACCGGCACCAGCACCGGCTGGCCGGCCGGAGAACTCGAACCCGCTTCCCCAGTCCGGCGGCGGACGGAAGGACTGTCCCGACTTCCACTCGCTCCCGAGCTGGTCGTAGGCGGCGCGCTTCTCGGGATCGCGCAGGACCTCGTAGGCCTCCTGCATCTCCTTGAAACGCGCCTCGGCGTTGGGCTCCTTGCTGACATCGGGGTGGAACTTGCGCGCGAGCCGGCGGTACGCGGTCTTGATCTGGTCCGCGGTAGCCGAGCGCTCGACGCCCAGGATCTTGTAGTAATCCCTGAATTCCATCCAACACCCCGCCGCGTACCGCAGCCCGCCGTGATTTTAGCCGCAGACTGCACCGGGCCGGGGCGCGCTCCGCGAAGGAAGCACCGGCCTGGGGCAGGTCAGGCGCAGCTCACGCCGGATGCGCGGTCTGCAGCCCTGGCTACATGGGGTACGGAATTTGCTTCATCAAGCGCGCGGCCGGACACCACGGGCAGACCATGCGCCTTTCGAGACCCCCTCCCCTGAAGAACCTGCGGGCCTTCTGCGTGTCCGCACGCCACCTGAGCTTCAGGCTCGCGGCGGAGGAGCTGTGCCTGACACCCTCGGCCGTCAGCCACCAGATGAAGGAGCTCGAGACGCTGCTCGGCATGCGGCTGTTCGAGCGACGCACGCGCTCGCTCGAGCTGACCGCGGCGGGCGTGCGGCTGCGTGAGGAAGTCGAGCCGCTGCTCGATGGGCTCGACCGCGCCCTCGCGCGGCTTGCGCGCCAGGACGGCCGCGAGACGCTGCGGGTGCGCGCGCCGGCTTTGTTCGCCAACGAGATGCTCATCCCCCGGCTCGAGGAGTTCTGTGAGGCGCATCCGCTCATCGATGTGCAGCTCGATACCCGCGATCCGCGGCCGATGGCCCACCCGGCCAGCGCCGATGTCTCCATCGTCATCGCGGATACACCGCCGCCCGGGGTTCGCAGCAGCCGGCTGTTCTCAACGCCACTCACCGCGGTCTGCGCTCCCCAACACGCCGGACGGGTGGCACGGCTCGGGCGCGCGGTATTCGGCGCGCTGCCGCTCATCGTCGATCGCACCCGCCCGCTCGCCTGGAGCAGCTGGGCCGAGGAGGTCGGTCTCGAGCGGCCGGCGCCCCGGCAGGTGATCGAGTTCGACACCATGATCGCCGCGGTGCGCGCCGCCGAGCACGGCCTCGGCATCGCGCTCGTACCGGTGGTGCTGTGTCAGTCCTGGATACGCACCGGCGCTCTGGTGCGGGTCTTCGCGGTGGAGCTGCCGACGCCTGAGGCGTACTACCTCGTGAGCCGGCCGCGCGATGCAGAGCGGGCGCCGGTCAAGGCGCTCACCCGCTGGGCACTCGCGCAGTACGCCGCGGCGTGAATTCATCCGTCACAGCAATTCTTTTCGTTTGTCGCGCGGGCGCACGCCCTCGTATCGTGGCTTTCGACGGCTGCGTACCTGGATGACCGGAGCGGGAGAGGGGTGACAGATCGATCCCCCTCGAGCGCATCCCTCTCCCCTCCGATCACCGAAAAAAAAGCGCCGCGAGGCGGGGGAAGTCGCATCGCGGCGCGCAGGAGCGAACACGGGGAGTTGTTCGCAACTGCACTGTATTCAGCAAGGCCTGTGCCAAAGACGTTTCTGCAACTAAAACAACAACTTAGACTAGACAGACCCGGGCCCGGGGGGTGACAGGAATTGTCAGTTTGGAGCCCGGGTCAGCACTCACCGGCTCAGCGCGGCAGCACCGGTATGCAGGCCTGATCCTGCTCCTTCAGCGAGTCGCATATGGCCCGCGCCTGGGCCTCCCCCGCCGCGGGTGCCTGCAGCCGGTAGAGCTGGCGAGAGTCGCTTTCCGCGAGCACGATACGCGGTGACAGATTCCCGAGCTCCGCGCCGAAGCGGCCCTGGAGTCGCCGCCACTCCCGGTCGGCACTCGCCTCGCTGCCGAATGCGCCGAGCTGAACGCCGTAGGCGCCTTCCCCCCCCTCGCTGGATGCGGCGGGGGAACTGACGACCGGGTCTGCCGGCGCCTGCGCTGCCTCGCCCGGCACCGCGCGACGCGTGCCCTCCTCCGCAGCGTCGCCGCTGACCGCGCTCGCCGGGACTACCGGGGGTTGAATGCCGTCGGCCCCGGGAGCCTCATTGCCTGCAGTCGTTGCCGCACCGGCACGGGCAGCGGCGGCCGGCGGCGGCACGGCGCTGCTCGCGAGACGCAGCGCGCGCACTCCTGAAGCGCTGAACGAGGCGGCCTCTTCCGGCGTGGGCGGGTCGATGCGTGGCGCTGATCCGAACGAGAACGACTCGATGCGGATCCGGGCGTGCTCGGACCACTTGCCGCTCGGGTGATGCGCGAGAAAGTCCCGGTAGGCGTCCATGGTTCCGATCCGGTCGGCGTGCTCGAAGTCACGTCGCGCGTCGAGCTGGGCGATGCGGTTGCGGGCCTCGTTGACGAGCTCGCTGTCGGGATGCTGCTCGAGGAACCGCTGCCATCCCTCGCTGGTATCCGCGCTCTCGGCAGAATGCCAGTCCTGTTGCTCCCGGTTGCAGGCGGCCATAGTCAGCAGGAGCAGGGATACGAGGGCAGCTCTTCCTGCCTGGAATGTGACCATGGTCGGCATCCTGGGGGGACCGGCTCCGTATTATGACTCCACATTATGACCCGGGCGCAGGGGGCTGCGGATGGCTGAGACATTGAAGCGCAGGCTGATGGACCAGATTGGCGACTCGCCAACCTTCGTCTCCGAGGGCTCACGCCTGACCGGTGACCTGGAGACGGCGGGTCCGCTGGTCGTGTGCGGTGCGATCCGGGGCGACGGCCGGATCGGGGGCGCGCTGCGGATGGCCGTCACCGCGCAATGGGAGGGGGAAATCCATAGTCGCGCCGCCATCATCGCCGGCCGGGTGACCGGCAAGCTCGTTGTCGAGGACAAGCTCGAGATCGGCATGACCGCCATCATTCGTGCCGACATCGTTGCGCGCAGCATCGCGGTCGCGCGGGGCGCGATCATCGATGGCGCGGTGACGGTCACCAGCGGTGAGCCGGTCGTGCGGTTCGAGGAGAAGCGCGCCGCCCGCTGAGCTCAGCTGCCGCCCGGCACCTCCGCCGTCTCCTCCGGTTGCTGCAGCGGGTGCGCGCTCTCCGCGCCGAGCAGCCGGATGATCCGCCGCTCGAGCCAGGTAGGCCCGCGCAACTGCTCGAAGAAGCCGCAGTGGCCGCCGTAGCGCGTCACGGTGAGCGACAGCGTCGGCGGCCGGGCGAGCCTCGCCAGTGCGCCCGGGGGGATGACGGGATCATCGAGCGCCGTCAGGACGTGCGCCGGCACTTCCAGCTTCGCCAGATGCTCTCCCGTGATGGCGTAGCCATTGAGGTAATCCTCGAGCGTTGCGAACTCGCTGTGCGAGCGCACCAGCTCCGCAGTCATGAGCTTCAGATCGCGCAGCCGCGCGATCGCGGTGAAATCGTAAGTGTCCGGCCAGCACTCCTGCTTCCTGCGCAGGCTCCGCAGCCACTTGCGAACGAAGAAGCGCTCGTAGCCCGGCATACCGCCCTGCAACGCCGCCAGCGTCTCGATCGGATCGAGCACCGGTGAGACGGCGACGACGCGTGCGAGGTTGAGCTCGGCGGCCCGTGCCTGCGCGGCGACCCGCAGCATGAAATTGCCGCCGAGCGAGAAGCCCACCAGCTGCAGTGGCCGGCCGCCGCGGAGCCGCTGCAGCGCTGCGACGGCCCCGACGACTTCGGGCAGGCGGCAGGAATGAAACAGGTCGCGGTTGAGATGATGCGTATCCCCGTGGTCGCGCAGATTGAGGCGCACCACCTCGAAGCCGCGTGCGAACAGCTGCTGCGCCAGCGACAGCACGTAGACCGAGTGCGCGCTCCCTTCCCAGCCATGCAGCAGCACTACCGGCGCACTGCGCGACTGCGCCGGGGTGGAGATGAAGCACTGCAGCCGCACGCCGGCGCCGCAATCGAGCAGTGTCTCGCGTGCGGCGGACAGCAGCAGCGCCGACTCACGCAGCTGCCGGGCGCGACCCCACCCGGTGGTCGCCAGGATGGACTGCAGATGGGGGTTGCGCAGCCAGCGTGCCGGCCGGAAATCATCGTCAGCGGTCGGCACGGGCTGAACCGTCTCT
>JAFAKO010000231.1 GCA_019235245.1 Gammaproteobacteria bacterium
CGGTATTCGCGTCGGATTCTTCATTCAGCTCGGCTATCTCGGCGAGGAGTTGCCGGACATCCTCGCGACACGCGAGCTGCTGTGCGCCGCACGGCCGGACGATGTCGGCGTCAGCGTCTCATATCCGCTGCCGGGCACGCGCTTTCATGAGCTGGTCAAGGCACAGCTCGGGTCCAAGACTCATTGGCAGGACAGTAACGACCTGGCGATGATGTTTCACGGTACCTACACATCGCACTTCTATCGCATGGTGCGGGACCTGCTGCACGAGCGCGTCAGCATCGACAAGCTCAACACGCCGCAGCAGGCCGAGCAGTATCGCCGCGGTACCGATCTCCTGGAGCGACGCTGGCGGGAGGTGATTGCGAGCGAGCCGCACTACCGTCATGGAGCGGCGCCGGCGCCTTGAGCTGGCAGGCGCGCGAGCTCGGACTGCGGCGCGACGTCTGAACCGACGACGTGGCGCCGGAGACAGACAGCGTATGAAATCCACTCCATGCAGATCTGCACGGCACACGGTGCGCCCGCAGCGGCGCGTCAGGCGTTGGTTGGCCGCGATCGGCGCGGTCGTCGCGCTCGGCCAGGTTGCGCCGGCCTGGTCGTTGCCGGCCTTCGCGCGGGAAACGGGCGTGCCCTGCGCGGTGTGTCACACGCAGGCTTTCGGCCCGGCGCTCACCGCGTACGGCCGTAACTTCAAACTGCACGGCTACACTCTCGGCACGCAGAAGACCATCCCGCTGTCCGCGGACCTGATCGCTTCCTTCACGCACACCGCGGAGAACCAGCCGCCGACGCCGCACTTCTCCGAAAACAACAACGTGGCCCTCGACGACGTGAACGGCTACTTCGCCGGGCGCATCGCCGACCACGTTGGCGCGTTCGTGCAGGTCACCTACGACGGGATCGCGCGGCACACCTCATGGGGAGTGCTCGATGCGCGCTGGGCCCGCGATTTCACGCTCGGAACGACCGATACCCTTTTCGGGGTGACGCTGAACAATTACCCGACCGTGCAGGATCCGTGGAATACGACTTCGGCCTGGGGATTCCCGTTTCCGACTGCCCGCCTGGCCAACGCCCCGGCGGCGGCGCCGCAGATCAATGGCTTCTTCGCGCTGCAGACACTCGGCGCAACCGGCTACGCACTCATCGACAACGTCGTTTATCTCGAGGCCGGCGGCTACCGCCAGCTCTCCGACAAGCTGCAGTCGGACCTCGGCATAACCGATCCTTCCGCCGAGCGCCGCATCGATGGCACCGCGCCTTACTGGCGCGCGGCACTGCAGAAGTCGAGCGGCCCGCATTACTTCTCGCTCGGGATCCTGGGATTCTCGCCCCACGTGCAACTGCCGCAGCAGCCTGCCGCGGGCACCGACAACTACACCGACTATGGGTACGATGCGACCTACCAGTTCGCGAACGGCGAGGCGCACACCTTCAACGCCTACCTGAGCTACATCCACGAGCACCAGCGGCTGTTCGCCACCACGACGGTGGGGGGTTCCTCCGGCATCGACAATCATCTCAACACTCTGAATCTCAGCGCGCAGTACGCTTACCGGCAGACCTACTCCCTCACGCTCTCCTACTTCGCGACCTCCGGGAGCACCAACACCACCCTCTATGCGCCCGGTGCATGGTTCGGCAGCGCCAACGGCAGCCCCGACAGCCGCGGCTACCTGATCCAGGCGGAGTGGGTGCCATTCGGCAAGGCCGACTCCTTCGCCAAGCCGTTCCTCAATCTGCGCCTCGGGCTGCAGTTCACCGGCTACTGGCGCTTCAACGGCGGTGACCTCAACTACGACGGGGCCGGTCACTCGGCAGGTGACAACAACACCCTGTTCCTGTACGTGTGGACGGCGATCTAGCCCGGCCCGCTACGCGCCGAGCTGCACGGCGAGCATCGATACCGACCCGCCATCCATCCCTTCGACGGGGAAGCTGACGGACTCACCGGGCAAGCCGGCCCCGAGCACGTAGAGCAGCGGCAGGTAGTGCTCCGGGGTGGGGACGGCGAGCAGGGCATCGCGTCCCAGCGCGGGATAGTCGATCAGCGGGGCGTGCTCACCGCTCGCGACTGCGCCGCGCACGCGCTCTTCGAAGCGCAGCGCCCAGTCGTAGGGGGCCTGCGGATGACGGCCCCAGGCGTAGGCGTGCAGGTTGTGCACGATGTCGCCGCTGCCGAGCAGCAATACCCCTTCCTCGCGCAGCGGCCGCAGCCGCGCGCCGAGCTCGTAGTGGAAGGCGGGCGGCTGGGTCTCGTCGATACTGAGCTGCACGACCGGCACATCCGCCGCCGGAAAGACGTGGCACAACACGGACCAGGTGCCGTGGTCGAGTCCCCAGCCGTGATCGGCCTGCACGGCAAGCGGTGCGAGCAGAGACTGCACGCGCGCGGCGAGGGCCGGATCGCCGCGCGCCGGGTAGCGCACCGCGAAGAGCTCCTGCGGGAAGCCGCCGAAGTCGTGGATGGTGCGGGGCTGCGCCATGGCGGTGACCGCGGTCGCCCCGATATACCAGTGGGCCGACACCGCCAGCACCGCGCGCGGGCGCGGCAGCGTCGCACCGAGCGCCGCCCAGCCGCGCGTGCAGGCGTTGCTCTGCAGGGCGTTGAGCGGATTACCGTGCCCGAGGAACAGTGCCGGGAGCCGCGCGGGCGTGTCAGGCATGTGCGGGGGGCGCGGACAGCATCTGCACCGCCGACTGGTACAGCCGCGCGCGCAGCGCGAGGCGCTCGCTGGCCCGCGTCACGTACCGTACCGCGATCTCCACGCCGCCGGCGGCC
>JAFAKO010000282.1 GCA_019235245.1 Gammaproteobacteria bacterium
GATGGCTCCGAGCTCGATGAGTTCAAGCAGCTCTACGGCACGACGCTCGTGTGCGGCTTCGCGCACCTCGGCGGCTATCCGCTCGGCATCCTCGCCAACAACGGCGTGCTGTTCTCCGAGAGCGCTCTGAAGGGCACGCACTTCATCGAGCTGTGCGCCCGCGAGCAGATCCCGCTGCTGTTCCTGCAGAACATCACCGGCTTCATGGTCGGCCGGCGCGCCGAGGCGGGCGGTATCGCCAAGGACGGCGCGAAGCTCGTCACCGCGGTCGCCTGCGCGGCGGTGCCGAAGATCACCGTCATCATCGGCGGCAGCTACGGCGCCGGTAACTACGCCATGTGCGGCCGTGCCTACGGGCCGCGCTTTCTGTTCCAATGGCCGAATGCGCGGATCTCGGTGATGGGAGGCGACCAGGCGGCCAGCGTGCTCGCGACCGTCAAGCGCGAGCAGTTGAAAGCGTCCGGTCGCGAGTGGCCGGCGGCCGAGGAGGAGGGCTTCAGGCAGCCGATCCGCGAGCAGTACGAACGCCAGGGACACCCCTATTACTCATCCGCACGGCTCTGGGATGACGGCGTGATCGACCCGCGCGACACGCGGCGCGTGCTGTCGCTTGCGCTCGCGGTGGTGCGCCAGGGGCCGCAGGAGCCGCAGGCCTTCGGCGTGTTCCGCATGTAGCCGAGGCACGCGCGTGATCAAGAGTCTGCTGGTCGCCAATCGCGGCGAGATCGCCTGCCGCATCTTTCGCACCGCGCGGCGCATGGGGGCGCGGACGGTGGCGGTGTATTCGGACGCCGACGCCAACGCGCGCCACGTGCGTGCCGCCGATGAGGCGTGGCGTCTCGGCCCCGCTGCGGCGCGCGACAGCTACCTGAATGTCGCGGCAGTCCTCGAGGCCGCCCGCGCGAGCGGCGCCGAGGCGATCCATCCGGGCTACGGATTTCTCGCCGAGAACGCGCAGTTCGCCGCGGCGTGCCGCAACGCGGATCTCACCTTCGTCGGCCCACCGCCGGAATCGATCCACGCCATGGGCTCGAAGATCCTCGCGAAGCTGCGCATGGCCGCCGCCGGCGTGCCGGTGCTGCCGGGCTACGCCGGCGAGCAGCAGGAGCTCGCGCATCTCGAGGCCGAGGCGCGCCGCCTCGGCCTGCCGCTCATCATCAAGCCGGCCGCGGGTGGTGGGGGTAAGGGCATGCAGATCGTGCGCAAGCCCGCCGAGCTCGCGCCGGCCCTCGCCGCTGCGCGCCGTCTCGCCGAGAGTGCCTTCGGCGATGGTGCACTGCTCCTGGAGCGTTATCTGCCGGCGCCGCGGCACGTAGAGGTCCAGGTGTTTGCCGATGCCCACGGCAACCGCATCCACCTCGGCGAGCGCGACTGCTCGATCCAGCGCCGTCACCAGAAGCTCATCGAGGAGGCGCCGGCTCCCGAGGTGCCAGCGGAGGTGCGCGAGCGGCTGCGCGCCGCCGCCCTCGTGGTGGCGCGCGAGATCGGCTACGTGGGCGCCGGCACCGTCGAGTTCCTCTTCGACCACGGCGAATTCTTCTTCATGGAGATGAACACGCGTCTGCAGGTCGAGCACACCGTCACCGAGGCGGTGACCGGGCTCGACCTGGTGGAGTGGCAGCTGCGTGTAGCGGCCGGTGAGACGCTGCCGCTCGCCCAGCACGAGATCCGTTTCGCCGGCCACGCCATCGAGGCCCGCGTATGTGCCGAGGATCCCGCGCGTGGCTTCCTGCCGAGTGCCGGTCGGCTCGCGCTGCTCGAATGGCCGCAGAGCGAGAGCGTGCGCGTCGACGCCGGCTTCGGCACCGGCGACACGGTGCCCGACAGCTATGACTCCCTCCTCGGCAAGGTGATTGCCGCCGGCCGCACCCGGGAGGAGGCCGCCGCGCGGCTCGCCCGGGCGCTCGATGAGACGTACTGTGCGGGCATCGCCACCAACGAGCGCTGGCTCGCACGCATCCTGCGAGCGCCGGTGTTCCTGGAAGCGCGCCACAACATTGCGCTGCTCGATGAGCATCTCGCGGACTTCGCGGGACCCGCGGCGGTGCCGCCGGAGGCGGCGATCCTCGCGGCGCTCGCGCTGCACGCGGACGCGCCGGCCGCGCCGGCGAGTCCCTGGGAGCTGCGCGATGGCTTCACACCGAACCTCGTGACGCCGATCGTCTACACGTTTTCGGTGCGCGGCGAGCGCGTCGTCGTCGAGCTCGAGTACGCGGAAGGTCGCCCCACGGGGGCGACGGTTCGCGGGCACGAGCGGCAGTCACTTGCGGGCGTGGCGTGGCAGCCCGATGGCGTGGCAGCGCAGCTCGGCGGGGAGCGCCGGTTCGCCCGCTGTCTCAGCGTCGATGCGCACCTCTACCTGTGGCTCGCGCAGGAACAGTTCGACTTCGTGCTCGATGACCCCCGCACGCATGAGTTCACCGCGACGGCTGCGGTCGGCGGGCTCACGACGCCGCTTCCGGGAGTGGTGGTCGCGGTGCCGGTGGCGGTCGGGGCGCGGGTGAGCGCCGGGGATGTGCTCATGGTGATCGAGGCCATGAAAATGGAGCACGCCATCACCGCACCGCACGCCGGCACCGTGAAGACCCTGCACTTCGCTCGCGGCGACCGGGTGCCCGAGGGCAGCGAGCTGCTGGAGCTCACGCCGGAGTAGAGGCGCGCGCGCCGTCCCGGCTGGTGCGGTTGGTTATTTCGCGTGCGGCTCGTTACTTCGCCTTCGGCGCGAGCGCCTTTGCCGGGGCGCGCTCGCTGCGCTCCCGCGCGATCAGCGCGTCGGCGCTCTCCAGAAGCTCCTGCATGGCGAGATCTTCGTCGGTTGTGCCCTCGGCAACGTGCGCCACGTAGCGCCCGTCGATCGCCAGCGCCGGCACGCCGGCGATGCGGTAATCCTGGGCCATCTGATCGGCCTGGAAGCTCTGCTTGTTGACTGCGAGCGAGGTGTAGGCGGTCGTGAAGCGCTCGGCATCGCCGCCGTTGTGCCCCACCCAGTCGGCGAGCGCGGACTCGTCGTACAGCGGCTTGCGCTCCTGGTGCAGGGCATGAAAGAGCGCGCCATCGAGCCGTGCCAGATCGCCAGTCGATTCGAGCGCGTAATAGGTGCGCTGCAGGTTCACCCACGGGTCGCGGTTGAAACTGACCGGGACGCGACGGAACAGCACATCCGGCGGCAGTTTCGCCACCCAGGCGTTGAGCATTGGCGAGAAATGCGCGCAGTGCGGGCAGCCGTAGGAGAAGAACTCGACCACCTCGATCCTGCTGCTCTGACTCGTCGGCTGCGGCGGTGTGAGCGTGTTGAAGTTCTTGCCTTCTTCGGGCGCGCCCGCGAGCGCAGGGCCGCTGAGCATCAGGATCAGGGCGGACCACGCGCAGGCGAGGGTGCGGGCGGTCATCCAGGTGCGGTTGCACGGCGGCATCGAGTACTCCTCCGGATTGTGGACGCCGCCATTATTTCCCAACGGCCGCCGGGATTCCCAGGCGCTGTGTCACGGCACGGGCGCGCCTGCGGCCACTGGCGGGCGCAGTCGACACGAACGGCGAGTCGCGGTCGAGGAAGCGCCAGGGTCGCCGCGCCCACTCGCCCGCGTAATCGACGCCGATGCGCGTCGCGCGCGCGATGCGCGGCGCGGGCGTCCGCCGGCGCGGACATTCGAGCCACAGCCGATCGCCGCGCAGGTCGGCGCCGTTGAGCGTGCGATCGATGCGCAGGGCACGACACAGGAGCCCCGGGCCCCAGGTGCTCTCCTCCAGATCCCCGAGCGGCTCGAGCGCGCGCAGCAGCACCGCGTGCGGGACCCCGGCGCGCCCGGTCACGACATTCAGACAGTTCCAGAAGCCGTAGATGAAGTAGACATAGGCATGACCGGGCGGCCCGAACATCACCTCGGTGCGGCGCGTGCGGCCGCGCGATGAATGCGCGGCGAGATCGCGCGGCCCGAGATAGGCCTCGGTCTCGACGATGCGCCCGGCGCGCAGCGCATGGCCGTCATCGTGCACGAGGTGCATGCCGATGAGTGCGCGCGCCACGGTCAGCGTGCCGCGCTCGAAGAAGCTCTGCGGAAGTTTGCGAGTGCGTGTCACAGTCACAACAGCGTAGCGAAAACCATTACAATGCGTGCATGGGGGAGACGCGCATTCGATCCGCCAGGTGCATGAAGTTCCTTCTGCGGAATGTCGGCGTGATCGGGATCGCGATTGCTGCGGGCGGTGCGTCCCGCGCGAGTCTCTACGCGCTGCCCAGCGACGGCTCCTCGGTCATCGGCAAGGACTCGAGCGTCACGACCGTCTACGAGGACACGCTTCCCGACATCGCCCATCGGAACAGCCTCGGTTACTACGAGATCATCCGCGCGAACCCCGCCATCGACGTGTGGCTCCCCGGAGCGGGCCAGCGCGTGACGCTTCCCGGGCGCCATATTTTGCCGGCGGGCGCCCGCGAGGGCATCGTGGTGAACCTGCCGGAGCACCGGCTGTATTACTTTCCCAGGCCGCGGCCGCATGAGAAGCCGATCGTGATCACCTACCCGGTGAGCGTCGGCAAGATGGACTGGCGCACGCCGCTCGGCGAGACCCGTGTGATCGCCAAGATCGTTCATCCGGCGTGGTATCCGCCCGAGTCGATCCGCAAGGAGCACGAGGAGAACGGCGATCCGTTGCCGAAGATGGTCGGCCCCGGTCCTGACAATCCCCTCGGAGACTTTGCGCTGCGCCTCGCCGCCGGACGCGGCGAGTACATGATCCATGGAACCAACAAGTCGGTCGCGGTCGGCATGGCGGTGACGCACGGCTGCATCCGCATGTACCCGGAGGATGTCGCGGCGCTCTTCGCCCTGGTGCCCGTCGGCACCAGGGTGCGCCTGGTGAACGAGCCGGTAAAGGTGGCCTGGGTCGGTGGAAGGCTGTTCCTCGAGGCGCATCCGCCCGTGGACGAGGAGGGGCAGTCGGTGGTGCCGGACGTCCGCGTGCTTTCCCAGAAGCTCAAGCACGCGCTCGGTGACGACACCGCTGCGGTCCACTGGGAGCTCGCGCGCTCGACCCTCCAGGCCGCGAACGGCATGCCGACCCTCGTCGGCCTTGCGGCCGAGACTGCTTCCGCCGCGCCGACAGGCGCGACATCCTCGCGGCGTTAGCGCCGCGCTACTGCCGGCGCCGCAATCCTCCGACGAGGCTCAGGACCCGTGCGGCGCCGCTGACGAGCGCCAGCGTGCCCCGGGCCCGTGCGAGCAGCGACAGCGCAGCGCGCGGTCGCCGCAGCAGCAGCAGCGCGGCCGCCGCGAGCAGCCAGGCGAGCGGGTGACGTCGCACTCCACCGGCCGCGCCACCGTTCAAGCCACCCGCCAGTTCCTGCGTCCAGCGACGCGGGCTGAGGCTCGCGAGCCGCCAGGAGAGCTCCGTCCGCTGGGCCTCGCAGCGCTCGAGCAGCATACGCCGCCGTGCCCGGAGGTCGGCCAGACGCTTCATGACGCGCCCCGGGCGCGCCGCTCATCCTCGGCGAGCTGCTCGAGGGAGCCTTCGAGCACATCCGGATGGATGCGCAGTGCACGCGCGCCGAGATAGCCGAAGAGAACCGCGAGCGCGATGAAGATCCCCATCCCGGCGAGCAGTGCCAGCATGCGGTGCGTATCCCACAAGGCGGCCACCAGCGCGAACATGCCGAAGGCGAGCGCGAGCATGGCGCAGGCGATGGCGCCGACCGCCCACACGAGCGAGCGCAACAGCGCCCGCAGATGAATCTCCACCTCGACGCCCGCAAGCTCGAGGCGCGTGTGAAACGCCTCGAGCAGCGCCGCGACCAGTCCGCGCACCCCGCCCGGTGGATCCCCGACGGTGCTCGTCTCCGGGAGCGGCGTCGGGGCATCCATCATCTGCGGCCCATGGCGAGCCCGAGCAACAGTGCAATGCCGCCGACGACGGCCACCGCCTGCCAGGGGTTGTCGTGCACGTAGGTGTCGACGTCGCGCGCGCGCGAGCGCACCGTTTCTTCGAGGGCATTGAGACGCGCGCGCAGCTCCTGCAGCGTCGCCTGGGCACGCTGCTCCACCTCCGCACCGCCCGCGTTCGCGGTCGACCGTAGCAGGGTCTCCGCATCGCTCACGAGCGCTCGCAGTTCCTCCGCGATCTGCCCGCCACCATTTCTGTCACCCATGGCCGCACTCCTTAGTTTGGTCCGGAACTCGGGCTCTGTACCCGAGCCTATGATTTACGCATATCCGTACTAAAACCGCGAGACTCGCACCCTTTCCTGCGCTACTCTCGAAACCGGAGCCCGACGCCATGAATGCGACTTCCACGAATCCGCTGCTCGAGCTGCGCAGGCTCGGCGAGAGTGTGTGGCTCGACGACATCGGACGCGGCATGCTCGATGACGGCAGCCTCGCCCGCCTCATACGCGAGGATGGCCTGGCCGGCCTCACCTCCAATCCCTCGATCCTGGCGCACTCCATCATGCAGGAGGCCACCTATGCGCAGCGCATCACGCGGCTGCTGCGCAGCGTCTCCTCGGCAATGGCGCTGTACGAGGAGCTCGCGCTCGCGGATTTGCGCGATGCGGCGGCGCTGCTGCGCCCGCTGTACGACTCGACCAAGGGTGGCGACGGCTACGTCAGCCTCGAGGTGTCGCCGCACCTCGCCGATGACGGTCCCGGGAGCCTGCAGGAGGCGCGCCGCCTGTGGGAGCGTCTCGCGATCCCCAATGCCTTCATCAAGATCCCGGGCACCGAGGCGGGGCTGCCGGTCATTCGCGACCTGATCGCCGGCGGCATCAACGTCAACGTGACGCTGCTGTTCTCCCCGGAGCGTTACCGGGCCGTCGCCCGCGTCTACCGCGAGGGACTTACGCAGCGCCTGCGGGAGGGAAAACCGATCGACGGCATCGCCTCGGTGGCGAGCTTCTTCCTGAGTCGCATCGACACCGCGGTGGACAAGCTCCTCGACGGGCTCGCCGCGCACGGGCAGCCGGCGGCCCGCACCTTGCGCGGCAAGGCGGCGATCGCCAGCGCCTGCCGTGCCTACGAGATCTACGAGGACATCAGCGCCGGGGCCGAGTGGCAGGCATTGAGCGCACGCGGCGCGCGGCCGCAGCGCCTGCTGTGGGCCTCGACCTCTACCAAGGACCCGGCCTACAGCCCGATCAAGTACGTCGAGGAACTGGTGGGTCGCGACACCGTCAACACCATGCCGCTCGAGACGCTCAACGCGTACCGGCGGCTCGGCCGCCCCGAGCTGACGCTCGAGCGCCACATCGCGGACGCGAGCGATGCGCGCGAAGGCCTCGAGCGGCTCGACATCGATCTCGAGGCCGTGGCGCAGCAGCTCGAGCGCGAAGGCGTAGCGAAGTTCGTCGAGCCCTTCGACAAACTGCAGAAATGGCTCGAGGATCAGCGCAACCGTCGGCCATCCTGACGAGGCTCATTTTCCCCGGGGGACTCATGGTGGACGCCAATTCGGTACGGGAGCGACTGCTCAAACGCCGGGACGAGTTGCGCCAGCGCGCAAGCGAGGCGAGTGCCGACCTGCGCCACGAGACCGACCCGCTGTCGGCCGATTTTGCCGAGCAGGTGACGCAGCGCGAGCACGACGATGTGCTCGGCGCGATCTCGAGCTCGGCCCAGGCGGAGCTGCTGCAGGTCGAGGCCGCGCTGCGTCGCCTCGCTTCGGGCCGCTACACCACCTGCGCGGTCTGCGGCGAGGATATCGAGCCGGAGCGGCTGTCGGCGGTGCCGTACACCGACCGCTGCCGGACGTGCGCGGAGGGAGGCCGCCGGGCTGCCGGTCGTGATGCACGCGGCTGAGCGCCCGCAGAGCTCCGGGGTCATCACCATCACGACCGACTTCGGTCACCAGGGGCCGTTCGTCGGGGTCATCAAGGGCTGCATCCTCACGCGCTTTCCCGCGGCCCGCCTCATCGATCTCACCCACGAGATCGTCGTGCACTGGCCCGCCGAGGCAGGGTTCTGGCTCGCGCGGGCCTTCGGCTACTTCCCTTCCGGCACCGTGCACGTGGCGGTGGTCGATCCCGGTGTCGGCACCTCGCGCAACATCGTGGCGGTGAGCGCCGGCGGACATTACTTCCTCGCGCCGGACAACGGACTGCTGGCCCCGGTGATCGCCCGGGCGCGCGCGCCGCTCATCGTGCGGCTGGGGGCCGCTCAACTCGCCCACCTCGGCATCCATCACCCGAGCGCCACCTTCCACGGACGGGATATCTTCGCGCCGGTCGCCGCCGAGCTCGCCGCCGGGCGCTGCCGCATCGAGGAACTCGGGGAGGTCGTCACGACACACGTGCCCTCCTGGGTCGAGGATCCGCAGGTCGAGACCCGCAGCGTCTCCGGCGTCGTGATCACCATCGATCACTTCGGCAATCTCATCACCAATATCGATGCGCCCCTCATCGAGCGCTTCCGGCTTCCCCTCGTGCACGCCGGCAACCACGCGTTCCCGCTCCTGCGCACCTATGGCGACACGCGTCCCGGCGAGTACCTCGCACTCGTCAACTCCTTCGGGGTCCTCGAGATTGCACGGGCCGAGAACAGTGCCGCCGAGGGTCTCGGTCTGAGCCGCGGGGCGCCGGTCGTGGTGCGGGACCGCACCGATCAGCCCTGAGGGGGTGTGCCCGAGCTTCCGTTCGCGCCGCCCGGGCATTGAAAGCCGCCCGGAGGGTCCCAAGAGTTGATCGTGGGCGCGGATCGGCTATAGTTCGCACCCTTGTTCGTGCCGCCTCAGGCACTAGTTATTGAATTAATTAGGATTTGCACCGCCAGATGCCGGAACGCGACAACGAGAGCTTCGATCTCGACGACGAGTTTCTGAGTGGGCCCACCGAGGACGGTACCGACTACGACCGTCTGCTCGACCGCGTCGACAAGCGAGTCCGCAACCAGGGCAAGCGTGGGAAGGCGGCCTGGAGCAAGCTCGAGGAAGTGCTGGCGGACCGCAAGCTCGAGAAAGACCTGAAAGACTTCGACGACGAGCTGTAGAACCCCTCGTCCCCGGCGCACTCCAATCCTGAGCGCTGGCGCAGCCGCACGGTAGGAGCAGTGAGCCGCACCCCTTCGGCATGGGTGGTCCTGAAGTTTGGCGGGACGAGCGTCTCGAACCGCGCCAACTGGACCAACATCGCGCGGGTCGCCGCAGAGCGCTGCTCCGGCGGGGCCCGGGTGCTCATCGTTCACTCCGCCCTCGCCGGTATCACCGATCGCCTCGAACGGCTCCTCGATGCGCCGACCGCCCAGGCGGCCGACGATGAGCTGCGCGCCATCGAGGAGCGGCACCGGCGGCTTGCCGCCGAGCTCGATGTGGCGCTGCCCGAGGAGGTCGGGAAGCAGCTCGCGGAGCTGCGCGAGATCGCGGCGGGCATCGCCCTGGTGCGCGAGGTGAGCGACCGCACCCGCGCGCGGGTGATGGCAGCGGGCGAGCTGCTCCTCACACCCATCGCGGCGCGCTTTCTCGGCGCCTGCGGGCTCGAGGCGCAGAGCGTCGATGCCCGGACGCTGCTGCGTGCCGAGCGCCAGCCCGGTGCCCAGCGCGTCAGCATGCTCTCGGCAGTGTGCGGCTTTGCGCCGGATGCGGCATTGCGCGCGCGCCTCGAGGAGGGGCTGCCGGTACTCATCACCCAGGGCTTCATCGCGAGCGATGAGCACGGCGACACCGTACTGCTCGGCCGCGGCGGCTCCGATACCTCCGCCGCGTACCTCGCCGCCAAACTCGCGGCGCGCCGCCTGGAGATCTGGACCGACGTGCCGGGCATGTTCAGCGCCAATCCGCGCGCCACGCCCACGGCGCGCCTGCTGCGCACACTCCACTACGACGAGGCACAGGAGATCGCCACGAGCGGCGCCAAGGTGTTGCACCCGCGCTGCATCCTCCCGGCGCGTCACTACGCGATTCCGCTGCACGTCTATGCCACCCAGGCCCCGGATCTCGAGGGCACGGTGCTGAGCGCCGAGGGAGGCGAGGGCGCGGCGCAGGTGAAGGCGATCTGCACCAAGAAAGGCCTGACTCTCGTGTCGCTCGAGAGCCCGGGCATGTGGCACCAGGTCGGCTTCCTCGCCGATGCCTTCCAGGTGTTCAAGCAGCACGGCATGTCGGTCGACCTGGT
The DNA here is from genome assembly GCA_019235245.1 of Gammaproteobacteria bacterium. Taxonomy (GTDB): domain Bacteria; phylum Pseudomonadota; class Gammaproteobacteria; order Steroidobacterales; family Steroidobacteraceae; genus 13-2-20CM-66-19. The sequence goes on from JAFAKO010000282.1 coordinate 10,094, forward strand.
CTCGACCTCCGAGACCACCGTCACCGTCTCGCTGGACCCCGCCGCCAACAGCCTGAGCAACGCACGCGTCGCCGGGCTGGTGGCCGATCTCTCGCAGCTGTGCCGCGTGCAGGTGATCGGCCCGTGCGCCTCGGTCAGCCTCGTCGGCCGCAACATCCGCGCCATCCTCCATCAGCTCGGCGGTGCGTTCGAATTCTTCGAGGAGCAGAAGATCCATCTCGTGAGCCAGGCCGCCAACGACCTGAATTTCACCTTCGTGGTCGATGAGAACCAGGGCGACCGCCTGGTCGAGCAGCTCCACGAGCTGCTGATCCGGCCGGTACCCGGAGACAAGGTGCTCGGCCCGACCTGGCAGCAGCTGTTCGCGCCGCCGCCGCCTGCCGCGGGCTCGAGCTCCCCCTGGTGGCGTCAGAAGGCACCGGCGCTCCTCGCCGCGCTCGGCGAGCGCGATGCGGCGTTCGTGTACGACCTCGAGGTGGCGCGCGAGGCGGCGCGGGCGCTACGCGGCCTCCGCTCGATCGCGCGCGTGCATTACTCCATGAAGGCGAATCCGCACCCGCGGCTGTTGCGCGCACTGCGAGCCGAAGGCATCGAGTTCGAGTGCGTGTCGCGGGGAGAGCTCGAGCGCGTGCTCGGGATTTTTCCCGAGCTCGAGCCGCAGCGCATCCTCTACACGCCGAACTTCGCGCCGCGCGCCGAGTACGCCTGGGCGCTCGCGGCGGGCGTGCGGGTGACGGTCGACAACGCCGAGGCGCTGAGCGCCTGGCCGCAGCTCTTCGCCGGCCGGGAGATCTTCCTGCGCGTCGACACCGGTGTCGGCCGCGGTCATCACACGCACGTCCGCACCGCCGGAAGCCGCTCGAAGTTCGGCATCCCGATCGCCGAGCTTCCGGAGGTCGCGGCGATGGCGGGCGGGATCGATGCGCGCATCACCGGGCTCCAGGCGCACGTCGGCAGCGGCGTCTTCGATGTCACGAGCTGGGAGCATACGGCGCGCCTGCTGGCACATGCCGCGGAAGCGTTCAGCGGGGTCCACGTCATCGACGTCGGCGGCGGACTCGGTGTCCCCGAGCGCAGCGATCAGCCGGGCGTCGACCTCGCGGCGCTCGACACGCTGCTCTCCGCGGTGCGCGCCGAGTACCCGCGGCTGGAGTTCTGGCTCGAGCCTGGGCGCTACCTGGCGGCGAGCTGCGGCGTGCTGCTCGCGCGCGTCACGCAGCTGAAGTCCAAGGGCGGACTACGGTTCGCCGGGATCGCCACCGGCATGAACTCGCTCATCCGCCCGGCACTCTATGGCGCATACCATGAGATCGCGAATCTCACGCGGCTGAATGAGCCCGCAACCGAGCTGGTGAGCATCGTCGGCCCGATCTGCGAGAGCGCCGACGTGCTCGGTCACGATCGGCTGCTGCCGCCGTCCCGCGAGGGCGACGTCCTGCTGATCGCCAACACCGGAGCGTACGGACGCAGCATGAGCTCGGAATACAACCTGCGCGCACCCGCCGAGGAGCTGTTCCTCTGAAGCGCGCGCCCCTGAAGCGCACGCTGCTGCTCGTCCTCGGGGTGACGCTCGCCGCCGCCCTGCTGTACGCGCTGTACCTCGATCACCTGGTGGTGAAGCAGTTCGAGGGCCGCCGCTGGACACTGCCCGCGCAGGTATACGCGGCGCCGCTGGAGCTGTATGCGGGGCTGCCGCTGAGCTCCGCCGCGCTCGAGCATGAGCTGCAGCGGCTGCACTACCGGCGTACCGACCGCCTCGACCGGCCCGGCACCTACCAGGTGTCAGGTGAGCGGCTGCTGGTGTCGCTGCGCCCGGCGCGCTTTGCCGACGAAACGCGCCCGGCCGAGCGTCTCGCCATCGCCCTGTCCGGCACCAAGGGTATCGAGAGCCTGCGCACCGAGGCCGGGAGCGACGTACCGGTGCTGCGGCTCGAGCCGCTCCTCATCGGCAGCATCTTCCCGATCCATGGCGAGGACCGGATCGTGTTGAGCCCGGAGGAGGTGCCGGAGGTCCTGCCGCTCGCGCTCAAGGCGGTGGAGGATCGCAAGTTCGACACCCACCACGGTGTCGACCCCTTCGCCATGCTGCGCGCCGCATGGGTCAACATGCGCGCCGGCCAGATCGAGCAGGGCGGCAGCACGCTCACGCAGCAGCTGGTGCGCAGCTACTTTCTGAGCTCGCGCCAGACGCTGTCGCGCAAGCTGCGCGAGGCGGTGATGGCGCTCGCGCTCGATGCGCACTTCACCAAGGCCGATCTCATGAACGCCTACATCAACGAGATCTTCCTCGGGCAGGACGGCGACCGGGCGATCCACGGCTTCGGGCTCGCGAGCCAGTTCTACTTCGGCAAACCGCTCGCGGAGCTCGACCTGTCCGAGGTCGCACTGCTCGTCGCGATCGTGCGAGGACCTTCCTATTACGACCCGCGGCGGCACCCCGAGCGCGCCCTCGCCCGGCGCAACCTGGTGCTGCGGCAGATGAGCGAGCAGGGAGTGATCAAGCCCGCGGACGCCGCGGCGGCCGCCAGGCGTCCGCTCGGCGTCACCACGCGCCCGGCAGGCGCCTACTACCCGGCGTACCTCGACTTCGTGCGCCGCACGCTGCGGCGCGACTACCGCGATCAGGACCTCACCGAGGCAGGGCTGCGCATCTACACGAGCCTCGAGCCGCGCGCGCAGGATGAGGCCGAGCGGGCGCTCGAGCACGAGCTCGCCCGGCTCGACCGCCAGCACCGGCATGGGAAAGCCCAGCTCGAAGGCGCGGTCGTCATCACCTCACCCCAGAGCGGAGAGGTCATCGCGATCGTCGGTGGGCGCGATGTGGGCTACGACGGCTTCGATCGTGCGCTCGATGCGCACCGCTCGATGGGAAGCCTGGTGAAGCCCTTCATCTATCTCACGGCGCTCGAGAGCGGCCGCTACAACGCGACGACCGTCGTGCAGGATGCACCGGTCGATGTGAAGCTCACCGGTGACCGCCACTGGACGCCGGAGAACTTCACGCACGAGGTGTATGGGCCGGTGCCGGTGGCGCGCGCGCTCGCCGAGTCGCTCAACCTGGCGACGGTCGGTGTGGGCCTCGATCTCGGCCTGCCGAAGATCGCCGCCACGCTGAAGCGATTCGGCCTGCCGGAGGACCCGGCGCAGGTGCCCGCCATGCTGCTCGGCGCGGTCGATGTGGCACCGATCGAGGCGGCGCAGCTCTTCAACGGCCTCGCCAACGGCGGCTTCCGCAACCCGCTGCGCGCGGTGCGCGCGGTCATCAGCGCGGATGGCAAGCCGCTGAAGGCATTTCCGCTCGAGGCGACGCAGGTGGCATCCCCCGAGGTGATGTACCAGCTCGATCGGCTGCTCGTGCTCGTGATGGACCACGGCACCGGTCGCTCGGCCCGCGCGCTCCTGCCGCCGCAGCTCGTGGTCGCCGGCAAGTCGGGCACGTCCTCGGACTTTCGCGACAGCTGGTTCGCCGGCTTCTCCGGAAGTCATCTCGCGGTAGTATGGGTGGGCTACGACGACGACGAGCCGACCGGGCTCACCGGCTCCGCGGGCGCCCTGCCGGTGTGGGCACGCATCATGGCCGGCCTCGGCACGAGCTCGTGGAACGCCCCGATGCCGGAGTCGGTGGTCGAGGTGCACATCGAGTATCCGACCGGCCTGCGTGCCGTGCCCGGCTGCGCGGCGGATATCGTAGCGGTCGCCGTGCCGGCCGATGCCAGCGTACCGGCGCATCCCGGCTGCGGCTTTCCGGATGGCACCGCCTCGACCAGCCTCCTCGAGCGGGCGGAGCAGTGGGCACGCAGCATCGTGCACTGAGCGCATCCCCCGCGCAGCTATCATCACGGTATGCACATCCGCACCGTTGCCTCCGTCCTCATCACCGCGGCACTCCTCACGGCCTGCACGCTCTTTCGGGCACCACCGGCGCCGCCGCCAGCCCCGGTGACCTCTCCCGGCGGGAGTACCCCTGCCGGCTGGGCCCAGCCGCCGCCGCAAGGCCAGCCCCCGTCGGCGGGCTCCCTCACTCCGGTGCCCCCGGCGCAGCCCTCGACCGCAAACCCGCCGAAGCAGTTTCATCTGGGTCCCGCCACGAGCGCGCTCGTCACCCAGGCGCACCAGCAGGCGGCTGCCGGCGACCCCGTGCAGGCAGCAGCGACACTCGAGCGTGCCCTGCGCATCGAGCCGGACAACCCGCTGGTGTGGACCGAGCTGGGAAGGGTGCGGCTCGCCGAGAACAACCCGTCGCAGGCGGATGCCATGGCCCGCAAGGCCCTCACTCTCGCGAGCGGGGATGCCGCGGCGCAGTCCTCCGCCTGGCGCCTGATCGCGGACTCCCTGCGTGCGCGCGGCGACAATGGCGGTGCGGCGGAGGCCGATCGCCGCGCCGCAAGCCTCACGCCGCGATGATGCGTTCCGGCCGCCGGATAGTTAGCTGAAAGGCTAACTATCGCGATTCGGGACATCCACTCCGGGGCTGGGGCTGGGCGACGGGGGCCGATGCCGGGCCGGGCCCGGTCCGGCGCCGACTTCTTGCGCATCGGGCCACGGCCCCCGTAGACTGGTGGCCACTCATCGAGACCGGCTGAGGGATAGGCCCTTAGACGCCGGGGCAACCGCCAGGACTAACCACCCTGGAAAGGTGCCAACTCCTGCGATGTCGCCTGTGGGCATCGACAGATGAGCGGTTAGCGTGGCCCTTCGTGTCCCTTTCGGAACGCGAGGGGATGGACGCGACAGAGCCTGCGACCTTCAGCGCAGGCCCGCTCCGCGGAGTACCGGTGAGACCGGACTTGGACTGAAAGCGGAGCATCCTGTGAGCCCCATTACGAGCCAGATCACGCAGACCGTACGCGCCGGAATCGAGTGCGACGACGCGACCGGCTGCGTGGTCCCGCCACTGCACCTCTCCTCGACATTCGCCTTTCGCGCCTTCGGCGAGAAGCGTACGTACGACTACACGCGCTCGGGCAACCCGACGCGCGATCTCCTCGCCACGGCGCTCGCCGAGCTCGAGCAGGGGCACGGGGCGGTCGTCACGGCGAGCGGCATGGCCGCGATCACGCTGACCGGCTACCTCGTTCCCGTCGGGGGACGTATCGTCGCGCCGCACGACTGCTACGGCGGCACCTACCGGCTCTTCGACGCCTGGGGCCGGCGCGGTGAGCGGCAGGTCGAGTTCGTCGACTTCGGCGACGAGGCCGCCCTGCGCTCAGCCCTGAGCGCGCCGGCGGCCCTGGTGTGGATCGAGACACCGAGCAACCCGCTGCTGCGCATCACCGACATCGAGGCGGTCGCCGCGCTCGCGCACGCGCGCGGTGCGCTGGTGGTGGTGGACAACACCTTCCTCTCGCCGGCATGGCAGCAGCCGCTGAGCCTCGGTGCCGACCTCGTCGTGCACTCGACCACCAAGTACCTCAACGGTCACAGCGATGTGGTCGGAGGGGCGGTGGTGGCGCGCGATGCCGCGCTGCACGAGCAGCTCGTGTGGTGGGCGAACTGTCTCGGGCTGACCGGGGCTCCCTTCGACAGCTACCTCACGCTGCGCGGCCTGCGCACGCTGCACGCGCGGCTCGAGCACCATGGGCGCAACGCGCAGGCGCTCGCTCAGTGGCTCGACGGGCAGCCGAACGTACGCCGCGTGTGGTATCCGGGGCTCGCGCGCCATCCGGGGCACGCGCTCGCCCGGCGTCAGCAACGCGGCTTCGGCGCGATGGTGACCCTCGAGCTCGAAGGCGGGCACGATGCGGTGCGCGAGTTCGTCTCCGGCCTCGAATGCTTCTCGCTCGCCGAGTCGCTCGGCGGGGTCGAGAGTCTGGTCGCGCACCCGGCCACCATGACTCATGCAGCCATGGATCCGGCCGCGCGCGAGCGCGCCGGGCTCACCGACGGACTGATCCGCCTCTCGATCGGTATCGAGTCGCTCGAGGATCTGCGCGCGGATCTCGCGCGGGCGCTGGCACGCGCCGCGCGCGTCCTGCCGCAACGGACCCTCAGGCAGGCCGTCG
>JAFAKO010000344.1 GCA_019235245.1 Gammaproteobacteria bacterium
TGGAGAACAACAGCACCCCGGCGGCGTTCAGCACCGCGGCGCGCCGCAGTGCCGCCGCGGCGTGTGCCGCCGTGCCCCCCCGCTCGAGAGAGCGCAGCAGCAGCCCGATGCCGAAGAGGCCGAGCGATTGGAAGAACTGGTACCGGACTGCCGTGTCCCACAGCTCCAGGCGCGGCGGCGCGAGTCGATTCCGCAGCGCGTGCGCGCCGAAGGCACCGCCGGCGGTGGCTAGCGCAAGCAGCACGGCAGCGAGCGCGAGCGTGCAGGTCCCCGCGGTGCGGACCGGCGCTGTGGCTGCTGTCGGGTCGGGGTGCACAGGCCGGCTGCGCCCGGGGCAATCCGCCGGGAGTGCCTCACTCGGTGCGTTGGCCGAGCAGCGGCTTGATCAGATCGAGCGGCAGCGGGAATACCAGCAGCTGGGTTCGCTCGTGCGCGATGTCGGCGAGGGTCTGCAGGTAGCGCAGCTGCATGGCGGTCGGCTGAGCCGCGAGCGAGCGCGCCGCCTCGACCAGCGTGTCGGCCGCCTGCTTCTCGCCCTCGGCGTTGATGATCTTGGCACGGCGGGTGCGCTCGGCTTCGGCCTGCTTCGCCATGGCGCGCACCATGGTCTCATCGAGGTCGACGTCCTTGATCTCGACCGTAGACACCTTGATACCCCAGGCCTCGGTGCTCTGATCGAGGATGCGCTGCAGATCGGTATTGAGCTTGTCACGCTGCGAGAGCAGGTCGTCCATCTCGTGCTGCCCGACCACGGAGCGCAGCGTGGTCTGCGCCACCTGGCTGGTTGCATCGAACGCATTCGCCACCTGGATGATCGCCTTGCCGGGATCGACGATGCGGAAGTAGACCACGGCGTTCACCTTGACCGACACGTTGTCGCGCGTGATCACGTCCTGCTTCGGCACACTCAGCACGATGACGCGCAGGTCGACCTTGCGCATGCGCTGCACGACGGGGTAGATGAGCACCAGGCCCGGGCCCTTGATGCCACGGAAGCGCCCCAGCGTGAACACGACGGCCCGCTCGTATTCGTTCAGGACGTTGATGGCGCTGAACAGCAGCACGACGATGAGTATGAGAACGGCAATCAGGAACGGCATGCGGGAACTCCGGGTGGCGCGCCTACTGCGGCTCGACCCACAATGTTAGACCTTCCACCTTGATGATGCGCGCCAGCTCGCCGGTGCGCAGCGGACGCTCGCTGCGCGCGTTCCACAGCTCGCCGCCGTAGCGCACCTTGCCCTTGCCGTCAAAGTCCGCCACGACTTCGGCACTGGCGCCGATCATGGCTTCAGCGCCGGTGGCGACCGGACGACGCATGGCGCGCGTGCCCATGTAGACGATGCCGCCGACCATGAGGGCGCCCACGGTGGCGAACGCGGCGATCAGGGGGCGGCCGATGCTCAGGCCCGGGACATCGGTGTCGAAGAGAATCAACGAGCCCACCACGAACGCAATGATCCCCCCGACACCGAGCGATCCATAGGTCGGAAAGAAGAACTCGGCGATGATCATGGCGGTGCCGACCACCACCAGCGCGAGGCCGGCGTAGTTCACCGACAGGATCTGGAAGGCGAACAGCGCGATCAGCAGGCAGATCGAGCCGGCGACTCCCGGCAGCACCGCGCCGGGGTTATAGCCCTCGAGCAGCAGGCCCCAGATGCCGATCACCATCAGGCCGTACGCCACCGTCGGGTTGGTGATCACCGCGAGCAGCTGCGTGCGCCAGTCGGGCTTGATGCGCTCGACCGTGAGGTCGGCAGTGGCCAGCTTCTCGGTGCGGTTCCCGACATGCACCTCGCGCCCGTCGAGGCGGGCGAGCAGGTCGGGCAGGTCGCGTGCGATGAGATCGATCACCTTCTGCTGCAGCGCTGCATTGGCCGAGAGGCTCGCGGCACCGCGCACGGCCTGCTCGGCCCAGTCGGCGTTGCGACCGCGCAGCTCGGCGAGCCCGCGGATGTAGGCAACCGCGTCGTTCACGACCTTGCGCTCCATGGCGGTGTGCGGTGCGCCGGGCGGCTCGCTCTCCGGCGGTGCTCCCTCGGGCACCTTGCGCGCGGCGGGACTGTCCTTGCCCTCCGGGGAAGCGCCGGGACCACCTTCGGGCTCGCCGCCGATCGGCACCGGAGTGGCGGCGCCGAGGTTGGTCGCGGGAGCCATCGCGGCGACGTGACAGGCGTAGAGGATGTACGTGCCGGCACTCGCCGCGCGCGCCCCCGAGGGACTGACATAGGCGACCACCGGCACGGAGGAAGCGAGGATCGCGCGGATGATGTCGCGCATGGCACTGTCGAGCCCGCCCGGAGTGTCCATCTCCAGGACCACGAGGCGGGTACCGCGCTGCTGCGCCGTCTCGAGCGCGTGCACGAGGTAACGCGAGGTCGCCGGCCCGATGGCACCGTTGATCTCGAGGATGGCCACCGTTCCCCCGCCGGCCGCGGCGCTCGCGGGCGGCACCGCAACCTGACAGGTGAGCGCGAGGACGAGCAGCAGCGCGGCGAGCATTCCGCGGCGGCGTAGGTCGCGCAGCACAGCCTTCATGGGCAGCACCCTACTCTCGCGCCGGCGGCATTCGCAATCATCCGACCGGGGCGCTTCGCCGCGGCGTATCAGGAGGATCGCGGACGCGTGCCCCGCGCCTTCCCCTGCGGCACGCGCGGCAGGCCGGTGTGCTGGGTGCGGAAGCGCTGAGTTGCTTCGCGCCCGGACGCAGCGCTTCCCGTGCTGCGCGGCTGATAGGCGGGCACCAGGTGCCGCCGGCCGTTGCCGATCAGGTCGGTACGCCCCATGCGGCGCAGCGCCTCGCGCAGCACCGGCCAGTTGGCCGGGTCGTGATAGCGCAGGAACGCCTTGTGCAGCCGCCGGATCCTCAGACCCTTGGGAACCAACACCCGCTCACTGTCGCGCGCGATGCGCCGCAACGGATTCCGCCCGGAGTGGTACATCGCGGTGGCGGTCGCCATCGGGCCCGGCAGGAAGGCCTGCACCTGGTCGGCGCGGAAGTGGTTCTTCTTCAGCCACAGCGCGAGCTCCAGCATGTCCTGGTCGGAGGTACCGGGATGCGCGGCGATGAAATACGGTATGAGGTACTGCTCCTTGCCGGCCTCCTTCGAGTAGCGCTCGAAGAGCTCCTTGAACCGGTCGTACGCTGCAACCCCCGGCTTCATCATCTTCGAGAGCGGTCCCTCGGCGAGCGCCTCGGGGGCGATCTTCAGGTAGCCGCCGGTGTGATGCTGCGCGAGCTCCTTCACGTACTCCGGCGACTCGATGGCGAGGTCGTAGCGCACGCCGGAGGCGATCAGCACCTTGCGGATCCCGGGCAGCGCGCGCGCGCGGCGATACAGCTGGATGAGCGGCGCGTGGTCGGTGTCGAGATTCGGGCAGATGCCCGGGTACACGCACGAGGGTCGCCGGCAGGCGCTCTCGATCTCGCGGCTCTTGCAGGCGAGGCGGTACATGTTGGCCGTCGGGCCGCCGAGATCGGAGATGACACCGGTGAAGCCCGGCACGGTGTCGCGCACGGTCGCGATCTCGCGCAGTACCGAGTCCTCCGAGCGGCTCTGGATGATGCGGCCCTCGTGCTCGGTGATGGAGCAGAAGGTGCAACCGCCGAAGCAGCCGCGCTGGATCGCGACCGAGAAGCGGATCATCTTGTAGGCAGGAATGCTGGCCTTGCCGTAGGCGGGGTGTGGCGCGCGCGCGTACGGGCGCTCGTACACGAAATCCATCTCGCGCGTGGTGAGCGGCACCGGCGGCGGATTCAGCCACACTTCCGTATCGCCGTGGCGCTGCACGAGCGCGCGCGCATTCCCCGGATTCGACTCGAGGTGCAGGATGCGCGAGGCATGCGCATAGAGCACCGGGTCGGCAGCCACGGCCTCGCAGGAGGGCATGCGGATGACGCTACGCTCGCGATCGGCGTTTTTCACGCGGCGCACGAAGCGTACGATCTTCTCGCCGCGCGGGGCGGGCGGCTCCGCGCCAGCGGGCCCCGCCGCCGCGCTCATGGCGTACGGATCGGCGGGGGGATTGAGGGGACCGGGCGCATCGAGATGCGTCGAGTCGATCTCGATCCAGCCGGCGGGCACGGCCTTGCGCGCGAATGCCGTGCCACGCAGGTTCGTGATGTCGTGAATGGATTCCCCGGCGGCGAGCCGGTGGGCGAGGGCACAGACCTGGCGCTCGCCGTTGCCGTAAACGAGCAGGTCCGCCTTGGCATCGAGCAGCACCGAGCGCCGCACCTTCTCCGACCAGTAGTCGAAGTGCGCGATGCGGCGCAGCGAGGCTTCGATGCCCCCGATGACGATCGGCACGTCGCGGAACGCCTCGCGGGCACGCTGCGCGTACACCACCACCGAGCGGTCCGGGCGGCGTCCGCCCATACCCCCGGGGGTATACGCATCGTCACTGCGGCGCGCCGCTCGGCGGTGTAGCGGTTCACCATCGAGTCCATGTTGCCGGCGGTGATGCCGAAGAACAGGTTGGGACGGCCGAGCGCCGCAAATGCGCTGGCGCTCTGCCAGTCCGGCTGCGCGATGATGCCGACGCGAAAGCCCTGCGCCTCGAGCACCCGGCCGATGATGGCCATGCCGAAGCTCGGGTGATCGACGTAGGCATCGCCGGTGACGACGATGACGTCGCAGCTGTCCCAGCCGAGCTGGTCCATCTCCTCGCGGGACATCGGCAGGAACGGCGCGGTGCCGAAGCGCGCTGCCCAGTGCTTGCGGTAGGCGGTGATGTCGGGGGCGGTGTGCATGCAGCCGGGCATTAGAGCAGAAGCGGCGCCCGGCGGTCATCACGCGGCGGCTGCATGCCTGCTTTCGGGGACAGTTAGCCATTTTGCGAACTATCGCTAAAACGTGTTTGGAGAGCGGCGGGCCGTCATAGCGGCCGGCGGGGCGACCGCCGGCAACCAGCGCGCGGCGACGCTGGTGCTCGCGCTGGGCCCGGTCGGGGATATAGTGGCGCGGATGTATCAGCTCGAGAGTGGCATGGCAGGGCTGCGCCGCCTGCCCGGACCCCTGGCCCTCTGCCTCGGGTCGCTCGCCGTGGCGCAACCGGCCGCAGCCCCCGGCCTCAACGCGACCACCCCGGTGTTCTCGCAGCTCGTGATGTTCACGCTGCCCGCGGAGTTCCGCTCCGCGCAGCCGACCTACGAGAAGAACAGCGGCAGCTTCTACATCCGCGAGCAGGTCCCCGAAGGCGAGACTCTCGGCAAATGGTCGCGCATGCTCACCCTCAGCGGCGCGCGCGGCCTGGCCGGCAACGGCAATGCGACCCCGCAGGCGATGCTCGCGCGCATGAGCGCTGACTTCCAGCGCAACTGCCCGGAGAGCTTCGCGAGCGCCGCGCCGGGGGCGCAGAAGGTCGATGGCTACGATGCGTACGAGGTCATCGTGAGCTGTGGGCGCGTCGGGTCCGACAAGGGAGCCTACGGCGAGTCCGCGGTGATGCTCACCCTCAAGGGAACCAACGACTACTACACCCTGCAGTGGACCGAGCGCGGCCGCGACTCCAGCGGGCCGCCGCGCATCGACGTGGCCTACTGGAACGCGCAGCTGGCGCGGCTGAGCCCCATCCGCCTCTGTCCCATCGTCCCGGGCGAGGCGGCGCCGTACCACAGCTGCGCGGCACGCCAGGACGCCGCCCGTTGACTGGTACCTTGGTACCACGGTACCATCGTGCCCATGCAGATCGTCACCCGCACCCAGACCGGCGTGCGCCTCGAGAGCCGCCTGCTGAAGGTTCTCAAGGCCCTCGCCACCGAGCTCGACATGTCGCTCGGCGACCTGCTCGAGGGCATCGTACTGCACGCCTTCGAGGGCAAGCCGCCCTTCTCCGCCGCGACGCTGCGCAAGGTCAAGGCGCTGAAGGCGGTCTACGGCCTCGATCTCACGGCGAAGGACTCGCACCGGCTGCGCGAGGATGGCGATGGCCGTTGATTGTCCCGATCTGGCGCGCTTCCTGCGCGGGGAGGTCGCGGCGGCGCAGTTTCCGCATCGCGAGCACGTGCGCATGGCCTTCGAGATGCTGCGCCGACACGATTTCGCCGAGACCACCCTGCAGTTCTCGCGCGTGCTGCGTGCCATGGCGCAGCAGGCCGGCAGGCCCGAGGCATTTCACCAGACCGTGACCATCGCCTTCCTGTCGCTGATCGCCGAGCGCATGGAGGGCGACCATCAGGACTTCGAGGCGTTCGCGCGCCACAACCCGGAGCTGCTCGAGAAGGGCGTCCTACGACGCTGGTATCGTCCCGAGCGGCTCGCGAGCGAGCGCGCGCGGCGCACCTTCCTGTTACCCGAGCCGGCGCCGTGAGCGCCGGGCGGCTGCTCGCGATCTACCGCCTGCTGTTCGCGGCGCTCATCCTCATCGCGAGCCTGCAGACACTGGCCAGCGCGCCGGACCACCCGGTGGTCCTGCTGGCGGCGACCGAGATCGCCGGCGCCCTGATGCTCTGCTGGAGGCGGACGCAGTGGCTCGGAACGGCGCTGCTGCTCGCCGTGTTCGCTGCCGCTCAGGCGCTGTCAGCCCTGCATGGCGAATGGCCGACGCGCTTCCTGATCTACGCGGCGAGTGCCCTGCTCATCGTCATGCTGGACCGCAGGCTGCCGCGGGCTGCGACACCTGCGGCTCAGTAGAGCAGCAGCAGCTGGCGCTCCGCCTGCCACGCGGCTTCGTCGGCGGTGGCGAGCGCCTCGAGGTCGGCGGGGTTCGCGTGTGGATCATCCACCCAGGTGCGCAACACCTCACTGCCGTTGATGAGATCGATGGGGCGGCGGTTGAACTCGTACTCGTAGGGGAAATCCGCCCACAGCGGATACTCGGGCCGCAGCCGCCGCAATGCCTTGAAGGCGAGCGCGATCAGACGCCACGGCCGGAAGGACTCGTGGCGGTAATGCTCGCTGTCCTCGACGTGCACCTGGAAGCCGCTGCAGAGGCTGCCGAGGTGCTTGTTGAAGGTCGGCTCGAACCAGCAGGGGCGCAGGCGGCAACCCTGCAGCCAGGCCGGCGCGAGGGCCCGCATCTCCCTCAACAGCGTCTCGACCTCGAGATCCGGCGCACCGAGCAGCTCCAGGGGCCGCGTCGTGCCACGGCCCTCCGAAAGCGTCGTGCCCTCGAGCATCACCGTGCCGGCGTAGCAGCGCGCCATCGACAGGTTGGGCGCATTCGGACTCGGATTCACCCAGCTGCGCTCGAGCAGCGGCCAGCCGAACCCCGGCGGCTCCTCCGGCCGCCAGTCCTGCATGCGGATCACCGCGAATTCAACATCGAGGCGCAGCGTACGCACGAACCAGTGAGCGAGCTCCCCCATGGTCAGGCCGTGACGCATCGGCAGTGCACCGGCGCCGACGAAGCTCTCCCATCCCGGCCGCAGCGTTAGCCCCTCCACCGGCCGGCCCGCCGGGTTCGGTCGATCGAGCACCCACACGGCCTTGCGCGCCTGTGCGGCCGCCTCGAGCACGTAGCGCAGCGTGGTGATGAAGGTATAGATGCGACAGCCGAGATCCTGCAGATCGACCAGCAGCACGTCGAAGGTGTCCATCATCGCCGCCGTCGGCCGGCGCACGCTGCCGTACAGGCTGAACACCGGAATGCGGTGCAGCGGATCGACATAATCGGCCGACTCGACCATGTTGTATTGCTTGTCGCCGCGCAGGCCGTGCTGCGGGCCGAAGGCGGCGGTGAGCCGCAGCGATGCGATCGAGGCCAGCGCGTCGAGCGAGTGGCTGAGCGCGCGCGTCACCGAGGCCGGGTGCGCGAGCAGCGCCACGCGCCGGCCCAGCAGCGGCTTGCGCAGCGCCGCTTCCTCGAGCAGTCGCTCGATACCGAGTTTCATGTGGGCGCCAACTCCAGTGTGAAGCTCTCCGGATGGTGAAAGTCCGCGCGGCCGGGCGGATGCCGCAGGGCCCAGTAGCCGAGGCCGCCGTCAGCATCCTCGATCACCGCCGCCAATGCCACGCGCAGCGCCGCCGCCCCGGCAGCCAGCGACAGCGTGCCGAGCTGCACGCTCGCCACGACCTCGAGCCCGCCGGCATCGCCGCGGACCTGCAGCTCGGGTGCCGCGGCGAGCACCGCGGGCGTCATCCCGGTGCGGTAGGCCGCAAAGCGGTACGCGGCCCAGTCGCGTGCCGGCGAGAAGTTGAACTCGTAGTAAGCATCGGTGCCGGTCGCACCGACGAACGCCTCGAAACAGGTGTGTCTCCACAGCTCATCCGCGCGCCGGCCCGCACCGGCCGGCGGCACGCGCACGCGCGCCATGTCCGCCCGCAGCTCGTAGCGGCAGCTGAGCGAGCCGCCCGCCGTGAGGCGCGCGTCCACCGCGATGCTGTGCACCGCCGTTGCCCCACCCTGCGGATGAGCGCACAGGTATACCGGGCCCGTGCTGCCGCGGCTCATGCGCGCGCCGCTCAGACCTGCAGCCATTCGAGCAGCGCACGGGACACCTCATCGGGCTGCTCGAGCGTGGACATGTGACCGCTCTGTGCGATGGTCACCAGGCGTGCGCCGGGGATGCCGGCGGCTATCTCCGCGGCGCGCTCGGGCGGTGTGAGCTCATCGCCTTCACCCACGAGCACGAGCGTCGGGCAGCGGATGCTGCCGAGGGCGGCACGCGAATCGCTGCGCCCGATGTTGGCCGTCTGCTGGCGTGCGAACGCCTGCGCTCCGACCTCCTCCGCCATGAGCGTGAACACCGCGCGCAGCGCGGCATCACCGCGGCGCTGGCGGTGCACGAGACGCGGAAACTGCTGCTCCACCACCTCCGCCAGGCGGCCCTGCGCCGCGAGGCTCATCTGCGCGCGCCGCATCGCGCTCTGCTCGGGCGCGTCGGCCCGGGCACTGGTGTCGAGTAACGCGAGCCGCGCGATCCGCTCGGGAGCCTGGCGCAGCATTTCGAATGCGATGTAACCGCCCATCGAGAGGCCCGCGAGCGCAAAGCGGGCGGGAGCGGCCGCAAGAATGCGCTGCGCGATCGCCGCCATGCTGTCATCGCGGGTGTGATCGGCGATCGTCACGGGTCCCCTACGCCACAGCTGCGGGATCTGCGCGGCATACATGCGCGGCGAGGCGAGGAGTCCCGGTATCAACACGATGGGAAGCGGCTCGCTCACGCGCGCGAGGTTAGCATGCACCCCATGCGAAACCACCTTTCGCCCTGACTCCCCCGCGGCGCGCTGACCCGGTGCAGCGCGGCGCTACCTCAGCGCTTCCGCCAGCTCCGCCTGCAGGTCGGCGAGGTCCTCGACGCCGACCGAGAGCCGCACCAGCCCGTCGCTGATACCGAGGGAGGCGCGCACCTGCGCCGGGAGTGACGCGTGCGTCATCAGCGCCGGATGCTCGATGAGGCTCTCGACGCCGCCGAGACTCTCGGCGAGGCTGAACAGCTGACAGCGCTCGAGGGCACGCCGCGCGGCATCCAGCCCGCCACGCAGCACGGCGGTGACGATGCCGCCATAGCCGCGCTGCATCTGCCGCCGCGCCAGCTCGTGCTGCGGGTGACTGGCGAGCCCCGGGTAACGCACCTGCTCGATCGCCGGATGCTTCTCGAGAAACGCGGCGATCGCGAGCGCATTGCTGCAGTGACGCTCCATGCGCAGCGCCAGTGTCTTGATCCCGCGCAGCGTCAGGAACGAGTCGAACGGGCTCGGCACGCCGCCGACCGCGTTCTGCAGGTAGGCGATGCGCTCGGTGAGCTCCGACCCGGCGCGCACGATGGCGGCGCCGCCGATCGCATCGGAGTGCCCGTTGAGATACTTGGTGGTGGAGTGCACGACGATGTCGAAGCCGTGCTCGAGCGGTCGCTGCAGATAGGGGGTGGCGAAAGTGTTGTCGCACACCGAGATCAGGCCGTGCTGGCGCGCGATGCGCGCCACCGCGGCGAGATCCACCAGCTTCAGCAGCGGATTGGTCGGCGTCTCGACCCACAGCAGGCGTGTCGCGGGCCGGATGGCCGCCGGCAGCGCCGCCGTCTCCGAGAGATCGACGAACGACACCTCGTGACCGGCCGAGCGCTTGCGCACGTTCTCCAGCAGCCGGTAGCTGCCGCCGTAGAGATCGTTCATGGCGATGATGTGCGCGCCGGCATCGAGCAGCTCGAGCAGGGTGGCGGTCGCAGCCATCCCGGAGGCGAAGGCGAACGCCGCCGCGCCGCCTTCGAGATTCGCGAGCGCCGCCTGCAGCGCATCGCGCGTCGGGTTGCGGGTACGCGAGTAGTCGTACCCGTGGTGCACGCCCGGGCTCGACTGCACGTAGGTCGAAGTGGCGTAGATCGGCGGCATGATCGCGCCGGTCAGCGGGTCGGGCCGCTGGCCGCCGTGAATCACCCGCGTGGCAAAGCGCTGCGTGGTTTTCTCATCACTCATTGGAGGCGGATCCTCACAAGACAGACGCGAGTGCAAAAGAGGATGTTGCCTCAGAGCTTGCGCCGCAGCCAGTTGAGCAGATCGATGCGCGTGATGAGTCCCTGAAACTCGTTCTCGTGCATGACGATCGCAACCATGCCGCGCTTGAAGATCTCCATGAGCTGCGCCACGGGCGCGTCGGCGGCCACGGTCACCAGATGGCTCGCCATCGCGCGCGTCACCGGCTCGTTGAAGTGCTCGGGGTTGCCGACGACCTCGAGCAGGATGTCCTCCTCGTCGACGATGCCGACGATCCGGCCATCCTGCATTACCGGCACCTGCGAGACATCGTACAGCTTCATGCGGCGGTAGGCGGCCATGACCGTCTCGGTGGCGTTCACCGTCACCGCGGCATGCTCGGAGTGCGGTCGCGCGATGAGATCGCGCAGGTCACCGCGGTGCGTGCGCTCGAGGAAGCCCTGGTCGAGCATCCAGTAGTCGTTGTAGACCTTGGAGAGATACTTGTTGCCGCTGTCGCAGACGAAGCTCACGACCCGCTTGCGGGCGCGCTGCTCGCGGCAGTAGCGCAGCGCCGCAGCCAGCAGCGTGCCGGTGGAGGTGCCGGCGATGATGCCCTCGCGCGCCAGCAGCTCGCG
>JAFAKO010000355.1 GCA_019235245.1 Gammaproteobacteria bacterium
CGGCCCTCCACCGGCACATCGCCGGCGACCGCCTTCACCGCCGCTATGCGATCGTAGAGCGCGCTCTGCGGATTGGTGAAGGTGAAGCGGCGGGCGCCATCCATGACCGTCCACTCGACCATCTGATCGCCGCCGAAGATATTGCCCTTCACGTCGCGCAGATCGATCACTACCACGCCGCGCAGCGTGAGCAGCAGGTAGTCGATGTGAAAGGAGCCACCCATGCCGTCCGGCACGAGCGAATCGAGCACGTGATCGGCGGCGCTGGAGGTGACCGCGGCGTGCAATGCCTTGCGTGCGCGGTATCGCCGGTACCAGGTCCACGCCCAGAAGAGCAGGAAGCCGAGCACCCCTGCTGCGGCAATCAGCAGCCACGCCAGCGGCGGCAGTTTCTGCAGCTCCTCCAACTCAGCCCTCCCTCAGATCCCTCAGCAGCGCCGCACGCAGCGCCGCGAGATTCGCCTCGATCTCGCTACACTGCACCGGGCGTTCGAACAGGCGCGCCAGCGTCGGCGGCATCGTCACCTCGTGACCGATGAGCGGCTCGACGATCTCGCGGAATTTTGCCGCATGTGCGGTCGATACGAGAACCCAGCGGCCCGCCTGGCGCTGCGCCGGGGTCAGCCGCTCCCAGGCCTCCGCGGCCGTCGCGGTATGCGGGCACCAGATCTGCCCATAGTCGCGGTAGCCGGCGCGGATGCGCGCACGAATCTCCTCGTCGCTCACCGAGCAGGCGCCCAGCGCCTGCCGCAGCTCCTCGAGCCGCGGGTACAGTGCCCGCAGGCGCTCCATGTTGCTCGGATCGCCGACATCCATCGCCGAGGCGAGGGTGGCGACGCTCGGACGCGGCCGCCACTCGCCGCTCGCCAGGAAGTCCGGCACCGTGCGGTTGGCGTTGTGGGCGAGCAGGACTGCGCCGATCGGCATCCCCACCTGTCGCGCCCAGAGAGCCGCGAGCGCGTTGCCGAGATTGCCGCTTGGCACGATGAAGGAGGCCGGCTCGCCGTACCGCCGCCATATCTCCAGGCTCGCGGCGGCGTAATAGGAGCTCTGCGGCAGCAGGCGCCCGAGATTGATGCTGTTGGCCGAGGAAAGCCGTCGCTGCGCGCCGAGCTCGCCGTCGAGGAACGCAGCCTTGACGAGCCGCTGGCAGTCATCGAACGTGCCGCGCACCGCAAGCGAGCGCACATTGCCGCCCCAGCAGGTGAGCTGCCGCTCCTGTGTCGGCGATACCAGTCCCTTCGGGAATAACACCGCCACTTCGACCCCCGGACGGCCGTGAAAGGCGGCGGCGACTGCGCCTCCCGTGTCGCCGGAGGTCGCCACGAGAATCGTGAGCTTCCTGCCGTCGGTCTCCGGCATGCGCGCGAAGCAGGCGGCAAGAAAGCGCGCGCCGAAATCCTTGAAGGCGGCAGTGGGACCGTGGAACAGCTCGAGCACCGACAGCCGGCCATCGCGGTCGAGCGTCACCAGCGGGGCGGGAAAATCGAGTGCCTCGCGTGCGATCGCGGGCAGCTGTCCGGCGAGCGCATCGCCCGCGAGAAAAGGAGTCAGCAGGCGCGTCGCGATCGACGCGAGCTCCGTATCGCGCGCGAAGTCCGCGGCATCGAGCCGCGGCCAGGCGAGGGGGACGTACAGTCCGCCATCGGGAGCGAGGCCCTGGCGCACCGCCTGACTGAAGCTGCAGCGGGCGGCCTGCGCGCGCGAGCTGGCGAACAGAAACGGCCCGCTCATGTGCCGGGCTCGATCAGCCGGGCGCCGGCCGAGCGCACCTCGACCACCCAGTGATCGGTCGCCAGCGACTGGCGCGCGAACTGGCGCCGCATGGCGGCCAGCACGGCCGCCGCCGAGGATTCCAGCGTCCAGGCGAACATGGAGGGTCCGGCTCCCGAGATCGAGCAGCCCAGCGCTCCTGCCTCCATGGCCCCGCGCCGCACCTCCTGGAACCCCGGGATGAGCGCGGCGCGCTGCGGCTCGATCACCACGTCCTCGAAGGAGGCCCGGATCAGGTCGAGATCCTCGGTGTAGCAGCCGGAGATGAAGCCGGCGAGATTAGCGGTCTGCCACACGAAGTCCGACAGCTCGACGCTCAGCTTGAGAATGGCGCGCGCCTGCGCGGTGGCAAGAAACATGTGCGGGTGAACGACGACGGCACGGATCGCCGCGGGTACCGGGATCTGCTTCACGCGCGGATGGTCGATGCCGACGGTGAGCACCAGGCCGCCGTAGAGCGAGGGCGCGATGTTATCCGCGTGGCGCGCACCGCTCGCGACCGCCTCCCCGGCCATGGCGAACTGCAGCAGCTCGAGGCGGCTCACCGGCTGTGGCAGCAGCGCATTTGCCGCGACCACGGCGCCGACCGCAGAAGCCGCGGAGCCACCGAGGCCGGAGCCGAGCGGGATGCCCTTGTCGATCTCCAGCGAGAAGCCGAAGCCCGGGCGCGTGGCCTCCTGCAGGGCGAGCAGTGCGCGGCCGGCGGTGTTGTCGCGCGCCTCGCGCGGCAGATCCCCCGCCACCCCGCGGATGGCGGTGATCTCGACTCCGGGGGCGTCACGGCGCGCCACGGTGACGCGGTCGCCGAGGGAGTCGATCGCGAAGCCGAGAATGTCGAAGCCGATCGCCACGTTGCCGACCGAGGCCGGCGCGAAGGCCGTCGCCCGCGTGGTGCGCGCGCCGCTCACAGCCGCGCCCCGAGGTACGCGGCGAGCCGCAGCAGGTCGGCGAACACGCCCCCGGCAGTGACTTCGGGGCCGGCGCCCGGTCCCTGCACGATGAGCGGGTTGTCGCGGTAGCGGCGGGTGGCGAAGCGCACGACGTTATCGGTGAGCGCGATGTTGGCGAAGGGGTGGCGCGCGTCGAGCTCCGCGAGGCCGACGGTCGCCTCACCTGCCGCACTCAACCTGCCGATGTAGCGCAGCACCTTGCCGCGCGCCTGCGCCGCAGACAGCCGGCGCGCCATGGTGGCATCGTGCGAGGGCAGACGCGCCATGAACTCCTCGATGCTGTGGCCGGCGAGCTCCGCGGGGACGAGGTTCTCGATCTTCACCGCGTTGAGCTCGAGCGGCAACCCCATCTCGCGCCCGAGGATGATGAGCTTGCGCGCCACGTCCTGCCCGGAAAGATCGTCGCGCGGGTCCGGCTCGGTGAAGCCGCGGGCGCGCGCCTCGCGCACGATCTCGGCGAAGCCGCGCCGCCCGTCGTAGATGTTGAACAGGTACGCGAGCGTGCCGGAGAAGATGCCCTCGATGGCGCTGATCTCATCGCCCGTCTGCACCAGGTCGCGCAGCGTCTGCACGATCGGCAGGCCGGCGCCGACCGTCGCCTCATAGAGGTAGTGCGAGGCGCCGCTGCGCCGCGCACTCTGCAGGCGCTGGTAGTAGGCGTAGTCGCCGCTGTTGGCCTTCTTGTTCGGGGTGACGATGTGGATGCCGGCGGCGAGCCAGTCGGCGTAATGCGCGGCGATGGCCGGGCTCGCGGTGCAATCCACCAGCACCGTGTGCGGCAGGTAATCGAGCCGCACGTGCTCGACGAAGCGCTCCATGTCGGCGGCACGGGTGCTCTGTCGATACTGCAGCCGCCAGTCCTGCATCGGAATGTTGGTATCGGCGAGCAACATGCGCCGCGAGCCCATGATGCCACGCACCCGCAGGTCGAGGCGGAACTGCTGGCGCAAACGCTCGCTCTGCGCGGCGAGCTGATCGAGCAGCACGCAGCCGACCGTGCCCGGACCGATGACGCCGATCGAGAGGGTGTGCGGGGAGAGATACAGCCCGGCGTGCACCGCGCGCAGCGCGCGCATGGCACCGCGGCCTTCGACCACGACCGAGATGTTGCGCTCCGAGGCCCCCTGGGCGATGGCGCGCACGTTCACCCCGGAGTCGCCGAGCGCGGTGAACACCTTGGCCGCAATGCCGGGGGTCCCCGCCATGCCATCGCCGACTACCGCGAGGATCGCCTGGTCGGCGTCGACGTCCACGCTCTGGATCTGGCCTTCGGCGAGCTCGCGCTCGAAGGCCCGTCGCACCACCGCGGCCGCGCGCTCGGCCTGCTCCTGCGGGATCGCACAGCAGATCGAGTGCTCGGAGCTGCCCTGCGAGATGAGGATGACGGAAATGCCCTCCTCGCGCAGCGCACCGAACAGCCGGTGCGCAGTGCCCGGCACGCCGATCATGCCGGTGCCCTCGAGATTGACGAGCGCGACGCGCTCGATGCTGGTGATGCCCTTCACCGGCAGCCGTGAGGCGGGCTCGGCGCAGATGAGCGTGCCGGCTTTCTCCGGCGCGAAGGTGTTGCGGATCCAGATCGGTATGCGGCCCTTCACCGCGGGCGCGATGGTCTGCGGATGGATGACCTTGGCACCGAAATACGCGAGCTCCATCGCCTCGTTGTAGGAGAGCGAGTCGATCACCGTCGCATCGGGCACGCGGCGCGGATCCGCCGACAGCACCCCATCGACGTCAGTCCAGATGACGATCTCGGTCGCACCGAGCAACGCCCCGAAGATGGAAGCGGAGAAATCGCTGCCGTTGCGGCCGAGGGTGGTCGGCACCCCGCGGCGGTCCACGGCGATGAAGCCGGTGATCACCAGCGTGCCGTCGAACTGCGCCGGCACCTGGGCGTCCAGGTTGGCGCGCGACTCCGCCCATTGCACACCCGGGCCGAGCGGCCCCCACTCGACGACGACGACCCGCCGCGCATCGAGCCATGCAGCCGGACCTGGGCGGCGTGCGCGCTCGGCGAGAAACCGCTGGAAGAGCCGCGTCGACCAGACCTCCCCGTAGCCCGATACCAGATCGCTCACGTCCCGCCCCGAGCCCCGCGGGTGCTCGAGCGACCGCGGCAGTTGCAGCGAGCGCAGCACCTCCTTGAGGTCGCGGCAATCGCTGTCGAAGGCGGCGCGGTAACGCTGCGCGGCAGTAGCGCTCAGCAGCTCCTCGGCGATGCCCACATGGCGCTCGCGTAGCTGCGCGATCTCGGCGGCGACGCGCTCATCGTGACGCTCGGCGAGCGCAACCAGGCGCAGCAGCGCGTCGGTGACACCGCGGCACGCGGATAACACCACCGCCAGGCGCCCCGCAGGCGCGGCTTCGAGTATGGCCGCCACTTTGCGGAAGCAGTCGGCGTCGGCGACGCTCGACCCCCCGAACTTGTGCACGACCCAGGGATCGGGCTGGACCATTGATCAGAGCTTGATGGAGACCGGACAGGCCGTGCGACTCTACTGACGCTCCCGCGTACGCGCAACGATCGCGCGGCAAACGCGAGCGGTCGGCGCTGGCATAATCGCCGAGCCATGGAGGCTGAGCTCGCCCCGCTGTTGCCGCTCTACCGGCGTGAACGCGCCGCCGGCCGTGCACTCGCCCTCGGCGTGCTCGTGCATACGGCCGGCTCCACCTATCGCAAGCCGGGCGCGCTCATTCTCATCGCGGCCGACGGAGAGTATGCCGGTCTGATCTCCGGGGGCTGTCTCGAGGGAGACCTGCGCGAGCATGCACGCGAGGTCATCGCGAGCGGCGCTGCCCGCGTCGTACGTTATGACACACGCACGGCGCAGGACGCGCTCTGGGGGCTGGGACTCGGCTGCGAAGGCGCGATGCACATCCTGCTGCTGCAGGCGGGTCCGGCGAACGGCTGGGAGCCGCTCGCCCACCTTGCCGCGGCGCTCGAGGCGCACCGCCCTACCGCGGTCGGCCTGGTAAGCGAGTCCGCGCTCGCCGAAGTGCCGCTCGGCAGCGTGGTGTTGCCCGGTGCCCCCGTGGCGGGCGGTCCTCTCACCGCCGCGGACGCCGCGCCGGCCCTGCAGGAGCTGCTGAGCCGCTGCGCCACGCGCGGAGAGACCGGCTGGGTGGAGCGGTGCTCCTGGCGGCTCTTCGTGCTGCCGCTGGCACTCCCACCGCGCATCCTGCTCCTCGGTGCGGGTCCGGATGCGGTGCCGGTGGCGGAGATCGCCGCCCGCCTCGGCTGGAAAGTCACGCTGGTGGATCACCGCGAGGCTTATGCACGCCGCCAGCGCTTTCCCGCTGCGGAGCAGGTGGTGCTCGCACGGCCGGAGTCCCTCGGCGATGCCCTCGATCTCCCGGGATTCGCGGCTGCCGTCGTGATGAGCCATCACCTCGGGTCGGACCTCGCCTACCTGCGGGCGCTCGCCGCGAGCGCGGTTCCCTATGTCGGCCTCCTCGGGCCGGCGGTGCGACGCGAGCGATTGCTGGGCGATCTCGGGGAAGACGCGCGCAGGCTGGACGGCCGCCTGCACGCCCCGGTGGGACTGTCGCTCGGGGGTCGGAGCCCGGAGTCCCTGGCCCTCGCGATCGTCGCACAGCTGCATGCCTTCGTCCATGGGATCAAGGTGTTATAAGATCTATCTCCAGTCACTTGTACGGCGGCCATGAACGAGATCCAACTGATCCGCACCCAGCTCGCGCTCGAGCGCGGGCACGCCACTGCCGTAGCGAACGCCTGCGCCACGGTGCTGCAGGCAGATGGCGGCGCAGGGCCGACGAGCGATTCGCTCGGACAGTTTCGCCGTGCCTGCGTCGATTACCTCGCGTGCGTGCTCGCCTGGTTCGAGGAGCGGGACCAGCGCCTGGCGGACCTCATCCAGGGGCGCTTCGGCGCCGCGGATCCAACACGGCGCGCGTTCGAGGAGGCGCTCGCCCGGCGCGGGCGCAGCCGCGATGCACTGGCCCAGCTCGAAGCGGCGTGCGCGGACTCCGTGGCAGGGGCGAGCGCGCCGCGGCAGCAGCGCTGGCGCGAATTCGGCGAGTACTTCAACGGCGTCTGGAGCACGCGGCGCGAAGCGCTCGAAGCCCTGCTCGCCTCCAATACCCGGGCCGGTGACTGGCGCATGCTGGGCGGCATCGATGCGGATTCGATCCTCGAGGAGCGCCGGCGCTATGCGCTGGTCGCCGCGCAGGCGCCGCCGGGCGTCACGCTGGGCACGGCCACGGAGCGCTGATGTCCGCGCCCGCGAGCACTGCCCGCAACGTCGATGGCCTGTACGCCATCGTGCTCGCCGCGGGCGCCTCGACGCGCTTCGGCTCGGCGAAGCAGCTGGTGCGCGTCGCCGGGCGGCCGCTGCTGCACACCGCGGTCACGCGCGCGGCGGAGGTGACCGGTACCGCCCTGATCGTGGTGCTGGGATCGGGCGCCGCACAGCTCGCGCCACTACTCAAGCACACCGCTGCCTCGATCGTGATCAACCAGGAATGGCGCGAAGGGCTCGCCAGCTCGATCCGCGCCGGCGTCGCGCGGCTGCCGGCCGCGTGCAGCGCGGTGCTGCTGCTGCTCGCCGACCAGGCAGCGGTCACGGCCGATGATCTGCGCAGGCTCGCGGGCAGCTGGCGCAAGCAACCGCACCATATCGCCGCGGCGCTCTACGGCGGATTCTGCGGCGCTCCGGCCATCTTCCCGCGCAGCTCGTTCCGCGCCCTCAGTGAGTTGCGCGGCGATACCGGCGCGCGGGGGCTGCTGACGCGCAATGCCGATCGCGTGGTGCGGGTACCGATGCCGAGCGCGGCCGTCGACGTCGATACGCCGGAGGATCTGCTCGCGCTCGAGGGCCCGAAGTGAGCGGCGCTCAGCAGCTCGCGCCCCGCCCGGTCTCGGGGTGCGGAAAATTGTCGGACTCGTCCTCACCCGCGCGCGGCGCGAGGCAGGCGAAGTCCTTCTCCAGCGTGATGCGCAGCGAGCCATCGGGAAGTGCCTGCTCGTGCGCCAGCGTCACGAGCTGGGTATCGCACCAGTCGCGCGCGCGGCTCTCGGGCACCACGATCTCGATCACCCCGTCACGAAAGCTCGCCGCGATCTCCCGTGCGGCCGCATCGCGCCGCAGCCGGTAACCGAGGCTCACGCCCGGGGCGAACGGCACGCGCTCCTCGACCGCGCCCTCATCGAGCAGCGCCCGCAGCTCACCCTGCGTGAGCCGCAATCGCAGCGTCGGTCCCTTGATCCTCAGCTTCATGTTGCCTCCTGATCGCGTTGCGCGGCTGCGAGCACGCGCTGCGCCTGCAGCAGGTGCGGCCGGTCGATCATGCGTCCATCGAGGCTCACGACTCCAGCAGCGGGCGCGGCGGCGAATGCCGCGACCACCCGCCGCGCATGCTCACGCTCGGCCTCGGTCGGCACAAACGCAGCGTTGATCGGAGCAATCTGCTCGGGGTGGATCGCGAGCTTGCCGGTAAAGCCGTCCCGCCGTGCCATCTCGAGCTCCTGCTGCAGCCGCGCAGGTTCGCGAAAGTCGGTGCACACCCCATCGATCGCCTGCGCCCCAACCGCTGCGGCGGCCAGCAGGCACTGCGTCCGGGCCAGCTGAAACGTGAAGGTGAGTGCGCCCGAGGTGTCGCACCGGGCCAAAGCACCGAGCGCGCTGCTGAGGTCCTCCGCGCCCCAGGTGAGGCCGGCGATGCGCTGGCGCACCCGCGGCAGCGGCGCGAGCACCGCCGGATACTCCGCCAGCGACAGAACACCCGCCGGAGTCTCGGTCGCGATGATGAGCAGCCGCGTGCTGCCGGCCTCGCGGCGGGCGGCCGCCTCGAGCGAGGAGAGCTGGCGTGCCAGCTGCAGGATCTCGGCCGCGGAAGACACCTTCGGCAGCACCACTCCCCGCGCCGGCCCAGCCGCGAAGATCGCCCTCAGGTCATCCTGCAGCAGCCCGCTCGATGGGGCGTTCACGCGCACCCACAGTTGCGGCCGGCGCGATTCGCGCGGCGCGCGCAGCAGCTCCGCGACGCGTCGCCGCGCTGCCGGCAGCTGCGCCGGCAGCACCGAGTCCTCGAGATCGAGAATCACGGCGTCCGCGGCGCTCGCGAGTGCCTTCTCCTGCTTGCGCTCGTTGTCACCGGGTACGAAGAGCCAGGAGCGCACCGGGCCGGCCGGCGGCTCGGGCTGCGGGCGGACCAGTCGCTGACGCTGCGGGGTGCGCCGCGCCGGCGCAGCGCGGCGCGCCGTGCGAGGCGCGCTGCTCAAGCCGCCGGCCTCTTCAGCATGAGCGCGACGCGGCGGCAGGAGGCGACCTCCTCGTCGCGCTGGTTGAAGGCGCGGTGCTCGAATATCACCACACCGGAGTCCTTGCGCGACTGGCTCTCGCGCTTGGAGAGCACCGTGGTGACCGCGCGCAGGGTGTCCCCGATCAGCACCGGGCGCGGAAACCGCACCTCTTCCCAGCCGAGATTGCCGATGGTGGTGCCATAAGTCGTGTCGTACACCGACAGTCCGACGAGCAGACCGAGGGTGAACACGCTGTTGACGATGCGCTCGCCGAAAGGAGTGCTCTTCGCATATTCGGCATCCAGGTGGATGGCCGCCGGGTTCATGGTGAGGGCGCTGACGAGCACGTTGTCGGTCTCGGTGACCGTGCGCCTCACCAGGTGCTCGAAGCGTTGCCCGGCCTCGAATTCCTCGAAATACAGTCCCGCCACGTCCCCTCCTCGCGCGCCACGCTAGTGTCGCACGGGGTCATAACCCCAGAAAGGGGGCACCAAACCAGACGGTATTTAGAGCCGTGGACCCGCCCGCCTATAGTCCGGTGGCATGTACCGTTACGACGAGCTGGACCAGACCCTGGTCGAGCAGCGCGTGGCGGAGTTCCGGGACCAGGTACGCCGCCACCTCGCGGGCGAGCTCTCCGAGGAGGAATTCCGTCCGCTGCGGCTGCGTAATGGGCTCTACATTCAGCGCCATGCGCCGATGCTGCGCATCGCGATTCCCTACGGTCTGCTTTCTTCGCGGCAGCTGCGGGCGCTGGCGGCCATCGCGCGCCGCTACGACCGTGGCTACGGGCATTTCACCACGCGGCAGAACCTGCAGCTCAACTGGCCGGCACTCGCCGACGTTCCGGACATCCTCGCCGAGCTCGCGCAGGTGCAGATGCACGCCATCCAGACGAGCGGTAACTGCGTGCGCAACGTCACCGCCGACCACATGGCGGGGATCGCTCCCGATGAGATCGATGACCCGCGCCCTTACTGCGAGATCATCCGTCAGTGGGCAACGCTGCACCCGGAATTCACCTACCTGCCGCGCAAGTTCAAGATCGCCGTGACCGGCTCCCCCGAGGACCGGGCCGCCTCCGAGGTGCACGATATCGGTCTGCAGCTGCGGCGCGATGCCGCCGGTGAGATCGGCTTCAGCGTGCGTGTCGGCGGCGGCCTCGGCCGTGCGCCGGCCATCGGCCAGCTGATCCGCGAGTGGCTGCCGCTCGGTGAGCTGCTCGGCTACCTCGAGGCGATCCTGCGCGTCTACAACCTCTACGGGCGGCGCGACAACATCCACAAGGCGCGCATCAAGGTGCTGGTGAAGGCCCTCGGCCCCGAGCGCTTTCGCGAGGAGGTCGAGCGCGAGTGGCAGGCCGGCCGGGCCGAGGCACCGCGGCTCACGGCCGCGGAGCTCGAGCGGGTACGTGCCTGCTTCCGGCCGCAGCCCTACGAGTCGCTCGGCGAGACTGATGTGACGAGCGGGCGCGAGCCGGCATTCCAGGCCTGGTACCGCTACAACACCCGGCCCCACCGGGTATCCGGCTACCGCGCGGTGCTCGTATCGCTGAAGGCGCACGGCGCCGTGCCGGGCGATGTCAGCTCGGCGCAGATGGAGGGTGTGGCGAGCCTGGCGGAGCGCGTCAGTTTCGGGCTCGTGCGCAGCACCCACACGCAGAACCTGCTGCTCGCGGATGTGCCGCAGCGCGCGCTCTACGAGGTATGGCGCGAGCTCGCTGCGCTCGGGCTCGCGACGCCCAACATCGGCACGCTGACCGACATGATCTCCTGCCCGGGACTCGATTTCTGCTCGCTCGCGAACGCCGGAACCATCGCGGTCGCGCGCGACATCCAGCAGCGCTTCGACGATCTCGACTACCTCTACGACCTGGGCGAGATCGAGATCAAGATGTCCGGATGCATGAACGCCTGCGGGCACCATCACGTGGGTCACATCGGCATCCTCGGCGTCGACAAGCACGGCGAGGAGTGGTACCAGATCAGCCTCGGTGGCTCCGCCAACGGCTTCACCGCGCTCGGTGAGGTGATCGGACCCTCGGTGGCGCAGCACGAGGTGGCGCCGACGCTCGAGCGCATCGTCGAGGCCTATCGCGAGCTGCGCGAGGACGGCGAGCGCTTCATCGATACCGTGCGGCGGCTCGGCATGACTCCCTTCAGGGATCGCGCTTATGCGGCTCATCCTCAGGCAGCGTAAGGTGCTGCCCGACCCGTGGCGTTACAGCGGGGAGGAAAGCTCCGCCGCCGAGCCACTGATCGTGCCGTGGCTGGACCTGCAGAGCGCCGCCGGGAGCTGGGA
>JAFAKO010000070.1 GCA_019235245.1 Gammaproteobacteria bacterium
GCCATCGGCTTGGGTGTGTTGCTGGTCATCCTGCTGCTCACGCACGGCTTCGGGCTATTCAGCCGTGCCGGGGCGGAGCCGGAAGCCCCGCCCTTCGTGCGTCAGGGGGAGAAGATCTTCGTCCCGGAGAATTCACCGCTCCGTCAGCGGCTCGCGGTGCTCGCCGCGCCCACCCGCCTCGAGAGCGGCAAAATCACCGCTCCGGGAACGGTCGAGTCCGATCCCACCCGCACCATACCCGTGCTACCGCCGGGCGGCGGACGGGTCCGCGAGGTCAAGGTGTCGCTCGGCGAGCGCGTGCAGCGCGGCCAGGCGCTGCTGGTCATCGATTCGTGGGACCTGGCCCAGGCTTACGACGACAACGACAAGGCGGCGAGCACCGCCCGGCTTGCCGCCGTCAACTTCAAGCGGGCCGAAGAGCAGTTCAAGATCGGTGCCACCGCGCAGCGCGATCTCGATCAGGCCCGGAGCGACAACGAGCAGGCCGCCGCGGAATACGCCCGCACACGGGCGCGCCTGCGCGCCATGGGCGCGGACGAGGACGCGCGCGGCGCCGGCCGCCTGTTGACGGTGCGGGCGCCGGTCGCGGGCAGCGTCACGGCTCTCGCCACCGGCACCGGCGCCGTGATCAACGACACCACCCAGTCCGTCATGAGCATCGCCGATCTGTCCACCGTGTGGGTCACGGCCGAGGTGGCCGAGAGGGATCTGCGCTTCGTGTCGGCGGGCCAGGACGCGGAGGTGAGCGTCGACGCCTTTCCCGATCGGCACCTGCACGGCAAGGTGCTGTTCGTGCCGGCGGTCCTGGAGGCCGACTCGCGTCGTAACAAGACCCGTATCGCCTTCGCCAACCCCGACGGGGCGCTCAAGCCCAACATGTTCACCACCGTGACGCTGTACGGCCCGGCCCGCGCGCGCGTGGTGTTGCCGAGCTCGGCGCTGCTCATGAACAACGATCGCACCACGGTATTCGTGGCTACCGCTCCGTGGACGTTCGAGCGGCGCACGGTCGAGCCGCTCCTCGAGGAGAGCGCCCAGGTGGCGATCGACTCCGGGGTCCAGCCTGGCGAGCAGGTGGTGGTCAAGGGCGGAATCCTGCTCAATGATTGACCAGTTCGTAGACATCTGCCTGCGCCATCGGGTCGCGGTGATCGTCATCGCGCTGCTGCTCGGCGTGTTCGGCATCTACGCCTGGGAGACGCTCAGCGTCGAAGCCTACCCGGAGCTCGGCGATGTGGCCGCGCAGGTGACCACGCAGATGCCGGGCCTGGCGGCCGAAGAGGTCGAGCAGCTGATCACCGTGCCCCTCGAGCGCGAGATCAACGGCACCCCGGGGCTGCTGCTGATGCGCTCCTCCAGCACCTTCGGGCTGTCCCTGATCACGGTGCTGTTCCGCGACGGCTACGAAGACTACTGGGTGCGGCAGCGCCTTCTCGAGCGCATCTCGCAGGTGACGCTGCCTGCCGGCGCCACGGCCTCGCTCGATCCGGTCGCCGGCCCGGGCGGGGAGATCTACCGCTACACCCTCGAGTCCGATACCCGCAATCTCCAGGAGCTCTCCGAGATCCAGCGCTGGACCGTGATTCCGGCGCTGAAGTCGGTACGGGGCGTGGTCGATGACACGAATTTCGGCGGCTTTACCACCGAGTACCAGCTGGATCTCGATCCGCAGCAGCTGCAGCACTACGGCCTCGGTATCACCGACGTCATCAATGCCATCAACGACAACAATGCCAACGCTGCAGGCGGACGTGTGTCGCGCGGCGATCAGAGCTATGTGATCCGGGGCGTGGGGCTGATCAGGAGCCTCGCCGACATCGGCCGTACCGTCGTGACCCAGGTGAACGGCACGCCGGTGCTGGTACGTGACCTCGGGCGTACCACCCTCTCGCATCAGGAGCGCGAGGGAATCCTCGGCAAGGACAACAACCCGGACACGATCGAAGGCATCGTGCTGATGCTGAAGTACCAGAACCCCTCGCAGACCCTCAAGGGCCTGCACGCCAAGGTCGCCGAGCTCAACCGGCAGCTCGCCGCGCAGGACGTGCGCATCGTTCCCTATATCGATCGTGACGACCTGGTGAATGCGACCGTGCACAAGGTCGGGCGCACCATTCTCGAGGGCATCAGCCTGGTGTTCCTGGTGCTGGTCCTGTTTCTCGGCAGTGCCCGCAGTGCGCTGGTCGCCGGGGTCACCATCCCGATGGCCCTGGTCGCGGTGTTTTCGCTCCTCAACCTCACGCACGTCTCGGCCAACCTGCTGTCACTCGGGGCCATCGATTTCGGCATCCTGGTGGATGGAGCCATCGTGGTCACCGAGGCAATCCTGCGCCGGCGTGAGGCCATGCCGGAGGAGGAGCTGAGCGAGAGCGAGGTGAAGGCCGCCGCCGTGCAGGTCACGCGCCCGATCTTCTTTGCCAGCCTCATCATCATCACCGCGTACCTGCCGCTGTTCTCCTTCGAGCGTGCCGAGGCGCGGCTCTTCACGCCCATGGCCTACACCATGGGGTATGCGCTCATCGGCGCCTTGCTGACGACGCTGGCGCTCGTACCCGGCCTCGCCTACTACGCCTTCCACAAGCCCGGCCGCGTCTACCACAACCGCTGGCTCGAGTGGCTGACGCTGCGCTACGAGCGGGGACTGGTTACCTGCATCGACCAGCCGCGCATCGTCTACGGCATAGCGATCTTTGCGCTGCTCGCCGTAGTCGGCCTCGGCGCCACCGTGGGCCGGGATTTTCTGCCCGACCTCGATGAAGGCTCGCTGTGGCTGCAGGTGCAGATGCCGACCGGCCTGGCGCTCAACAAGGCGAGTGACATGGCGAGCGACCTGCGGCGCCGGATACTGAAATTCCCCGAAGTCTCATACATCGTCACCCAGACCGGCCGCAACGATGACGGCACCGATTCCTGGACCATGTCGCACATCGAGGCACCGGTCGGCTTGAGGCCCTACGACAGCTGGCCGGGCGGTGAGTCGAAGAAGGAGTTCGAGGACAAGCTGGCCGCGACGCTGGCGCGCGACCTTCCCGGCTATTCGATCGGTATCAGCCAGCCGATCATCGATGGCGTCAACGACATGATCGGCGGCGCCCATAGTCCGCTCGTGATCAAGGTGTACGGCGATGACCTCGACATGCTGCGCAGGATCTGTCGGCAGATGGTCGAGGTGCTGTACAGCATCCGCGGCACCTCCAGTGCCTCGATCTTCCAGGAGCCTCCCATCCCGCAGATCAACATCGCCGTCGACCGCGAGAAAGCGGCGCGCTACGGGATCAACATCAGCGATGTGCAGAACGTCATCCAGACCGGAGTCGGTCAGGCACCGGTATCGACGGTGTACGTGGGCGAGCGCGTTTACAACCTCACCGTGCGCTTCACGGCGGCGAGCCGCGATCGGCCCGAGAGTCTCGCCAACCTCCTCGTGCACACCTCCAGCGGCGCGCAGGTGCCGCTGGCGCAGGTTGCCGATATCCGCGTGCAATCCGGGGAAAGCACCGTGACGCGTGAGAACGGCCAGCGCAACCTCACCATCCGCATCGACAACCGCGATCGGGATCTCACCAGCTATCTCGAGGAGGCGCAGGCGAAGATCGCGGCTCGCGTGCACTTCGACCCGGCCAAGGTGCACCTCGAATGGGGCGGTCAGTTCGAGAATCAGCGGCGCGCGGAGCAGCGGCTGCTGGTCATCCTCGGTCTGGTGCTCGGAATGATGTTGATTTTCCTCACCATCGGCCTGCATTCCCTGCGGCAGGCACTGCTGATTCTCGGGGTGGTTCCGCTGGCGACGCTCGGCGGCCTGATATCGCTGCACCTGACCGGGCAGACGCTCAACGTGGCCTCCGGCGTGGGTTTCATCGCCCTCTTCGGCGTCGCCGTTCAGAACGGTATCATCATGGTGGCGAACCTGAACCGGATGCGCCGCGCCGGACTCGAGCTGCACGATGCGATCATGAAAGGGGCGACCGAACGGCTGCGGCCGGTGCTCATGACCGCGACCGTGGCAACCCTCGGCATGCTGCCGGCGGCCGTGCACACCGGCGTCGGCAGCGACGTGCAGCGCGGCATCGCCACCGTCGTGGTCGGCGGGCTGGCGATCTCCACCGTGTTGACCCTGTTCGTGCTGCCCGCCATGTACCATGTGACCGAGCATTGGGCGGAGCGCCGCCATGGAGAGGCGCGATGGGCATGAGCCAGTCAGCGCGCGTAGCACTGCTCGCCGCGGCCGCGAGCCTGTGCGCCTGCGCGGTCGGACCGAACTTTCATCGTCCGGCGGCCCCCAAGGATGCCGACTACGGCAGCGCGCCGGCGCAGGGCGCCACCGTTGCCGCCCCGGGCACGGGCGGCAACGCCCAGCAGCTCATCAGCGGCCTGGATATCCCCGGACAGTGGTGGGAGCTCTTCAAATCGCCGAAGCTCACGGCGCTCGTCGAGCAGTCGCTCAAGGCCAATCCCAACATCGACGCGGCCCGCGCGGCGCTCCGCCAGGCGGACGATCTCTACAAGGCCCAGCGGGCGACGCTCTTTCCGACGCTGCAGGGCAGCTTCTCCGCCAACCGCGCCAAGAACGCGGTCGAGACGATCGCCAACCCCACGAGCCTTCCGCAAACCAATCCGTATTACAACCTGTTCACCGCGCAGCTCGCGGTGAGCTACGTGCCGGATGTGTTCGGCGGCTCGCGACGTGCGCTGGAAGAGAGTCGCGCGCAGCGCGAGGCGACGCGCTTCGAATTCGTCGCCACCTATGTGACCCTGAGCAGCAACGTGGTCGCCACCGCCGTACAGGAAGCGGCACTGCGCGGGCAGATCGGCGCCACCGAGCGGCTGCTCGCCCTGCAACACCAGCTTACCGAGACCGTGGAGCGCCAGCAGGGCATCGGGACCGCGAGCAACGCGGATCTCCTGCAGCAGCAGTCGTTGGAGGCGCAGACGGTCGCCACCCTGCCCCCCTTGCAGAAGCAGCTCGGCCAGACCCGCGATGCCCTGACCGCCCTTCTCGGCAGATTGCCCTCGCAGGAGCCTGCCGAGACATTCAACCTCGAGGACCTGACGCTGCCAAGTGAGCTGCCCGTGAGCCTCCCCTCCCGGATCATCGAGCAGCGGCCGGATGTGCGCCAGGCGGAGGAGAATCTCCACGCCGCCTCGGCCGCGGTGGGCGTGGCGCTCGCGGACATGCTGCCGCAGTTCGCGATCACTGCGGACACCGGGTCCACGGCGCTCGCCATCAACAAGCTGTTCGGTCCTTATACCGGTTTCTGGGACCTCGGCGCCTCCCTCACGCAGGTGCTGTTCGATGGCGGCGCGCTGTTGTACCGGCATCGGGCGGCTGAAGACGCACTCGATCAGTCCGCCGCCCAGTACCGCGCCACGGTGATCCTTGCCTGTCAGAACGTGGCGGATACCCTGCGCGCGCTGCGTGCGGACGCCGACGCGCTCAAGGCAACTGCGCAAGCACAGCACGCAGCCAAGGTCTCATTCGAGCTGGTACGCAAAGAGTACGCGAACGGCAGCGTGAGCCAGGTGGCGCTCCTCAACGCGGAACAGACCTCCCTGCAGGCGGAGGTCGCGCTCGTACAGGCGCAAAGCAGTCGTTATGCCGACACCGCGGCCCTGTTCCAGGCGCTCGGCGGCGGCTGGTGGAATCTCCCGGAGGCGACCTTCCGATGAACGACCTGGTGCTACGGGATAACCGCGACGGCGCGGCCATCCTCACCCTCAATCGCCCCGAAAAGCTCAACGCGCTGTCGAAGGACCTCATCGAGCGCCTCGAGGAGCACCTCGACACCATCGCGCGCGAGACCAGGACGGTGGGACTGGTCATCCTGCGCGGTGCCGGAGGCAATTTCTCCGCAGGCCACGACATGAACGAGGTGCTGAGCCAGGTCAAGGCGCACGCCAAGCCGCATCATTATGTCGAGGTGATCGACAAGGTGGCGAATCTGCCGCAACCGGTCATCTCCGCGGTGCAGGGGCACTGCTCGACCGGCGCGCTGGAGCTGGCGCTCGCGGCGGACCTCATCGTCGCCGCCTCATCGGCCTGCTTCACCGACGCCTATGCGCGCTGGGGACTCACGCCGATCTGGGGATTGAGCCTGCGGCTGCCCCACCGCATCGGCACCGCGAAGGCGGCGGAGATGATGTACACCTGCCGGACGTACTCGGGCGCCGAGGCGTTCGAGATGCACCTGGCGAATTTCTGCTTCGCGGACGATGAATTCGAGGCGCAGCTCGCACGGCTCGCCGCCGACATACTCGCGAACTCGTGGTTCTCCAACCAGGTCGACAAGCGCGCGTTGCTCGCGAGCGATGGCCTCACGCTGCGCGATGCGCACGCGCTCAGCCTCTTCAAGAACGAAGGCCTGGCACCCGATGCCACCCAGCGCGTCACGCGTTTCTTCAAGCGCCGCAAGCCGGGCGCCTGACTCGGCCGCGCGTGCTGCGGCGCCGGTTGCTTACGCTGCGAAGTCGGCCCGCGAGCCGGTGGCGGAGCGCGTCCTAGCCAGTATCCGCGCCAGCGACCGCGCGAGATCGGCGGCGCCGAGTGGCTTCATGAGGACGGCGTGCGCACCGGCGGCGGCAGCGGCGGCGTTGAGGTCGGGGCCGCCGTAACCACTGAGGAGAACGACCGGGAGATCCGGCCGGAGCTGCCGCAATTCTGCGATGAGCTCGAGGCCCGACATCTCCGGCATGATGGCGTCGGTGAGCACGGCATCGAAGCGCTGCGGGGCGGCGCGGAAGAGCCGCAGCGCCTGCTGCGCACCGACGCATCCGACCGGCTCATAGCCGAGCGAGGCCAGCACCTCCTCCGCCAGCCTGACTAGGCTTTCCTCGTCATCCACCACCAGGATGACCTCGCCCCGGCCCTGCGGTGCCGGCAGCGGTGCGGGGTCTTGTGCAGGCTCGCCCTCGATGAGCGGCAGATACACCGTGAAGGTGGTGCCGGCGCCCGGCCGGCTGCTGACCTCGAGAGCGGCGCCGTGATCGAGCACGATGCCATGCACGAGTGAAAGTCCCAGGCCGGTCCCCGCGCCGACCGGCTTGGTGGTGAAGAACGGCTCGAAGATGCGCTCGACCTGCTCGGCACTCATGCCGCTGCCGGTGTCGCGAACCTCGATGCAGGCGTACCGGCCGGGCTGCAGGCGGCCGACGGTGCAGTCGCGCGCTTCCTCCACCTCCAGCGGCCGGGCACGTACATCAACCTCGCCGCCCGCCCCGACCGCCTGCACGGCGTTGGTGAGAAGATTCGCGAGCATCTGGTGGAGCTGCGAGGCGTCACCCGCCACGACGAGCGGCGTCTGCGACACCTCCAGGGTGATGGCGACCCCGGGCGGCAGAGCCGCGCAGGTGAGGCTGTGAGCTTCCGCCAGGATCTTCTGCAGCGATACCGGCCGGGCGTTGCCGACCCCTGGCCGGCTGAAGGCGAGGATACGGGCGACGAGCTCGCGCGCCCGGTTGGCCGCAACCACGATGTTGTCGATGTAGCGGCGCTGCAGGGTGCCCGAAGCGCTCTGCTGTCCGGCGAGCTCCGCATAGCCGAGTACCGCACCCAGCACGTTGTTGAAGTCATGAGCGATCCCCCCGGCGAGGGTCCCGAGCGCCTCGAGCTTCTGCGACTGATGAAGTTGCGCGGTCACGCGCTCGTGCCGCTCGAGCTGGCGCAGGAACGCGATGAGCAGCAGCGCGGCGAGCGCGCTGATCACCAGCGTCCGCGCCGCGCTCTTCCAGGCCTCCCCGCGCCACACTGCCAGGATGTCCCGCTCGCTGCGTCCCACCAGCACCACCGCCGGGTAGCCCGGCACGCGGCGCAGACTCACCTGCACGCGCACCATCTGCGGGGACACGACACTCGTGTGGAGCCCGTCGCGCGCGCCGAGACTCTGCAGCGCCGCCAGCCACGGCGAGCGCTGCGTGCTCACCTCCGGGTGCTCGCGGTTCACGAGTGTCATGCCATCCTGGCGCAGCAGCTCGATGGTGCTGCCGGGACCCAGGTCGAGCGCCTGGTAGAGACGACGGATGTAGAGCACATCCACCGCGGCGCCCGCGATGCCGCGAAACCCCGGACCCGGCAGTCGCCGGCTGAGCACGAAAGTCGGCTGGCCGTCGGCACGGCTGATGAAGGGCTCGCTCACATACAGCCCGAGATCGGCCTTCTCACGTTGCGCGAGATAGTAGGAGCGATCGCTCAGGTCGGTCTTCGCGCCGGTCGCGGCGGTACTCAGGTGGAGTCCCCGGGCCGGATCGAACAGAAAGAGGTTGCGCACCTGCGGCACACCGCTCATGTGCCGGCGCAGCAGATCCGGAATGCTCTCGCGCTCGGGCGGCGACCCGCCCGCATCGGGGTCGAGCAGCATCGCCTGCCGCAGAATGAGGTCGGTGGCCTGCAGTGCCCGCGCCGCCTGCTCGGCGAGCGCCGCGGCAATGTTGTCGTGCTGCCGCCCGGCGAGCGCGAGTGTCTCCGCGCGGTCGTGCAGCGTGTCGAAGAAGGTCGACAACGCGACCGCGGCACAGACGGCGACGACGATGAGCACCAGGCGCAGGCGCAGCGCCCGACGACGCTCGGCCTCACGCCGCGCGGCGCCGGCGGTCGCGGCCAGTGCGGGAGTCAGTGGGGCGGAGTCAGGCCGAGGGCTGCCCATAAATCGGTGCGCGTGAAAGGTTTCGCGAGGACCCGCGTCGCTCCGAGTCGCACCGCCATGGCATCATTGGCCATGTCGCCGGCGGGGAACCTTCCGGAGGCGAGCACGATCGCCGCCCGCGGATAGGCACGCCGCCACGGCAAGAGGACCTCATGAGCCTGCTGCTGACAGGCCACATCGACCAGTATCGCATCGATCTCCGTCGGGGGTTTCGCCGGAGTTTCCGGCCAGAGCGCCTGCGCGCCGGCCGCGGCGAGCCATTCGCCGATCAGCTCGCGGTGCAGCCTATCATGCTCCACCACCAGTACGCGCTTCATGGCGGCCCCCGGCGATGAGCGCCGTACTCACCCCCCACGTGCTGGTGATCGATGATGACGAGTCGGTGCGTCAACTGGTCGGCGACTACCTGGTGCAGCACGACCTGCGTGTCTCGGCCGTGGGGCGTGGGGCGGAGCTGATGAGCACGCTCGCCGCCGAGGTGATCGATCTGGTGCTGCTCGACCTGCGGCTGCGGGGCGAGGACGGCATGCAGCTGCTGCGGCAGCTGCGTGTCCAGTCGCAGATCCCGGTCATCATCCTCACCGGGCGCACCGAGGAAGCCGACCGCGTCATGGGGCTCGAGCTCGGCGCCGACGACTATCTCACCAAGCCTTTCAGTCCACGCGAGCTCCTCGCCCGCATCCGCACCGTGCTGCGGCGTGCCCACGCGGGGCAGGAAGTGCACGGCGCACCGGTGTGCCGCGCCTACCGCTTCCCCGGCTGGGAGCTCAACCTGCGCACCCGCCGGCTCACCGACGCGCACGGTACCCAGGTGGCGCTCAGCAACGGCGAGTTCAACCTGCTCGCGGCACTGCTGTCCTCCGGCAATCGTGTGGTGAGCCGCGATCAGCTCATCGAGATGAGCCGCCGCTACGACAACGAGGTCTACGACCGCGCGGTCGATGTGCAGATCCTGCGCCTGCGGCGCAAGCTGGAGCGCAACCCGGCCGAGCCGCAAATCATCCTCACCGAGCGCGGCGCCGGCTATCGGATCGCGGTTCCGGTGGAAGCGGTCTACTGAGGCTTCTGGCATCGTCCCGAGTCTGTGAGGAACCCCGCGTGCACGGCACTGCCGCGGGCACTACAACCAGGGAAAGTGTCGTTGGCTCCTGTCGCGTGGCCTTTGCACGACACATTTCACCTGTAACACGCCCTGCCCGCGGCGTAACCGGCTCATGGAGGTGGCTGCGTTATGGTGGGGGGCCATGTGGATCGTCCAGCTCGCGCTACGGCGCCCGTACACCTTCCTGGTGCTGGCGATCGCGATCACGCTGCTCGGCGTGTTCGCGATTTTGCGCACCCCGACCGACATCTTTCCGAACATCAGGATCCCGGTGGTCGCCACCATCTGGCGTTACACGGGCCTGTCGCCCGATGAGATGGCGACCCGCATCGTGCTCGGGACCGAGCGCAACGCGCAGACCACCGTCAACGACGTCGAGCATACCGAGTCGCAGAACGTCACCGGGACCTCGGTGGTCAAGTACTTCTTCCAGCCGAGCGTCAACGAGGAGCTCGCCTACGCGCAGATCACCGGCGTCTCGCAGACCAATCTGCGCTCGGCGCCGCCCGGCACGACACCGCCGTTCGTGCTCGCCTACAACGCTTCCTCGGTTCCCATCCTGCAGCTGGCGCTTTCGAGCGAGAAACTCTCCGAAGCCCAGCTGTTCGACCTCGGCAACAACATCATCCGCGTGGGCCTCGGCACGGTACAGGGGGCTTCGATGCCCTACCCCTACGGGGGGCTGCAGCGCCAGGTGCAGGCGGATCTCGATCCGGACGCGTTGCGCGCCACCGGCCTCTCCGGAAACGATGTCACCGCGGCCATCTCTGCGCAGAACTCGATCCTGCCAGCCGGCACGCAGAAGATCGGCGACCGCGAGTACTTCATCACCGTCAATGCCAATCCGCGCACCGTCGCGGAGCTCAACGACCTGCCGATCGCCAATCGCAACGGCAGCGTCATTTACGTGCGCGATGTGGCGCACGTGCGCGACGGCTATCCCCCGCAGACCAATATCGTGCGCCGCGACGGCCACCGCGGCGTGCTGATGAGCGTGCTGAAGACCGGCGGGGCATCGACGCTCGACATCATCAATAACATCAAGCAGCGGCTTCCCTCGATCCGTGAGCAGCTGCCGCCAGGATTCAATGTGGATCTGGTCGGCGATCAGTCGGTGTTCGTACGCGCGGCCATCGAGGGGGTGGTACGCGAGGCGGTCATCGCCGCGGCGCTCACGGCGCTGATGATCCTGCTGTTCCTCGGCAGCTGGAAGAGCACCCTGATCATCGCCGTGTCGATCCCGCTGTCGATCCTCACCTCCATCCTCTGCCTGTCGGCGCTCGGGGAGACCATCAACATCATGACCCTCGGCGGGCTGGCGCTCGCGGTCGGCATCCTGGTCGATGACGCGACCGTGACCATCGAGAACATCAACATGCATCTCGAGCAGGGTCAGCAGGTCGAGGAGGCGATCCTCAACGGTGCCCACGAGATCGCGTTGCCGGCGCTGGTGTCGACGCTCGCCATCTGCATCGTGTTCGTGCCGATGTTCATGCTGGCCGGCATCGCGCGTTACCTGTTCGTGCCGCTCGCCGAGGCGGTGGTGTTCGCGATGCTCGCCTCCTACCTGCTGTCGCGTACGCTCGTGCCGACACTCGCCAAGTACTGGCTGCAGCTGCACGAGGGCCATAGCAGCGCGCCACGCCACCTCGCGCAGCACCTGCAGCGGCGCTTCGAAGCGTGGTTCGGCCGCACGCGCGAGCGCTACCATGGATTACTCGAGCGCGCGCTGCAGGCGGGTCCGCGCTTTGCGCTGCCCTTCCTCGGGGCGATGGCGGCGACCGCGCTGCTCGCCTTCCCGCTGGGGAGCTTCCTGCCGGGACTCGGGCAGGACTTCTTCCCGGCGGTCGACGCCGGGCAGATCAAGCTGCACCTGCGGGCGCCGACCGGCATACGCATCGAGCGGACCGCGGCGCTGTGCGACAGCATCGAAGCGACCATCCGCAGCGTCATCCCGGCCCGCGAGATCTCGACCATCGTCGATAACATCGGGCTGCCGTACAGCGGTATCAACCTCTCCTATTCGACCTCGGCGCCGGTCGGGCCGGGGGACGCCGATATCCTGATCAACCTCACTTCCGATCATCACGCGACCGAGCCCTACGTGCATGCGCTGCGCGAGAAGCTCACTGCGCTCTATCCCGGCACCGTCTTCGCCTTCTCGCCGGCCGACATCGTCAGTCAGATCCTGAACTTCGGCCTGCCCTCCCCCGTCGACGTGCAGGTGTCGGGCTTCGACACCAATGCGACGCGTAAGTACGCCAACGTCCTGCTGGCGCGCATGCGCACGATCCCGGGGCTGGTGGACGCCCGTATCCAGCAGCAATACGACTACCCGACCCTCAATGTCGATGTCGACCGTACCAAGGCGTCGCTCCTCGGGCTCACCGAGACGGACGTCGCCTCGGACCTTCTCGTGTCGCTCTCGGGCAGCTCGCAGACGACGCTCTCCTTCTGGATCGATCCGAAGACCGGCACGCAGTACCCGGTGGTGGCACAGACGCCGCAGTTCCGCCTCACCTCGCTCACCGACCTGGCGACCACACCGGTCACCGCCGGCGGCGCCAACGAAGCCAATGCGAACGCCGCCAACAGCGGCAACGGCGCCGGCAACGCCGCGCCCGGGAGCGCCGCCGGCGGCGGCGTCCAGCTGCTCGCCAACTTCGCGACCTTCCACCGCAGCGAGTCTCCGGCCGTCGTGAGTCACTACAATTCCACGCCGGTCATCGACATCTATGCCGGCGTGGAGCGCACCGATCTCGGCTTCGTCGCCAAGCAGATCGAGCGGATCGTGCACGACACGGAGTCGCAGCGGCCACGCGGCGCCCAGGTCACCGTCCGCGGTCAGGTCACCACGATGACCCAGTCCTTCACCGGGCTGCTCATCGGTCTTGCCGGCGCGGTGGTGCTGGTCTACCTGCTGATCGTGGTCAACTTCCAGTCCTGGCGGGATCCCTTCATCATCATCACGGCGCTGCCGGCAGCGCTCGCCGGCATCGTCTGGATGCTGTTCCTCACCCACACCCCGGTGAGCGTGCCAGCGCTCACCGGGGCCATCATGTGCATGGGGGTCGCCACCGCCAACAGCGTGCTGGTCATCAGCTTCGCGCGCCAGCGCATGGACGCCGGCGACGACGCCGCACACGCCGCCCTGCAGGCGGGATTCACGCGCTTTCGCCCGGTCCTGATGACGGCCCTCGCCATGATCATCGGCATGCTGCCCATGGCGCTCGGGCTCGGCGAGGGCGGCGAGCAGAACGCCCCCCTCGGCCGCGCCGTGATCGGCGGGCTGGTGTTCGCCACCATTGCGACATTGTTCTTCGTCCCGACCGTGTTCAGCATCATCCATGGACGCCGGAGTGCCCGATG
The DNA here is from genome assembly GCA_019235245.1 of Gammaproteobacteria bacterium. GTDB lineage: Bacteria > Pseudomonadota > Gammaproteobacteria > Steroidobacterales > Steroidobacteraceae > 13-2-20CM-66-19. The sequence continues at coordinate 13,108 of JAFAKO010000070.1, forward strand.
AACGATGTCTCGGCAAGCCACCGCCCGAGGACCGCGCCCGCCTTGCTGCAGCGGCGCTATCTGTGGGTGGCGGTCGCAGTCGTGCTGCTGCTCGCGGTGTGGGGAATCATCAGCCGGCTGCTCACCCGCAATGCGCTCGCCCACGAGGCGCGTCAGTCCGCGGTGCTCACCGTCATCACCACCAAGCCGCACCGCGGGCCGGCCACCGATACGCTGCTGCTGCCCGGCAGCGTGCAGGCGTACTACGAGGCGCCCATCTATGCGCGCACCAGCGGGTATCTCAAGAGCTGGTATACCGACATCGGCGCCACGGTAAAGAAGGGCCAGCTGCTGGCCGAGATCGAGACCCCGGAGGTCGACCAGCAGCTGCGGCAGGCGGAGGCCGACCTCGGCACCGCACGCGCAAACTATGAGCTCGCCCGTACCACCAACGAGCGCTGGCAGGGACTGCTCGCCACACAGTCGGTGTCGCAGCAGGATGCGGACCAGCGCGCCGGCGATGCGGCCGCCAAGGGGGCCGCGCAGGCCTCCGCCGCCGCCAACCTCGCGCGGCTGCGCGAAATGGAGGGTTTCAAGCGCGTCGTGGCGCCTTTCGACGGCGTCGTCACTCAGCGCAACACCGATGTCGGAGCGCTCATCAATGCCGGTCAGACCCCCGGCAGCGCCCTGTTCCGCGTCGCCGACACGCACCGCCTGCGTATCTACGTGCAGGTGCCGCAGGCCTATGCCGCACAGGTCCACACCGGGATGCAGGCCTCGCTGGAATTCACCGACCATCCCGGGCAGCACTACGCGGCTGCCGTCGCCTCGACCGCGCATGCACTGGACGCCACCGCGCGCACACTGGAAGTGGAGCTGCAGATCGACAACGGCAGCGGCGAGCTGCTGCCGGGCTCGTACGTCCAGGTGACCTTCGCCCTGCCGCCGGGCCCCGGCAACCTGCGGGTGCCGGTGAACGCGGTGATCTTCCGCGGCAAGTCGCCGGAGGTTGCCACCGTCGATGCCAATCAGCACGTGCGCCTGCGAGATATCTCCGAAGGCCGCGACTTCGGCACCGAGGTCGAGGTGCTCGCCGGGATCGATGCGAACGACACGCTGATCCTCAACCCGCCGGATTCCATCGCCGATGGCACACCGGTGCGCGTGCAGCCGCTTCAGCCGCAGGCGGGCACGGCTCCAGCGGCGGAACACTCGTGAGCTCCCGATCCACCGGGCTGCTCGGCGCGGGAGTCGCCGCAGCGCTCGCCGGCTGCTCGCTCAGCCCCCACTACGAGCGCCCGGCTACCCCGCAGCCGCCGCAGACTTACAAGGAGGCGGCAGACTGGAAACTCGCTGCTCCGGCAGATACCGGCGCGCGCGGCCGCTGGTGGACCATGTTCGGGGACGCCGATCTCGATGCGCTGGAAGACCAGGTCACGGTAGCCAACCAGAATCTCAAGGCGGCCCTCGCGCAGCTCGAGCAGGCGCGCGCGCAGACGCGGATCGCCCGCTCGGACTGGTTTCCCACGCTCACCGCGCAGGCGAACGCTACCCGCGGTGAGACTTCCACCTATCAGTCCGGCTACACACCGGGCAAGACCCGCACCGGCAACTCCTTCGTGCTGAGCGGCGATCTCTCCTACGAGATCGATGTTTTCGGCCGCGTGCGCAACACGGTGGCCAATGCCCGGGCGCTGGAGCAGGCCAGCGCCGGGGATGTCGCTTCCCTCGACCTGTCGCTGCACGCGGAGCTCGCCAGCGACTATTTCACGCTGCGCGGCCTCGATATCGAGCAGCGCTTCCTCGATCAGACGGTCTCCGACTACGAGCGGGCGCTGCAGCTCACGGAGAACCTCTACAAGGGCGGCGCGGCGGCGATCGCGGATGTGCAGCAGGCCCAGGCGCAGCTCGAACTGGCGCGCACCCAGGCCGAGGACACCCGTCTCCACCGCGCGCAGACCGAGCATGCGATCGCCGTGCTGGTGGGCCGGGAGCCTTCGAGCTTCTCCCTGTCAGCGCGCCAGGACGAGGCGTTGCCCGGCATGCCCGGTATCGACACCGGGCTGCCCTCGCAGCTGCTCGAGCGGCGGCCGGACGTGGCGGCTGCCGAGCGGCGCGTCGCCGCGGCCAATGCCAATATCGGCGTGGCGCGTGCCGCCTATTTCCCGGTCTTCGACCTGGCTGGCAGCGCAGGGGGGCTCGCAGGCTCGACGATGAACTGGCTCACCGCGCCCGCGCGGTTCTGGTCGATCGGCCCGCAGGCCATGCTCACCCTCTTCGATGGCGGACTGCACGCGGCCCAATCCGCCCAGGCGCACGCCCGCTACGATGAGCAGGTCGCCAACTATCGGGGCACGGTGCTCACCGCATACCAGGACGTGGAGGACGACGTGGCCGCATTACGGCAGCTGCAGCGTGAGAGCGTGAGTCAGGCCGCCGCGGTGAAGGCGACCCAGGGGGCGGCCGATCAGGCCAACCTGCGCTACAAGGGCGGCATCGTCACGTATCTCGAGGTCGTCACGACGCAGAACGCAGCCCTTTCGGCGCGTCTCACCGCGGTCGACATCGACATCCGCCGCGCCACCGCCACCGTGCAGCTGGTCAAGGCTCTCGGCGGCGACTGGCAGCCACCCGCTGCAACCTGATCGTCACCTCAGATAAGCATGCACGATGTCGATCAGGTGCTTGGCGCCCCGCGCCCGGCCGCGGTCGCGATCGCGCGCCGGATCGGAAACGTGCATGCGGATATGATCCTCCAGCAGCTCTGCCATCAGGCTGTTGGCCGCGCCCCGGGCTGATACCGTCAGCTGCATCACCCGGGCGCAATCGGCATCGCGCTCCAGTGCACGCTCGATGGCGTCCACCTGGCCGCGCAGTCGCCGAACCCGCTGCAGCAGCCGCGTCTTGTCCTCGAGGGTGTGTCCCACGGCGCCGACCTCGGAAGCTCTCATAGGATGGGGGGTATAGTATAGCCGTGTCCGCCGCAAATACAGTCCCGGGTATGCTGCTGAGCGCGGCGTTGGCGGCTTGCCCGGTGCCGGGAAACGCCATGGATGCGGTGACGGCCGATAGCGCCGCCGCCGCCAGCGGTGCGGCCGCGGGACCCGACAGCCGCTGGCCGCAGCTGCTCGGGGCGCAATACACCTTCATCGAGCAGTGGCAGAGCGGGCTCACTTCTCCCTACCGCGGCGCACTGAGCCTCGATCCCGCCGGCGACCAGCAGGCGACCCATACCATCGGTTTCTACAGCGGCTGGGCGCCGCTCGACTGGGGCCAGCTGTACTTCGACGTCGAGAAATTCATGGGTGCCGGGGTGAGCGGCGCGACCGGCCTCGGCGGCCTCACCAACGGCGATGTCATCCGCCAGGGCGTTGCGGGCCTGAAGAAGGAGTTCTACATCGCGCGGTTGTACGCGCGCTTCATGCTGCCGCTCGCAGACGATGCGCCGAGCATCGAGCGCGCGGCCGACCAGATCCCGGGGCGCGAAGCCGCGCGGCGTCTCGAGCTCAAGGTGGGGTGGCTTTCGGTCGCGGACGACTTCGATCGCAACCGCTACGGTGGCTCCGCGCGCACGCAGTTCATGAACTGGTCCCTGTGGCAGAGCACCTCCTGGGACTACGGCGCCGATACCCGCGGCTACACCGATGGCTTCGTGGTGGGCTACATCAGTCCGGAGTGGTCGCTGAAATACGGCATGTACCGGATGCCGACCGTCGCCAACGGCCAGACACTCGAGACCCTCAACCGTGCACGCAATCAGAATCTCGAGCTGACCCTGTCGCCGGCCGCCATCACCACGGTGGTGCGGCTGCTCGCCTACGTCAATACCGCAAAGCTAGGTGACTACCAGCAGGCACTTGCGATCGCGACGGCCACCGGCAGCGTGCCCAACATCGCGGCGGACGCGCAGGAGGGGCGTCACAAGGTCGGCTTCGGTGTGAACCTCGAGCAGCCGCTCGCCGATGGCGGCAATACCGGAGCGTTCATGCGGCTCGGCTGGAACGATGCGCACACGGAGGACTTCGTGTTCACCGAGGTCGACCGGCTGTTGAGCGCCGGTGCCGATTTGTCGGGCGTGCACTGGCGGCGGGGCGAGGACTGTGTCGGTCTCGGCCTTGCGGTCGAGGGACTCTCTGACCCGCACCGGGCGTATCTTGCGGCCGGTGGCTCGGGCTTTCTCCTCGGCGACGGAAGGCTGAGCTACGCCCGCGAGCAGATCATCGAGACCTATTACCGCGCGCAGTGGTCCTGGTCGCTCGGTCAGGCGCCACTGCGGCTGCAACTCACCCCGGACTTTCAGTACATCCAGAATCCGGGCTTCAACGGCGACCGGGGACCGGTGCGCTTCTACGCCGTGCGGCTGCACCTCGAGTATTAGGAAGTTCTGGCTCGCGTCAAGACACCCGTGCGAAGTCGATGAACCCGCGCTGCACGTCGGTATGGGTCAGCCGGACGCGTACCCGGTCGCCGACGTCGAGACCCTGGAAGCCCTGCACCACCCGTCCTTCGGCAAGCGGCTGCGCGATGCGCACCCAGGTCCCCTTGTCCGAGGCACCGGTGACGAGCGCGTCGAACTGCTCGCCGAGGTGCGCCTGCAGCAGCAGCGCGGCCGCGGACTTGCGCACCTGCCGCTCCACCCCGGCGGCGTTGTGCTCCTGCAGCGTGCAGTGCTGCCCGAGCGCGCGTACTTCCTCATCGCCGTAGGGGGCGGCATCGCCTGCCAGCGCCGCCTTCAGCAGGCGCTGCGTGATCACATCGGGAAAGCGACGGTTAGGTGCCGTGGCGTGTGCATAGTCGTTGAGCGCAAGTCCGAAATGGCCCGCGCACGCCTCCCCCGGGCGCTTGAGCACATACTCGCCAGCGCCGAGCAGCTTGACCACGGCGAGCGAGAGGTCGGGAAATTGCGCGGGTGCTGCCTGCTGACGCTCGAGCAGGAAAGCGCTCAGCGCACGTGCATCGGGCGCGGCCGGCAACGTCGCGCCGCAACCGCGCGCCAGCGCCACGATCCGGTCCCAGCGCACCGGGTCGGGCAGCGCCCGGCGCAGCGATGAGCGGCCGTGGTCCTCGAGGTATCGTGCGACGATGCCGTTGGCCGCAATCATGAAGAACTCTATGAGCTCCTTGGCGCGGTTGTTCTCATCCGGTTTGAGATCGATCAGTGCCGTGTCGTCATACACGGCGCGCGCCTCCAGTGTCGAGAGCGTGAGCGAGCCCTGCGCGCGGCGCACGCGCTTCAGTACCTGCGCCACGGCGTCCTGGATGCGCAGCTGCCGGTCCATGCCGCTCACGGCCGTGACGGCAGCCGGGGCGGGCGAGCGGCCATCGAGCCAGGCCGCGACACTGTCATAGGCGAGCTTGGCACGGTTCACGACGGTCGCGCGGTAGATGTCCGAGGCCGTAATGCTGCCATCGGCCGCCACCGTCATATCGACCACGATCGCAAGCCGCTCCTGCCCTGCCGCAAGGCAGGTGAGATCGGTCGACAGCTGCTCGGGGAACATGGGAAAGGTCTGGGCGGCGGTGTACACCGAGGTGGTGTTGGCGGCCGCGTGAGCATCGAGCGGCGAGTCGCGCGCGATCAGCGCATCGACATCGGCGATGGCAACGAGGATCCGGACCGCGCCCTGTGCGAGCGGCTGCGCCACGGACAGCTGGTCGAGATCCCGCGAGTCGTCGTTGTCGATCGAGCACCACAGGAGCGAGCGCTGGTCGCGGAGCGCCGCGCCGTGCTCCACCGCCGGGCCCTTGATGGTACGCAGTTGCGCGGCGGCTGCCGCAGGCAGGTCGGGGTCGAGGCCGTGATCGAGCATCGCGCGCCGCGCGATGCTTTTGAGGTCGACCGGGGGCTGGGTGGGGCTCATGAGGCGGCCATGATACGCGAGCGCTCCTGAGGACGAAGGGCGTCGCAACGGACTGCGGCGCCCTCCTTCCCCGAGCGAGGCGTCCTGCCTCGTCCGATGCCCTCTACATGCTCGGCATCGTCCCCGTGTAGTAGACGATCACGTACGCCTTGAGCGTGCCGCTGGTCCCGGGAGCGACCGGCGCCTGCGGCACGCCGTAGACCTTCACCGGCGCACCATCGACCAGCCCCGAGGTGATGGCGCCCAGCCCCTGCGCCGTGGTGATATCGATCGGGCTCACCGTCACCACCCCGCCGTTGCGGTCGATCTGGTACACGAGTGTCGCCGAGCCCATGGTGGTGCTGACCTCCACCGCGACCGGCATCGTGCCGCCCGCAACGGTGAACGCGAAGCTGCTGGCGGCGAAGGCGGTGCTCACCGACCCGAGCGGCATGGGCGTGGGTACAAGGACTGCATCGCGCGCGTACCAGCCGCTCGGGTTGGCGCCGCCGTCACCCCAGGTGGCGACGCTCCCGCCCCAGGCGGGGAGCGAGCCCACCGTCCCGCCGAAGTCCACCGCGCCGGCGGTCGCCGCAGCGAAGCTGCTGGTCGCCCCGCTGCCGAAGGTGAGCGTCGTCGGGAAGGTGAAGTTCCACCACTTGAATCCCTCGATCGGGTTGCCGCTGTCGTCGAAGCCATTGGCGAGTGTGTCGGCGATGTAGCCGAGGTTCACGCTGTAGTTGTCGCTCTGGAACAGGTAAGCGGACTGGTACGTGAAGCCGGAGGTCGTCACATTGGAGATGTGCCCACCGTAGGCCGCCGTCTCGATATCGATGGTGTCGGCAACCATCGGCACCGCGAGCGGATCCATCGAGCTCACGTGCACCTTGAAGCCGCGCACCAGGTCGTGGTTCGTGAGGAACGCCGTGCCGGTCGCGATGGGGGTGGCATCGGCGCTGCCGTTCGCCGGCGCACGGAAGAAGAATTGGGTGCTGGCGTTCACCGTCACCGGGACCCCGCGCCCGTCCTCGTTGAGGACCGTGAGCACATCGTTGGTGGTATCGACGTGCAGCACATGGCCTTCGGGGCTCAGCCAGACCTTGCTGAACTCGCTGCTCGCCCACACGCGCACCGCCACCAGCGTGCCGTTTTCCTGGTAGCGCGCGGCGATCCGCACGTACCGGCCGTTCAGCGAGGACTCGCCGCTGAAGTTGTCGACCACGGTACGCGTGCCGGCGTCGAGGTCATAGACGATCGTGCCGTTGGTCGCGTCCGCATCGATCGTGAGCGACTGGGTACCCGCGATCGCCGTCTCGGGATTGGTCGCCGGATACACCGCGAAGTCCTTGGTGATCGTGAGCGAGTCGGAGTCGACGCCGCTGACGGTGCCGTAGGTATGGCGCAATACGAGCCGCGCGATGTCCGGCACGGCCAGGCGGCGTACCGGACCGTTGAAATTCACCGCCCACAGCGTGGCGCCGGCCGCGGCCGGCGGCGTATGTCCGACGATGAATGCCGGATGCGCCAGGTCGAACTCGAGATCGAGCGCGTTGCTGGTGCTGGCGCTCACCGTGAGAGGCTCATCGAACGTGATGTTCACACCGACCGTGAGGCTGCCGGCGGAGCCCTTGGCACCCTGGATCTGAATGGCATCGGCCGGCACGTTCGTTCCGCCGGCGAGCGGAAAGCCGCTCTGGGGATCGGCGGCCACGGTGAGCACTACATCACCGGGATTCGCGGCAATCGTGAGCAGCGCGCCGGAGTAGGTTCCGACCGGCACGCTGACGTTGCCGAGGATTTCCCCGAGCTGATCGAGCTGCTCGAGATTGACATAAGGGGCAGGGGTCGGAGCACTCCATACGGTCACGGGGCTGCCGCCGCCGGCCGGTACCAGCGCGATGCTGAGCACCCGCACGCCGACACACGCCCAGTCATCGGCGGACGCATCACTCATGGTCAGCGCCATGGTGGCCATGGTGCCCGGTGGGGTGTTGGAGGCGGAGCCGCCACCACCGCCGCAGGCCGCGAGGCCCGCCGTGAGACCTGTAATCAGTGCGCCCCTGATAGCGCGACGCAACATATTGCGCTCCATAGCCAACATCCTTCTGTGAGTTAGTCTGCTGCGCCAGCTTCCCGGCGGTGTTGGCTATAGCGGCCGAGTGAGATGTTGGTTGACGTCACGCATGGCATGATCGCCGGCCGTCGCGGCGCGGCGACATGCATGGCGATGTGTGTGCCTGTGTGTCTGTGTGTGTGGGCGTGGCAACTCACGTTTCGGCCATAGTTAGCAAACTGACTAACTATCGCGCTGACGATAAAAAAATCGGCCTGCTGCCCGCCGGGTGCCAGCTCCCGGCGCGGCGCCTCGTCGGACCTCACCGACACAGCGGCTGCGCAGGCTCCGCGCCGCCCACTCGATATCGCCAACAGGGGAACCTTCAAAGACGCGCAGCGTCCGGATAAGCAGTATGGTCTCGCGCGCTCCGGGCACGACCGGCGGCGGAGCGCGACGGCACATTGCAGGCACATTACAGCAGCGCCGGCGCCAAGGAAGGAGCCTCCATGAACTCTGCCGCCGCAGGCACCGGTGGGGAATTGCTGAAGCAGCTCGACGAAGCGCGCATCACGCGTGCCCACTGGAAGATCCTGTTCATCTCGGGGATGGGTTTTTTCACCGACGCGTACGACCTGTTCATCATCGGTGTCGCGATGGAGCTGCTGAAGGATGAATGGCATCCATCCGCGACCGCCGCGGGGCTCGTGTCCTCGACCGCGCTCATCGCTTCGGCGATCGGTGCGGTGGCCTTCGGACGCATCGCCGACATCCTCGGGCGCAAACGCATCTATGGCTACGAGGTGCTGGTGCTCGCCGCCGGCGCCATCGCCTCGGCGTTCTCACCGAACATCTGGTGGCTGATCGCCTTCCGCTTCATCCTCGGCATCGGCATCGGCGGCGATTACCCCGTGAGCTCGACCATCATGAGTGAGTACGCGAGCCGCACGACGCGCGGCATGATGGTCACGCTGGTGTTCAGCATGCAGGCGGCCGGACTGATATTCGGACCGCTGCTGGCAGCGGCACTGCTCTGGTCAGGGCTGTCGCACGATCTCATCTGGCGGCTGCTGCTCGCATTCGGTGCCATCCCGGCACTGGCTGTGTTCCAGATGCGGCGGCATCTGGCCGAAACCCCGCGCTTCCTGCACTCGCAGGGGCGGCACGCGGAAATGCATGCGGCAGCCGGCAACGTGCTGGGCACCGCGGCATCGCCTGCGACCGTGTCGGCAAGCGCATTGCCCGCCTCAGCGGGGGCGACCCGCACCGCGGCGCGCTCCTTCGGCGCGGGCTTCAGGCAACTCATCGACAACCGGCAGCTGTTCGTGCGGCTGCTCGGTGTGAGCCTCGCCTGGTTCATGATGGACTTTGCGTACTACGGCAACACCGTGAGTGCGCCGCTGGTGCTCGGTGCGGTGATGCCGCACCAGGACCTGATCCATAAGACGCTCGCGCAGCTGTGCATCTTCGCGGTGGCCGCGTTGCCGGGCTACTTCGTCGCGGCGCTCACCATGGACCGTCTGGGACGAAAACCGATCCAGGTGATGGGGTTCCTGATGATGGCGCTGTGCTTCACGGCCTTGGCACTCATTCCGGGTATCGAACGGCTGGTCGTGCCGTTCCTGATCATCTACGGCGTGAGCTACTTCTTCACCGAGTTCGGACCCAACGCGACCACCTTCGTCTACCCGGCCGAGGTCTTCCCGGTCGAGACGCGCACCACCGGTCACGGCATCGCCTCGGCGACCGGCAAGATCGGGGCATTCGTGGGCGTGTTCCTATTCCCCATCTTCATGCATTGGCGCGGGCTGGTCGCCGCCGAAGCCGCCGCGGCGATGGCGAGCATTCTCGGCCTCGCCATCACGCTCTGGCTGCTGCCCGAAACGCGCTGCGTGAGCCTGGAGGAGCTCTCGAAGCCCGCGGCCGCAGCAGCGGGGACAGCGGCTGCGGCTTGATCTGCAGGATCCGTAGGGCCGTCTCAGCCCTCCTCCAGCAGAAGCTGCAGCACCCGTTGCTTCGCCTGGGCGCAGGCCGCCGGCAGGTCGAGGCCCGCGCCGAGTCCCGCTGCGATCGCGGCGGCGAGCGCGCAGCCGGTGCCGCGATGCGTCGCGCGCAGGCGTGGTGCGCGCAGCCACTGTGGCTGCGCATCGCGCATCAGCAGTAGATCGACCGCCTCGGGGCCCTCGGCGTGGCCGCCCTTGAGCAGCACCGCCGCCGGTCCCAGCGCGAGCAGTGCTGCGGCCTGCCGCAGCAGCTCCTCCCCGGAGACCGCCGGGTGCGTGCCAAGCAGTGCCGCCGCTTCCGGAATGTTGGGAGTGAGCAGCGCGGCGCGCGGCAACAGGGCCCGGCACAGCGCCTCACGCCCCGCATCATCGAGCAGCTCGCCGCCGGAGGAGGACGCGAGCACCGGATCGACCACGACGGGCGGTGGGACGGCCGGCAGGGCTGCCGCCACCGCGAGCACCGTGGCGCGGGTCGCCAGCATGCCGGTCTTGATGGCTTGGATCGAGCTACTGGAGAAGGCGGCGGCGATCTGCGCCCGCACCACCTCGGGCGGCACCACGTGCACCGCGGCGACCCGCACATCCGTCTGCGCGGTGACTGCGGTGATGACCGGGAGTGCACGAGCCCCGAGCCGCGTGAGCGTAGCGACATCGACGGTGAGCCCTGCCCCGCCGCTGGAATCGCTGCCGCCGACGACGAGAACGCTGGTCACTCGCCCATCGCAATCAACGCAAGCTTCTCATGCCCCCGGCGACGCAACGCCTGGGCAGCGCGCCAGGCCCGCACCCCGCTCCGACAGCACAGGACGACACGCGCCCGGGATGGAATCTGCAGCTGGGCTTTCTCCAGCGCCTCCACCTCGATGCGCAGTGCCGACTCGAACGGCGATACCGGCGTCTCGGTGAGACTGCGCAGATCGATTACGACATCACTGCGCTCCACCTCTGCCGCGGCAATGAAGGGGATCATCGGGCCGGCAGGCTCGCCGGCCCCCGCGAACGAGAAGCCGCCGACGTGGAGCGTGCGCAGATCCATCGACAGCATGCGGCCGAGCACCGGCGGCTGCCAGTCGAGGAGCAGCGCCAGCGCCATGTGGGCCTGGAGCGTGCCGATGACGCCCACCGCCGTTCCGAGGACGCCCGACTCGGCGCAGGATCCGGCCTGGCGCGGCAGCTCCGGAAAGACCGCACGGTAGCTCGGCGCACCGCCGCAGAATGCACCGACATAGCCGGCGAGCCCCAGCACCGAGGCGCTGATGAGGGGTTTGACGGCGCGATGACAGACATCGCTCAGCAGGTACGTGACCGCGAAACTGTCGGCAGCGTCGATGACGAGGCTCGCCGCGGCGACCAGTCGCGGCCCGTTGACCGAGGTCAGGCGCTCGAAGACTGCCTCGATCCGCGTCGCGGGATTGAGCGCCGTGAGCGCTGCGCGCGCCGCCTGCACCTTCGGCTGGCCGAGGTCGCTCATGCGGTAGAGCGGCTGGCGATGCAGGTTGGATTCTTCGACACGATCGTGGTCGACGATGATGAGCGTGCCTACTCCGGCTGCCGCGAGGTAGGAGAGCACGGCGCAGCCGAGGCCGCCGGCTCCCACCACCAGCACCGTCGCAGCACCGAGCCGTGCCTGTCCCTGCGCGCCCACCTCGGGCAGGATTTCCTGACGTGCGTAGCGATCCGTCATGCGCAGCCCTCGGGCGCAGGCGTCATGCGCGTCGCCCATGCGTCTGCCACGGCGAGCCATTGCCGCGCACGGTCCAGTGGATCGGTCGCCCGCACGATATCGGTCACGACAGCCGCAGCATCGGCCCCCGCGTCGAAGACGCCGGCGAGCCGCTCGAGCGTGACGCCGCCGATGGCAACGAGCGGAACCGCGCCGATGCGCCGCTTCCATTCGCCGATGCGTGCCAGCCCCTGCGGCTGCCACGGCATGACCTTCAGCAACGTCGGGTAGATGGGGCCGAGCGCCACGTAGTCCGGTCGCAATGCAAGGGCCCGCTCGAGCTCCGCCTCATCGTGCGTACTGATGCCGAGCCGCACCCCGGCCCGGCGCAGCGAGCGTACGTCCGCGCAATCGAGATCTCCCTGCCCGAGGTGCACGAAGTCGCAGCCGATCGCAAGCGCGAGCTCCCAATAGTCGTTCACGATGAGCTGCACACCTGCTCCGCGGCAGCAGGCCTGCGCCGCCTCGATCTCGGTGCGCAGCCGTGCTTGTGTCTCCTCCTTGATCCGCAGCTGCACGAGCCGCACGCCCACGCCCGCGAGCCGCGCTACCCAGGCCGCGCTGTCGACGATCGGGTAGACGCGGGGCAGCCTCATCCGCGGAATGCCGTGCCGATGACCGGGGTCGATGGTGTGGCCAGGTCACGCGGCTCCATGGGACCCGCCGCGCGCGCGGCAAGCCCGGCTTCCACCGCGCGGGCGAAGGCGCCCGCCATCTGCACCGGGTCGCGCGCCTGCGCGACCGCCGTGTTGATCAACACCGCATCGAAACCGAGCTCGAGCGCCTGCGCGGCGTGTGAGGGAACGCCGAGACCGGCATCGATGATGAGGGGGACTTCGGGGAAGTGCGCGCGCAGCGTCTTCAGTCCAAACAGATTGTTCAACCCACGCCCTGAGCCGATGGGGGCGCCCCAGGGCATCAGCACCCGGCAACCGGCCGCCAGCAGCCGCTCCGCGACCACCAGGTCCTCCGTGGTATAGGGAAACACCGCGAATCCCTCCGCACACAGCGTGCGCGCCGCCTCGACGAGGCCGAAAACGTCCGGCTGCAACGTGTCGTCCTCGCCGATCACTTCGAGCTTGATCCACGGCGTGCCGAACACCTCACGTGCCATGTGAGCGGTGGTCACCGCCTCTTTCACGGAGTGGCAGCCGGCGGTGTTGGGCAGCACCCGCACGCCGAGCTCGCGAATGAACGACCAGAAGGCCTGACCGGCGCGCTCCCCGGCGGACTCGCGCCGCAGCGCCACGGTCACCACTTCGACGCCGCCCGCCCGCGCGGCAGCGGCGAGCACTGCCGGGGACGGATAGCGCGCGGTACCCAGCATGAGGCGCGAGCGCACCGGGGTCTCATAAAGGCTCAGCATCAGCCCCCCTGCATCGGAGCCAGCACCTCGAGCCGATCGCCCTCGGTGAGCAGGCGCTCCTCCCGCTTGCCCGCCGCGACGAACTCGCCATTCACCGCGGTGGTTACCACCGTCCCACCGTAGCCGAGCTCCTCCAGCAGGGGGGCAAGCGCCGCGCTGTGCGTATCACGCCAGGCGCCGTTGACCAGGATCTTCATCCATCACCTCCGCATAGTGCCGGCCCTCGAGCAGCACACCGGCCGCACGGCGCGCGAGTGCCGGTGCGAGCAGGAATCCATGACGGTACAGGCCATTGACATGCAGCACACCGCCCACGTGCCGCAGCCGCGGCAGATTGTCCGGGAAAGCCGCGCGCACACCGACGCCGATCTCGATGACCTGCGCCTCGCCGAAGGCCGGGTGCAGCGCGTACGCCGCAGAGAGCAGCTCGAGCATCGAGCGTGCGCTGATCCGCGCGCCGTCTTCGCTCTCGAGCATGGTGGCTCCGACCATGAAAAGTCC
>JAFAKO010000182.1 GCA_019235245.1 Gammaproteobacteria bacterium
GTCGAGGGTGAGGTCGAGGGCGAAGTCGTCTGCGCCGCGGCGGCGCCTGCGGCCGTCAGCGCGAGCACGACAAAAGATGCGGCTACGCGTTTCATGAGATCCTCCGATAGGTTGGCAGAGTGGCAAAGGATGAACCGCGCTCCCTGCGAAGGGACCCCGCGCAAGTCCCGTGTGCGCGTAGGCCGCAGCTCACGCAGCGCGAGACGGTGAGCGGCGCGGCGAACGCCGGGCCCGCAGCACCGGTTCAGCTGACCGCGAGGTAAAGGCTGTAGCTCGTCACCACGAGCACGAGCGCTGCGCTCAGGAACAGCTCCGTGCGGACATCGCTGGCGGCGTGCTTCTGCGGGTCATCGAGCAGACGCGTAGTGCGGACGAAGCGCGCCGTCGCCAGTATCACCAGGCCCACGCCGCCGAGTATCAGCACCAGACCATCATAGCGGCCGAGACGACCCGAGAGGCTCGCGAGCTGCGAGCGGCGCGTGTCACTGCCGATGCCCGCCGCAGCGAGCGTGAGCAGGAAGAGGTTGAACTTCTCGATGACGAAACCGAAGGCGATGACGGCGATGCCCGTGCGTACCCACGCGAGGAAAGTGCGCTCATTCGCTGCGTGGTCGGTGTAGCCGCTGATCATTGCCGAACCCCTGTCCCCGCTGTCCCGCAAGCATCATAACGGAAGGCGCACAAGCCAGAGCTTGCCCGCAGCGGAGCGCTACCATCCTCCCATGCACGGGCAAGTTCGCGACATCGTCCGCGTACCTCTCTCGCTGCTCACCCGGCTGCGGCTGATCCTTTTCGGTCACGAGGATCTCGCCGGTATCGTTTTCTGGTCGGCGCTCATCGGGGTGACGGGCGCGCTCTGCAGCGTGGCGTTTCGCGAGGGCATTCGCCTCCTCGAGCTGCTCTTCACCGGCCAGACGCAGGGCCTGGTGCACGGCGCAGCGGGTCTCGCCTGGTGGCACCGGGCGATCGTGCCGGTGGTGGGCGGGCTTCTGGCAGGGCTGGTGCTGCATTTTCTCGGCCGCGCGCTCTCCTCGGCGCATGCGGTCGACTACATGGAGGCGGTGCTGGTCGGGGACGGGCGCATCAGGTTTCGCGCCACGCTGGTCAACGCGCTCTCTTCACTCTTCACGATCGGCTCCGGGGGCTCGATCGGTCGCGAGGGCGCGATGGTCCAGCTCGCCGCCATGATGGGCTCGCGGCTCGGCTTGCTCGCACACGCGCCGATTCCGCGCCTGCGACTAATGGTCGCCTGCGGCGGCGCTGCGGGTATCGCCGCCGCCTACAACGCGCCGATCTCGGGTGCACTATTCGTCGCGGAGATCATCCTCGGCTCGATCGCGATGGAGAGCTTCGGCCCGCTGGTCGTCGCCTCGGTGACCTCCAGCGCCACGATCCATCAGCTGCTCGGCTACGGGCCGGTCTATGACGTGCCGCAGGTGCAGTTCGTGTCGAACTACGAGCTCATCTTCTACGTGGTGCTGGGAGTGATCCTCGGCCACCTGGCACCGCCGTTCCTGGCTATACTCGATCTCGCGCGAGCGGCCTTCGCGCGGCTGCGTCTGCCGCTCTACTGGCAGCTTGCAGCCGGCGGTGCGGTGGTGGGTGCGATCTCCATTTTCGTGCCGCAGGTATGGGGCAACGGTTACAGCGTCGTCGGCACCATACTGCGCGGCCAGCTCGCCGGGCTGTGGCTGCTCGCAGTGCTCGCGGCAAAGGTGCTCGCGACCTCCGCCACAGTCGGCTCGCGTGCCGTGGGTGGCGTGTTCACGCCCACACTCTTCATCGGCTGTGCGCTGGGCGCACTCTACGGGGAGCTGCTCCACCAGGCACTGCCCTCCTTCACCTCGGTACCGGCGGCGTATGCGCTGATCGGCATGGGCGGTTTCCTTGCGGCGACGACCCATGCCCCGCTCACCTCGATCCTCATGCTGTTCGAGATGACCGCGGATTATGAGATCGTGCTGCCGCTGATGCTCGCGTGCGTGGTGGCGCACTTCACGGCCAAGGTCTACCGGCGCGGCGAGTCGATCTACCACGCCTCGCTGGTCCCGGCCTGCGGGCACGGCGAGGATGACTGGCGGTTGCGCACGATCTCGGCGCTCGTGAAGCCGGTGGCCGCCGTCACTTCCCCCGACGCTACGCTCGAGAACCTGCTGGCGCAGCTGCCGAAGCGGCCGGTGAGCCGCGTGTATGTCATCGAGGGTAACAAGCTCCTCGCCTGGCTCGATCCGCGCGAGTTGCTGACCCGGCTCGAGAAGCGCGAGCTCACTCCCGGCACGAGAGTCGGCGCCGTCGCGCACCCGGTCGTCTTCGCGCTCACACCGGAGCTGCCACTCTCCGCGGCCCTCGAGGGCTTTCTGCGCGAGCAGGCGGCAACGCTCCCCGTAGTGAGCGATCAGTGGCGCAATGCGCTCCTCGGGGAGGTCTCTCGCGCCGACCTGCTGCTCGCCATTCAGGACCGGATGACATATCCCAAGTGAGCAACGCGTCGATGCGCGTGGGCATCAGGCGCAAAGGCGCGTCCGCTCAGGCGTGGATGCGCTTCATCTGCGGATCATAGAGCGGGCGCGCCGAGACGCGCACCGGATAGAGCCGGCCCGCGATGTCGACTTCCCAGCGGCCGCTGCCGAGGTAGGCCTCATCGACCACGACTTTCGGCTCGACCATCGCCAGACCCACCGCACCTCCCAAGGTGTGGCCATAGGAAGCCGCGCGCACGTAGCCGACCGGCGCACCGTCACGGCGCAGCACCTCGGCGTGGAACATCAGCGGCTGCGGATCCATGACCAGCACCTGCACGAGGCGCCGGGTGAGTGGCCCGCGGGCTTTCTGCGCGAGCACCGCCTCCTTGCCGATGAAGCCGTCGGGCTTTTTCAGGTCGAGCGCAAAGCCCAGACCCACCTCGTACGGCACGTCGGTGTTGTCGATATCGTGTCCGTAGTCTCGATAGCCCTTCTCCATGCGCAGGCTGCCGAGCGCCTTGAGCCCCGCGTGCGCGAGCCCGAGCCCCGCGCCCGCTTCGACGATACGATCGTAGACGTGAGACGCCTGTTCGGCCGGGATGTACAGCTCGTAGCCGAGCTCGCCGAGGTAAGTGATGCGGATACACAGCACCCGGGCGAAGCCCACATCGATCTCGCGCGCCGCGCGGAAGGGAAACGCGCTGTTGGAAAGGTCCGCGCTCGTGAGCCGCTGCAGCAGCGCGCGCGAGAGCGGCCCCTGCACGTTCAGTTGCCCGTAGGCAGAGGTCACATCGGTGACCGTCGCGAGCGCATCTTGCGGGATGTGGCGCCTCATCCAGGTCTCGGCGTGGCGCACCATGGTGTCGGTGACGACGACCAGGTAGCGCTCCTCCGCGAGCTTGGTGAC
>JAFAKO010000253.1 GCA_019235245.1 Gammaproteobacteria bacterium
GCCGGCGGAGCGTTGTAAAACGAGCGCGAGCGACCTCGAGCTTGCAGGGCAGCTGCGGCTGCTGACGTACCTGTCAGGCGCAGGGCAATCCTCTGGCACGCACTCGCCGAAAGAGCCCCGCCGGCCCGCACCGGTGACCGATCCTGTCGATCCTCGGCGACTGGCGAGTGAGGTCGAGTCACTGCCGGCGGACACGCTGCTGCTGAGCTCCGGGAACCTGCGCGTCTATTGCGCGCCAGCGACCCTCCTGCCCGTCATGCTGCAGGAGCTCGGGCGGCTGCGCGAGTGCACCTTCCGCGCGGTCGGCGAAGGTACGGGTCGCAGCACGGACATCGACGCGTTCGACGCGTACTACGAGCACCTCTTCATCTGGAATGAGTCGACACTCGAGATCAGCGGCGCGTATCGCCTCGGTCGCACGGACCGCATCGCGAGGCAGCTGGGCAAGGCCGGCCTCTACACGTCCACGCTTTTCGAGTACCACGACCTGTTCTTCAAGCTGCTGGGTCCGGCCCTCGAGCTCGGGCGCTCGTTCGTCCGTGCCGAGCAGCAGAAAAGTTTCGCGCCGCTGCTGCTGCTGTGGCGCGGTATCGGCGAGTACGTCGGACGCCATCCTGAGTACTGCAAGCTGCTCGGCCCGGTGAGCATCAGCAACGACTACTCGGCGTGGTCGCGGGCACTGCTCGCGCAGTTCCTGCGCCAGCGTAAGTTCGATCCGCTGGCACCGGCGATGGTACGTGCGCGACGGCCATTCCGTTCGAACCTGTCGCTGCGCTCGCTCGGCTGCGTGCAGCCCAGTGACCTGCAGACGCTCTCGGCGTTGCTGGCGGGCCTCGAGCCCGACGGCAAAGGGCCTCCGGTGCTCCTGCGACAGTACCTGAAGCTCGGCGGCCGGGTGCTGGGATTCAATGTCGATCCGGACTTCTCCGACTCACTCGACTGTCTCGTGCTCGTGGACCTGCGCCGCACCGAGCCGCGCGTACTCGAGAAGTACATGAGCCGCAAAGCGCTGGAGAGCTTTCGCCACAGGCACCGTCGGCGGCCGCTGCACAACAGCGCGTAAGACGGGTCCGGAGAGAAGGGACACATCCTCGCCTTGCGCGAGCTGCTTGCGTTGTCATGCGCCGGTCACGCACCTCGCATACAGTGCGTTCCCTTCCCTCGAGCTTCGCCTGCACCTGCACTGGACGTCGCGATGAGCAAACGTGCCCTCATCACCGGGATCACCGGTCAGGACGGTGCATACCTCGCCGAGCTCCTGCTGTCCAAGGGCTACGAGGTGCATGGCATCAAGCGTCGCGCCTCCTCGTTCAACACGGATCGCATCGATCACCTGTACGAGGACCCGCACACGGCCGATGTGCGCCTGCGGCTGCACTATGGCGACCTCAGCGACGCCACCAACGTCGTGCGCATCATCCAGCAGGTGCAGCCGGATGAGATCTACAACCTCGCCGCGCAGAGCCATGTGCAGCTGTCCTTCGAGACGCCCGAGTACACCGCTAACGCGGACGGGCTCGGCACGCTGCGCATCCTCGAGGCAATCCGGATCCTGCACCTGGAGCGCCGCACACGTTTCTATCAGGCCTCCACCTCGGAGATGTTCGGCCTGGTGGCCGAGACGCCGCAGAACGAACGCACCCCGTTCCACCCGCGCTCCCCGTACGGGGTCGCCAAGCTCTACGCGCACTGGATCACGATCAACTACCGGGAAGCGTACGGGCTGTTCGCCTGCAGCGGGATCCTCTTCAACCACGAGTCGCCCATTCGCGGCGAGACCTTCGTGTCGCGCAAGATCACCCGCGGGCTGGCGCGCATCGCCACGGGGCTGCAGAACTGCATCTACCTCGGCAACCTGCAGGCGCGACGCGACTGGGGCCACGCGCGCGACTACGTCGAAGCGCAATGGCTGATGCTGCAGCAGGAACGGCCGCAGGACTACGTGATCGCGACCGGGAGGCAGCACTCGGTGCGCGAGTTCGTCGAGAAAGCGGGAAGCCAGCTCGGCATGCGCATCGAGTGGCGGGGGAACGGAACCGATGAGGTCGGCGTCGATCGGCGCAGCGGCCGCACTGTAGTGCGCGTCGACCCGCGGTACTTCCGGCCCGCGGAGGTGGAAACGCTTCTCGGCGACGCGACCAGAGCCCGCACCGATCTCGGATGGGCTCCGCGCACCGACTTCGATGCGCTCGTGCGCGAGATGGTCGAATCTGACCTGGTGCTGGCGGAGCGCGATGCGCTCGTCAGCCGCGAGGGCTACCCGGTCGCGCAAGCCCGCGAGTAGTCCCCGGTAAAACCGCGAGGCAACACCCGATCCCGTGAGTGCGCTGCGGGACATCGGTAGCGGCTGATTCAATCGGTTTCGTGGTCGCTCCTTCGCGACACTCCGGCGTCGCATTGTCATGCACTCGTCACGCGCCCGACCTACATTGCCTCGGGCCGCTGTTGTTGCCACACGTACAAGAACTGGGAGCGGTCGTCATGCTGAGACCACGGAAGTCAGGTGCGCTGCTTATTGCGGCCTGCTGGGGATGGCTCGCCGTAGCCTTCGGGCAAATTCCTCCGCTCGACCAGGTCCACACGGTGGCCGCTGCAGACCG
>JAFAKO010000261.1 GCA_019235245.1 Gammaproteobacteria bacterium
CGCGCCATAACCTCCAGCAACGGCACCATGTCCACTTCGCGATCGAAAAAATTGTGGTCGTAGAACTGGATGGCGTTCACCCCGAGCCGCCCGCTCAGGAACGACAGGTCCTGCTCGAGGCGCGCCGCCGCCGGCAGTGCCGTCTTGCCGCGGTACATGGTCGCTACCCCACAGAAGGTGCAGCGGAACCGGCAACCCAATGCTGCCTGGTATCCCGCCGTGCGATCGCCGAGATAGGTCCGGGTGAGGTACTGGCGCGGATTCTCCAGCGTGTCGTAGGGCAACATCCGCCCGAGACTGGCAGCGGAGAATGTGCGCGGTGGGTTGTGCACGATCCGCCGCCCATCGCCCCTCCAGCTCAGGCCGCCGATCATCGCCAGCGCGGCGGGATCGTTGGCAGCGTGCACATCGAGCAGCTGCGCGAGCGTCTCTTCGCCCTGTCCCCGGACGGCATAATCCACGTAGGGCGCGTTGACTGCCGCCTCCGGGCACACGGTCGGGAACGCACCGCCCCAGATGATCGGCACCTGCGGTGCGCGCGCGCGAATGGCCCGGGACACGGCGATCGCACTGGTGAGCTGCGGACCGCCCATCACCGTCACTCCGACCGCGTCGATGCCCTCCGCGACGGCGCGCACGGCCGTGGCGATGAAATTCCGATCGACGTTGCCATCGAGGATCGTCGTGCGGTGCCGCCCCTCGAGGGCGGTGCGCAGACTCAGCACCGCGAGCGGAAAGCGCGCGTGGCGCTTGCCCGTGATGGTCGGGTTGATGAGCAGCACGCGCTGCATGCCGGTCACGACAGCCGCTCCGCCGGCACGACCCAGCGCGACAGCAGCATCTCGACCGGCCACTGGTAGCGGTCGCGGCGGCAGCGGTAGCGCGCCAGCTGCTGCAGCGTGCGCATGCCGCGGGAGACGCGCTTCCAGGCGAGCTCGTGGAAGAATTTGAATCGCTCGATGAGCCGGTACTTCTCGGCTGATACCCAGGGACCCGGCAGCCCCGCCACGTAGTCGAAGGTGGCCCATTCTTCCAGCGTGTCGGGCAGGCGGAAGCCGCGCTCGACCGCCTCGACCACCAGCTCGCTCCCCGGATACGGCTTGAAGTAGTAGATGGGCGTCAGGAAATCCGGGCTGAGCGAGCGCAGCTGCTTGGCACAGTCGAGCGTGGCCTGAACACTCGCGTCGCTCTCCTCGGGAAACCCGACGATGAAGGGAAAGTGTCCCGCGATCCCGTAGCGGCGCATCCTGGCGGCGGTATGGAAGACCTGCTCGATGCGGATGTCCTTGCGTATTCGTTTCAGCATCTCGTCGGAGCCGGACTCGACGCCCACCAGCAAGCGGCGCAGCCCTGACTGCCGGCAGCGTGCCCATGCCTCCTCCGGCAGACGCACACCCTGGTCGGCGCGCATGGTGGCGGCCCAGGTCATCTTGAGTCCCGATGCGAGGATGTGCTCGGCGAACGCCTGCACGCGGCGCGGACGCGTGAAGAAGGTCTCGTCCTGGAAGTTGACGTCGTCGAAGCGATAGCGTTCCCACAGCTCCCGCAGCCGCAGTGCCATGCGCGTCGGCTCGAGCCCGACCCACTTGCGTCCGTAGACGAACGGGTCGGAGCAGAACGCGCAGCGGAAGGCGCACCCCTGCGATGAGATGTAGTCGAGCTGCCGTTTGCCTTTGAGGGCGAAATAGCGCTCGACCGGTATCAGGCCGTAGTCGTGGGCACGAAAACTGTCGACCGGCGCGAGCGGCCTGCGGGGGTTCGTGCATATCGAGCCGTCGGCGAGCCGCACGGTGCAGCCCGCGCAGCCCTGCAGCGACTCTCCGGCCGTGAGTCTTCGCACGATCTCGGCAAAGGTCTCCTCGCCCTGCCCCTGCACCGTGACATCGACGGCGGGCTCCGCGAGGCACTCGCGCGCGAACATCGAGGGGTGCCAGCCGCCCCAGATCACCGGCAGATCCGGCCGCGTGGCCTTGGCGGCGCGCGACATCCGCAGCGCATCCGAGATCGGTGCACCCGTCAACACCGTCACTCCCAGGCAAACCGCCCCCGGCAGATGCGCGAGCAGCGCGCGCTCGGGGTCGACCTCGAGACGTCCGTCGACAATGACCACCTCGTAGAGCTCGGGGTCGAGCTCGGAGCCGATCGCGAGCAACGCCAGCGGCATGGTGAAGAACACCGCGCGGGGGTTGTAGAGCACCACCTTGGTGCGCGCCGCCGGCCGCGCAGGTGCGCTGCGGCAGGGGGTGGCGTCAGTCATGCGGGCCGCCATCGCCGCGCGGCTCGAGGCGAAAAACCGCGAGGCGCTCGTTGACGAAGCGGCGCTCCGCCAGCACCGAGACCGCAAATCCATGCCGCCGCACCTGCTCGAGAAAGAACTGCGCATTGCCGAAGGTCGAGAGCACGATGAGCGCCGCGCCGCCGGGCTTGAGGTGCTGCGCCAGCTCCGCGGCGAAGCGCTCCGCGATATCGCTCGAGCGCCAGGCACGGTCGCGGTCGTTGCGCGGGGCACCGCGCAGGAACGGTGGATTGAACAGCACCAGATCGAAGCGCTCCTCCCTTACCGGAGAGAACAGGTCGCCGTAACGGAGCTCGATGCGATGCTCGAGATGGTTCAGTTGCGCGTTGATGGCGGCACAGCGGATCGCGGCCGGATTGATATCGACCGCCACCACGCGCCGGGCGTGGCGCGCGGCGAAGATCGCGCACACACCGGAACCGGTGCCCAGGTCGAGAATCTCGGCGTCCGGCGCGATTCGCCGCTCATCGAGCTGCGCGGCGAGAAACGCGCCGGTGCGCGGCACCTTCGGATTGAAGACGCTCGGAGTCACCAGCAGGGGCAGCCCGGCGACCTGCTCCAGACGGAAATCGTCGTAGCGATCCTTGCCGATGAGCCGGTAGTAGAGGGCGAGTGACCGGCCGATGAGCGCGGCGAGCGGCGGCAGTGGCGGCGGCCGCAGTGCATGGCGCACGGCCGGCTCCGACGATGCCCGCGTGACATCAGGCATCGGCGCGCCTCCGTGGCAGGAAATCCGCCCGCTCGCGCTGCTGTGGCTCGCGCCAGAGTGAGCAGACGCAGCGCGCGCATTCCGCCCGCTGGCCCGAGCGGATGCGTTCCCGCAATGCGGCCATCGAAGGCTGATTCAGGACGCTCTCAAGATCCTCGCGAGCGAGCGCACCCGCGGGACCGGCGATGAAGAAGCAGGGACTGACACGGCCCGCGGCGCCAATCACCGCGGAGTATTCGAACACGTTGCAGCGCACGGGCGGCAAGGGTCCGTGGCCGCAGACGGCCGAGAAGTACTGGTGGATGCGGCGCAGCCCGCGCGGACTCTCGGCGATCAGACCGGAGCGAAACTCATCGGCGTGCCTGCGCTCAAGCTCTTCCAGCAGCGCGCCGAGCACCGGCAGGTCGTCCGGCTGCAACGCGAGGCCGGTCCCGAAGTCGTCGCTACGCGCAAAGGCGTGTGAATTCGCGACATCGACGGCCAGGAACGAGATGTGCTGTGCCCCGAGCGCGCGCGCCAGCGGAACGAAACGCAGCAGCTGGCGGTAGTTGGCGCGCTGCAGGGTCACGCGCAGGCTGAGCGGTGTCGCAGTGGCGGCAATCGCGCGGATGCCTTCGCAGACCTTATCGAACGCATCGACACCACGAATCGCCCGGTAGGTCTCGGGGTCGGTACCATCGAGCGACACCGTGATGGCATCGAAGAGCGCGGCGGCGCGACGGGCATGCTTGGCGAGCGACAGCCCGGATGTGAGCAGCCACAGCTTCAGGCCGCGCTCGCACAGCAGCTCGGCAATCTGCGGCCACTCGGGATTGAGCAGCGGCTCACCGCCCGAGATGAGCACGACCTGCGTGTGCAGCCGCCGCAGGTCCGGCAGGAGCCGCCGGACCGAATCGAGCCCCATGTCCGTGAGGCCGTGCCGCCAATAGTCGCAGGTCACGCAGCGGGAGTTGCAGCGCTCACTCAGATAGAGCGTGACGAGCGGCAGCCGCGCCAATGCCGCTGCTGCGACCGGCTGGGCCGCATCGGCCGTCAACACGGGGACCCTCCCCCAGGCTCAGTACGGAACCGGACGCGCAACGCTGCCTCCACCGCAGGAGCTGGCCTTTTGAGTGGGGGCGAGCGGCGAATACGGTTCAAAGCATCGGCGCGACCGGGAACGGTGGACTGCGGCTAGTCCTCCCGTGGGCGCAGCGCTGCGCAGACCCAGGACACCTTGCGCGCGTCGTGGGTCAGCCGTACCTCATCGAGTGGGGCGTAGCGCTGCTTCAGTCGCCAGAGTATTGCGGTACTGCCCCGTGCGGCCGTGCACAGGGACACGAGCAGCAGGCCGCCGGGGCTCAGCGAGCGTCGATATCGTTCCACGGTGTGCAGTGGATGCCGCAGGCAACACAGCACCTCGTTGAACACGATGACGTCGAATGGCTCCTCGGGAACGTAGCTCTCGCAGTCCGCGACGAGGAAGGTACTGCGCTCGCTGTCATGTTCCCGTGCGTTCGAGATGGCGCTGGCGGACAGGTCGATGCCCGCGTACCGCGAGTAGCCGGAGACCGGAAGCCTGCGCAGCAGGAACCCCTGGCCACAGCCGATATCCAGCACCGCCGCGCCGGGCTTCAGGTGGCAGACGTAGCCCGCCAGCACGCTGAAGCGCGCCAGCTCCGACAGGGTGCCGAGAAAGTCCCACCTGCCGGCCGCGTACTGTGTTTCCCACGTCTGCGGCGACTGCAGCAGGCCGTCGGAACGCCGCCGCACATCGAGGAGCGCCTGCAGCCAGCTTATTCTATCGCCCATGTCGGCGCTTCCGATCCTCTGCTATCACAACGTGGCGCCGCCGCCCGCGGAGGCACGCTTCAGGCTGCTGTACGTGAGCCCCGAGCGTTTCGAGCGCCAGCTGTGGGCGCTGCGTCGCCTCGGTCTGCGTGGCATCTCCATGAGCGAGGGCCTCGCGCGGCTGCGCAACGGCACCGCACGCGGCTGTGTGGTGCTCACCTTCGACGATGGCTACACCGACGCGACGACGACGGCCGCGCCGCTCATGCAACGCTACGGGTTCACAGGCACCTGTTATGTGGTGACCGGTGCCCTCGGAGCCTTCAACCACTGGGACGCCGACTACCTGGGTGAGCGCAAGCCGCTCATGACGCACACACAGCTCGGCGAGTGGCTGGCTGCCGGAATGGAGGTGGGCTCGCACTCGGTATCGCATCGGCGTCTGCAGGAGCTGCCGCAGGAGGCTGCGCTCGAGGAGATCGCCGGGAGCCGCGACGCGCTGCGCAGCCTCTGCGGCGTGCGCGCTGAGCACTTCGCTTATCCCTTCGGTCAGTTCGGCGCCGAGACCGTCGAGCTCGTGCAACGAGCCGGTTACTCCTCCGCGGTGACGGTGCAGCCCGGCGCGGCGCGCGGCAGCGATGATCCGCTGCGCCTGCCGCGGATACTGGTGAATGGCGAGCGCGGCTTGTGGAGCTATCTGCTGCACGCGGCTAGTCCCTATGCACGGCTGCGCCGGGCTCATTGAGTGCGCGCGGCGCATCCCCGCCGTGCAGCAGGCGCTCGAAGCGTCCCGACTGATGCGCCAGCTGTGCGTAGCTTCCGGCACCCACCACTTTTCCGCCGGCGAGCTCGAAGATCGTGTCGCAACGGCGCACCGCAGCCGCCCGGTGGGCGATGAGAATGATGGTGCACACGCCGCGCAGGGTCGCGACGGTCTCCATGACTTCCCGCTCGGTGAGACCATCGAGCGCGCTGGTCGGCTCATCGAGAACCAGCAGCGACGCCCGCCGGTAGAGCGCCCGTGCGAGCGCGACGCGCTGACGCTGGCCGCCGCTCAGGCGCATGCCATGCTCGCCCAACACTTCGAGATGTCCGCGCGGCAGCGCCGTAACGAGCTCATCGAGCCGGGCGAGTCGCAGCGCCTCCCGCAGACGCGCCATGTCGATCTGCTCGAGCTCGGTCGCGAGCGCCACGTTCTCGGCGAGCGACGCATCGAACAGGAAGACCTGCTGGGGAACGTAGGCGACGGTGCTCTGCCAGTCCGCGCGATTCCCGGCCGTGAGCACCGTGCCATCGACTGCGACCGTTCCGGCGCCCGGGGGGAGGAGTCCGAGGATGAGCTCGGCGAGGGTCGTCTTGCCCGAGCCGCTCGCGCCGACGAATGCGCTGGTGGTGCCCGCCGCAATGGTGAGCTGCGGAACCTCGATCGCGGGCGGCCGGTCGGCCGCGTAGCGGAACTCCACGCCTCTGAGCTCGATGCTGGCGAACGGCCGCCCGCGCCATGCGGGCGCCCGGGCGCTGCGCACCGGCCGGCCTGCCGCGCGGCGGGCGGCGCCCAGGTCGGCCGCGATCCGGGTGAAGGCCGCGCGCTCGCCGCGGATCTTCACCACGCCGTGGAATACCTGCTGTAACGCCGGCAGCAGCCGGTAGGCGGCAAAGCCCAGAAAAGTGAGCTGTGCCAGCCACGCGGCGGCGCTTCCCCCGTCACCGATCGACAGCACCGCTCCGGCAACGAGCGTACCCGCGACGATGCAATCGAGAATGTGGCGCGGGCTCTGCGCGACGGCGT
Organism: Gammaproteobacteria bacterium; assembly: GCA_019235245.1. GTDB lineage: Bacteria > Pseudomonadota > Gammaproteobacteria > Steroidobacterales > Steroidobacteraceae > 13-2-20CM-66-19. Next base: position 6,565 of record JAFAKO010000261.1, read on the forward strand.
TGGTATTGAGCGCCGCACGGGCGATCGCCGCACAGCTCGCGGCGAATTTCTGCCGAAAGAACCCCTGGACGTTGAGAAGGAGAATTTCCCGCATCGCGCCGAAGGCTTCGTTGGCGATGCGCGTGCGCTCCTCCGTGTGGTGGCTCTCGAGCAGCCCATTGCGCAACAGACGCTGGCGAGCGAGGACATAGACGGCACCGTAGCTGCCGCAAAGCGCCGCAGCGACCGTTACGGCGATGAGGGGATGGACCGCGAGGATCGAAGCGATGATGAGAACGCTGGTCGCGATGTTGGTCACCAGCGCGAGGTATGACTGCAGCAGACCGGTCGTGCCGCGGCTCACTTCCCAAACCACGTTGTTGAACAGGGTCGCGCTGTTGGTGGCGAGGTGGAACCGGAGGTCGCGGTGCAGGTACTCATCGAACAGTGCCACGCAGAATTGCTGTCCCGTGCGGTAGGCGAAGCGGTTCAGCAGCAGCGAGCCGACGAGATTGACGACGCTGCCGAGCAGCACGATCCCGAGCACCGCGACTGCGAGCGCCAGGATGAAACCGTGCTCGCCGGCGAAGCCCAGATGCTGGTAGAGCCAGGCGAGCGGCGGGTTGCGGGTGATGAGCTGCCGGTCGGCAAGCACCGCGAAGAACGGCACGACCGCCGCCACTCCGGCGAAAGTGAACCCGGCCATGACGAGCGCGAGTGCCTGGGCGAGGAGGAAGGCA
>JAFAKO010000380.1 GCA_019235245.1 Gammaproteobacteria bacterium
CGGCACCGCGACGTGCAGCCCGACCAGCGGGAAGCGCGTCAGATCGTGATCGAAGGTGACGTGCGCGCGCCAGCCCTCCGGAGTGTGGCACTCATCGCAGTGGGTGCCGAGTGAGCCGAGGTGCACATCGCTCGCCTTGTGGCAGCTAATGCAGTCGGTGCCGAGCTTCTGCGTGGCGACCGGCGCGGTGTGGCAGACGTGGCAGCCGACCTTGGCATGCTTGCCGAGCAGGGGCCACTTGGTGTCGCGGGAGTGATCGAAGGTGGAGGGCTTCCATTGCTCGTTGCCGTGGCACTTGTCGCATTCCTTGCCGAGGCGCCCGGCGTGCGAGTCCTGTCCCTGGTGGCAGCCGAAGCAGTCCTTCGGGATCTTGTCCTTCAAATTGCCGCTGCGATGACAGTCGTTGCAGGCGATACGGTCGTGGACCCCGAGCAGGGCGTAGCCGGTCTCTTTCAGGTGGTCGAATTTCGAGTTCTTCCAGCTCTTGCTGTTGTGGCAATCGCCGCACTTCGGCCCGCGCTCGCCGCGGTGCACGTCATCCGGCTCGTGGCAGGCGATGCACTCCTTGGGCGTGTCCTTGTAGCGGTTGCCGAAATGACAGGCCGCACAGGGGATCTCGGTGTGCCGGTCGTGCAGCGGGAAAGCCGTCTTGTCGTGGTCGTAACGGATGTCGCGCCAGGCAGTCTCGTCGTGACAGGAGGCACAGTCTTTCCCGAGCTTGCCCTCGTGCGGCTCCTCCTTGCGGTGGCAGCCGAAACAGTCGCTCGGGGCCTTGCGATAGGCCTGCCCGGCGGTATGACAGCTGGCACACGGCACGGTCGCATGCGCGCCCTTCAACGGGTAGTCGGTGTGATCGTGATTGAACTGCTCGCGGCTGAGCTTGACGATGTCGGCGTTGCGCCCGAGGTGCTCGGAATGGCAGGCGCGGCACTCGGTGGTGTCGATGGCGGCGATGCGGCCGTGGTAGCCGTGGTGCTGCCTGACATCGGCCGCGATCTCCTTGTGACAGGCGAGGCACAGGCCGGTCTGCCGACTGCGGTCGCTGCGGTCGTGGCAGTTCGTGCAGTCCTCCTCGTACTTGGCGTGCGCGCTAGTCAGCTTGCCAGGCATGAGGAGGGTCTCGGGATTCACGGCCTCAGCCTCCCGCGCCGCGAGCAGGCCGCACAACAAACCCAGTATCAGCGGTAGCCGACATCTCACCCCCCGCATGTCGATCCCGCGTCAGTACACGTTCACGGCGATGACGTGGACGACGGCGGCTATGATCAACATGAAGATCAGCGGAATGTGCAACGCGTGCCACAGCGAGAACAGTCGCTCATAACCCTGGAACTCGGCCACGCGCCGCGTGGCGGCGAGCCTGCGGTCGATGTAGCCGTTGGCGGTACGGCGCAGACGCTTGGACTCCGCCGCGATGACGTGGTTGGTACGGGCATTCGCGCGCAACCCCCGCCGCACGTAGCCATGCAGCTGCCAGCGCGCCTTGATCGAGGCGACGCGCACCACCAGCGGCTTGAGAAATCCGAGCATGGACAGATGCGGCCCGGAGGCGAGCAGGCGTTTCTCGGCGACCTCGAGCCGCGCAACCAGATCGGGCAGGAAGCTCACGCTGCCGGAAACTTCGCGCAGCCCGAACGCGCTCTCCTGCAGCTCGCCGAGATGGAGCTTCCGTCCATAGAGCCCGGAATGGATGTGCGCATACAGATAGCGCCCGATGAAGCCGCTGCCCGCGACGGTCAGCATGCAGAAGAGCGCGACGTTGCTGTTGGCGGCGCCGGTCTTGAAGTTGGAGTGGAACAGGATGCACAGCGGTCCGACGATCCCCAGCACCATGTGGAACTTGAACCAGGAGGGCGTCGGGCCCAGAAAGCGCAGCCAGCGGAAGTGCTTGCGCGCCGAGTACAGGAGCAACACGAGCATGAGGCTGCCGCCGATGATGCCGAGCGCGTAGCCAAAGCCCCGAGTAGGGGTGATGTAGCGCTCGGTCGGCATCGTCCAGCCGAGGTACAGCACCACGACCAGCGCGATGAAACCGACGCGGCTCCAGGTGAGCGTGCGCTTTCTTTTTGCCGGCTCGGTCGGCGCGGCTGGGCGCGCAGCCGGCGTTGCGGCGCCTCTGATCTCGCCGCGTGGCGCCGGCGCAGGGGTGGGGCGCTCGGCAGGCGCCGCGGGCGGACGCGGTGCCGGTGCCGGTGCCGGTGCCGGGCCCGCGGCTGGTGCAGCCGGTGCACGCGCTGCGGGCGTCGGTGCCGGCCGTGCAGGAGACGCGTCGGGTGCACGCGCTGCGGATGTCGGTGTTGGCCGCGCAACGGGCGCCGCGGGCGCACGCACCGCGAGTGTCGATGCGGGTCGCGCAGCAGGCGCTGCGGGTGCGCGCACTGCGGGTGTCGAGGCCGGCCGCGCCGGAGGCGCCGCGGGCGTACGCACCGCGGGCGGCGTGGCTGCAGCGGGGGCGGGGACACTCGGGCCGCGTGCCACGACCGGCGGCAGGGGCTGGGGCGGCTGCGTCCGGGCGAGCTGATCGAGCCTCACCACGCGGATGGTGACGTTCTCGAGCTCCTCGGCGATGGCGGGCTCGGGTGGGGATTCCGGGTGCAACGGACGCTTGATGGATTCCACGGGTGTTGGCTCGTTGTGCATTCAGCCGATTTCCCGATTGATCACCAGCGCCAGCCTGGCACCGGGGGCCGGACGCATCACGGGACTGGTGACATACAGATCGCCGGTCGCGGGTGTTGCCTGACCACTGCGGGAAATGCGCGCCTCGACCACGACACGGTCGAACTGCGACAGACGGCGCGAGGGAACCATCGCCATCGAGTCATCGAGATGGAAGTTCACCGGCCAGGTGCCCACGGTGGTGCGCAGCACCGCGAGCGGTGGCCCCGGGGAGTCGGCGGCTTTCGCATAGATGAATAGTGTCGCATCGGCCTGCACGCGGTCTGTGAAGCGCTTGTCGAGACTCACGGTGCCGGAGACCTCCGCGTTCGCTGCGCCGGCCGCCATCCCGGAAGCGGTTCCGGGGGCGGCGGGCGGCTGGGCCGCCAGTGACGTAGCTTCAGCAATATTGGCATCGACCAGGCGTGCATCCGCTGAATCGGGCGGCAGCACGGATCGCAATTTCTTCCACCAGCCGAGTGCTTCGGTGTACTGGTGCTGCTCATTCGCCTGACTGGCTTTGAGCCACAGCGCCTTGGGATTCGTGGCATCCAGCGCGAGCGCGCTATCGATGGCGTGCCCGGCTTCGCCCGTGAGAGACCCGCCGGCGAGGGACCCGAGCGTGTCCGCATAGTCGGCCCAGGACTGCGCGGACATCGCGCGCAGGTCGATCAGCTTCCGATAGGCAGTCGCGGCACCGGGGTAGTCGCGCCGGCTGCGGCGCGCGTCGGCGAGCGCAAGCCAGGCCTGCGCGTCGCGTGGATTGGCCGCGACGCGATGCTCGAGGTCCGCGGTCGAGGCCGGCGGCGGGATTGCCTTGTCCGCTGCGGCAGCGGCAGCTTGCGGGGCACCACGCGCGCTCGCGGCAGTGTCCGCCGCGGCCGCCGCAGCGGTGAGCGCGCCGGCGCTCATCTGCCACACCGCCGGACCTGCAGCGCCAGAGCTTGCGGTCGCGGGTGCTGTGGCCTTGTCCCCGGCCTTGGCGCGGGCACGCCGCGCGTCATCGGGGCGGCCGAGAAAATCGTAGGCCTGCGCGAGCAGGGACCAGTCGGCGGGCGACCCGCCGTCGCGGGCGAGCCGCGCTTCGAGATCGGCCACGGAATCCTGCATGGATTTCGCAGTGGCGGCGGCGCCACCCGGAGCAACTGCGCTCGCCGCCACGCCGCTCATCGCGGGCTGCGCGGGGCCGTGACGGAAACCGATCGTGAGATAAATGATTCCCGCGGCGAGCAAAAAGCTCGCGACGGCGGCAGAGGCGAGCAGATAGCTCTTGCGGCCGCGCGCGAGCGTTGTCGCAGTGCGCCATAGCGGCAAGCCGAAGAAACTCGCCGCGACACCGACCAGTATCCCGGCGATGAAAAAGAGTAACGTCATCAGCAACCCACACCCGACAAGCGAGAGATCCGTAGGCTGACAATTACAGCGTTCCGGCGCCTCAACAACCTGTCTCCATGTACCGACAAAAACATGGGGAAAAACAGGTAATTACATGAGTTTTGGGGCATTGTTAGAGTGTGCACCCGCGGCCGCGCTTGCAAGTAGGGCAAAGCCCCATTTTTGAGACCTGGGGCACAGAGGGACCGTGCAGGGCGGTGTTAGAAGGCATTTGGCACGCCAACTTCCGCGTGCGCGGTGCCCCTCGTTCAGCGTAGACAGCTTACAAGGTTCGCCGCAACGAAAATGGACTCACTCACGTATCTGATCTACGGTTTGCCGGTCGCCGTGCTGTTGGTGTGGCACGTGCTGCGACGGCGCCGTTTCGAGCGCCACAGCGAACAGGTCCACGAGAAGACCGGCCGCGCCGAGCCTGCGTCACTACACCCGGTCATCAATTCGCGTTGCATCGGCTGCGCCTCGTGCGTGAAGGCCTGCCCGGAGCAGGAGCACCACGCGATTCTCGGCATCGTCCGGGGACGTGCGGAGCTCATCAATCCCGGTGACTGCATCGGCCACGGCGCATGTAAAACCGCCTGCCCCGTGGAGGCGATCACGCTGGTGTTCGGCACCGAGCGGCGCGGCGTCGACATTCCGGTGCTCACAGCGAGCTTCGAGACGACGGTGCCAGGAATCTACGTCGCCGGTGAGCTCGGCGGCATGGGGCTGATCCGCAATGCGCTCGAGCAGGGCCGCCAGGCCGTCGAAGCGATCCGCGGCCGTGGCAAGGCAAGTGGCGACATGCTCGAGCTCGTGATCGTGGGCGCAGGCCCGGCCGGCTTTGCCGCCTCGCTCACCGCCATGTCGCACGGCATGCGGTTCGTGACGATCGAGCAGGAGTCCCTCGGGGGCTGCGTGTTCCAGTATCCGCGCGGCAAGCTGGTGATGACGGCGCCCGCGAACGTACCGCTCGTCGGCAAGATCAACTTCCGGCAGACGAGCAAGGAGGCGCTGCTCGAGTTCTGGAAAGAAGCCGAGCGCAAGACCGGAGTGAAGATCAACTACAGGGAGCGCGTCGAGGACATTACGCGCGAAGCGGGCGGCTTCCTGGTGAAAACCTCCCGTGGCCAGTATCGCGCGCGCTCGGTGCTGTTGGCGATCGGCCGCCGCGGCACGCCGCGCAAGCTCAACGTCCCGGGCGAGGAGCTTCCCAAGGTCGTCTATCGTCTGATCGACCCCGAGCAGTACGCGGGACAGCGGGTACTCGTGGTCGGCGGCGGCGACAGCGCGCTCGAGGCGGCAGCCTCGGTCGCGGAGTCCGGCAGCGGCGGTGTCGTGCTGTCCTACCGCGGCGATGCCTTCGACCGTGCCAAGGCGCGTAACCGCGACCGCGTCGAGGCCGCGGCCACCTCCGGCGCGCTCAAGGTGCTGCTCAAATCAAACGTGAAGCAGATCGACCACCAGCAGGTGGCGATCGAGCACGGGGGCCAGATGCTCAATGTCCGCAACGATGCGGTGATCGTGAGCGCCGGCGGCGTCTTGCCCTCGGACTTCCTGCGCCGCGTCGGCATCTCGGTCGAAACGAAGTATGGCACTGCGTAGTGCGCTTGCGGCCTTAGGACTCGCACTGCTCGCCGTAGCGACCCCCCACCCGGCCGTCGCCGCGCCGGCAACCAGGTCGTTCGGCAGAACCGCGGATCCGCTCGAGGGCGTCAAGACCTCCATACGGCTGAAGAATTTCGCTGCCGCGCAGGCGGATCTGCAGCGCCTCGCCGACGCCGGCAACGCCGACGCGCAGTATCTGCTCGCGGTCTTCTACCTGAATGGTCTCGGCGGACCGCGCGATCCTGACAAGGCGAAAGTCTGGCTCGAGAAATCGGCCACGCAGGGCGACGCGCACGCGGCCTTCAGCCTCGCGAGCCTGTACGCCGACTCTGATCCGCCGGACCCGCAGGCCACGGAGCGCTGGCTGACGCGCGCCCGGCAGCTCGGCTTTGCACCGCCGGCGCGCAACGCGGCCAAATCCCCGCTGACCGCGGATTCGGTGCTCATTCCCGCCACGCGCATCAGCGACTCGGCGGTCAAACGCGAAGCGCTGTGGCTCGCGGCCGAGCAGGGCGACATGGCGAGCCTCGAGGCGCTCGCGAGTGCTCCGCTCGTGGCGGAAAACGATGAGTTCGGGCGGGGTGCGCTGGCGCGCGCGGCCGAGGCCGGGCATGCCCCGGCGCTCGCGCTGCTGCTGAAGCGTGGCGCGCCCGTCGATCCCGCAGATCAATACGGGATGACCCCGTTGATGCTGGCGGCTCGGGCCGGGAGCCTCGAGTCGGTCGACGTGCTCCTGGCGAGCCACGCCAACATCAACGCCGTCGATCACAAGGGCAACACGGTGCTGATGCATGCTGCCGCGGGCGGCAAGGTCGCCGTGGTCGAGCGGCTGCTGAGTGGCGGCGCGGCGGTCGCTGCCCGTAACGTACAGGACTGGTCGGCGCTGGACTTCGCCGAGATTGGCGGTGCCCGTGAGGCCGCGGCCCGCCTGAGGGAAAAAGGGGCGGTCGCGCTCAAGCGCAGTAGCGCGAGCTCGGAAGTGGCGCTCACCAGCGTGCAACGGGCAGGACAAGGACGCGACCTGTATGCCGGCTGGCCGGACCTCGCGGTCGCAGCCGCGCGCAAGGCACCGGAGATGCTGCAGTCACTGCTGGCACACGGCGCGGACCCCGATGGCGTCACGCCGCAGGGTACGCCGGTGCTGAGCGTCGCGGTCTCGAGCGGGCCGCCCGCGACCGTCGAGACCCTGCTCGGCGCGGGCGCGCATGCGCAGCACGCCGACAAGCGTGGCAACTCACCTTTGCTCACCGCTACGCGTGACGGCCGCGAGGACATGGTGGCGGTGCTGCTCGCCCACGGGGTATCCGCCGACGGCAGCCCCGCGGATCCCGAGCCGCCGCTGGTCGCGGCTGCCAAGCGCGGTCAGGCGTCCATCCTGGGGGCGCTCATTGCCGCGCACGCTCACCTCGAGGTCCGTGATGCAAATGGCAGCAGCGCGCTCATGCTGCTGGCTCAGCGCAGCGATGGCGCCGATATGATGCGTCACCTCCTGGAAGCCGGCGCAGCCACCGAGACCGCAGACAAGGCCGGTCGCACCGCGCTGTGGTACGCGGCACGTGCCGGACGAGCCGAGAACGCTCGCGTGCTCCTCGAGAAGGGTGCGGACGCAGGTCACGCGGACGAGAGCGGTTTGACGCCGCTCGCTGCCGCATGCTCCGCCGGAGCCACGGCGACGGCCGACCTGCTGCTCGCCAAAGGCGTGCACCTCGAGGCGCGTACCAGCCACGGCGACACGGCATTGCTGCTGGCGGCAAGCGCCGGCAGCCGTGAGCTCGTCGATCGCCTGCTCGCGCACCATGCCAACCAGGACGCGCAGAACGAGTTCGGCGACACGGCGCTCATCATCGCCAGCCGCAACGGTAACGACGCGCTGGTGCAGAGTCTGCTCAAGGCCGGAGCGAGCACGCGGCTGCGCAACAAGGACCACCTGAGCGCGGCAGACGTGGCCGCGGCCCGCTCGTTCTCCGCGATCGCGGATCTGCTCAAGAGCGCGTAGCCGCCTGCACTGCGCTCAGTTCTGGAAGGTCAGCCGGTACGACAGGCTCCCGTAGTAGCGCGTGGTCTTCTGTGTCTGCACGAACTGCCCGTTCGCCAGCTGCAGGAAGGCATCGCGGCTGCCGAGCTCGCCCCCCACCTCCAGCTGCAGGAGGTGGTTGCCACGCTGGTAGTCGAGCAGCGCTGAAGGAATGTAGCTGGTCTGCGAGCTGCTCTGGGTCTGCTCGGTCAGCCGCTCGGCGGTAAAGCGCGGGGCCAGGCGCCAGGCGCCGCCCACCGGAAAGCGGCTCGTCAGGCTCACCGAATCGATGCGGCCGATCTCGGTACTGCCATGCGTAAGCGTCATGACGTTGAAGTCGCCCTTGCTCCAGAGGTCCGAGCCGTAGAACTGCGCCTGGTAGTTGAGCAGCGTCCCCGAGGCCGGCTGCGCGTTGACGCCGAAGGACGCAGGTGTGGCAGCGGTCTGCGTGGCCGATACCACTGCCGTGAACTGGAATCGCGGGCCGAGCGCCCGTGTAGCCGTGAAACTGTAATTGGAGGTGACGGGGGTGCGATCGCGGGCCGCCTGGTAGATCTGCTCGAGGGTGAAGAGCTCCTGCAAGCCAGTGAGGGTGGGCACCGTCTGACCGATGAGCGCATTGCCGGTCGTCAGCACCGGGGAATTACGCCGCTCGGCATCGAGGCTCAGGGTCCAGCGCCCGGGCAGCTGCGCCGTTCCCAGCAGACTCGCCGTGTTGAGCGAGTGGTAGAAGGTATCGTAGTCGAGCAGCGCCACGAGCGAGGCGTGCGAGCCGAGATAGCGCCCCTCGAACCCGACCGCGTGGCGGTCCGTGAGTCCATCGTACTCCTGGGCGATCGCGAAAATCCCGGCGTCCCAGTGCGCATTGCGCGGCAGGTACAGGAGCGACAGCGACTCGAAGCGCCGCTGGGTCTGGGGCGCCACCGTCAGCAGATCGACCGGGTAACCCGCGGCCGCGTCGATCGCCCAGGAAGGCTTGAACTGCCAGGAGAGGAACACGCCGTCGAAGGTGCCGAGAATTCCGCCGGTGTTGTTGACCTGCCGTCCCACGCGCGCCAGCAGTCCCATGGGCTTGTCGATCGCTTCGATCGAAGCGAGGCTCACGCGGGTCGCGTCGCCGAGATTGGTGCCGCCGGGCGCGAAGGTCTTGTCGTAACCTGCACTGAGTCGCCCCAGCCAGTCGAAGCTCTCACCGCGCCGCCGTGCCAGCAGATCGACGTCGGTGAAGATCGCGCTGTCCTCGATCGTGTCGGCGGCGGGCGGCAGGTTGGTGGTCGTGGAGCCCGGGCCGTTGGTCACGCGCGTCCCGTCGTAGCGGAACATCTGCGCAAAGCCGCCCGAGAGCTGCCAGCGCTCGGTGTCGGTGCCGACCTCGCGTCCGGTGCGCGCCTTCGCCTCGGCGGCCCGGAGAATCTTCAGCCGGTACGCGACCCGCTCCGCCGCCTCGCCGTGCGGGTAGCGGCGCAGGTACTCCTCGTATTCTGCCTTGGCGTGCGCCAGCTGGCCGGAGCGCTCGCGTGCGAGGCCAAGCAGTTCCTGGGCACGCGCGCGGTCCGGGTACTCCGGTTGGCGTTGCAGCTTGGTGAGGAGCGCAATCGCCTCCGGGTAGTTGTGCGCCGCCATCGCCGCGCGCGCGTCGGTGAGCATCTGATGTAGCTGCTCGGGCGGCAGCGCCGGGTCGCTGCCTATCGGTTCGACCGCCGGCAGTCCGAGCTGGCCGGTGGTGCCGTTGGCGGCACTGGCATCACTGGTAACCGCATCGTCGCCGATGGCGAGCCAGGCGCGCGGGTAATCCGCCAGCGCCAGGTTGAGCAGCCGATCGGCTTCCGCGCGGTGCTCGATCGGCCCCACGCGAAGCCGGTACCACGTCACGCCATCGATCACGACCTCGGATACGAACGCCGGGGCACGCAGACGCTCGTGCGCCAGTGCGATCGCGCTCGGCGCGAACGGGGCCGGCTGTGAGTCGAGATTGATCGCGAAGTTACTCGCCGTCTCGTCCTGTGCCCCGAGAACCCTCACCTTGCCGCGGCTGCGGTCGAGCAGCCGCAACCGCAGGCCGCGCGGGTCTATGCCCTGGGCGAGCACGAAGCGCTCCTTCCTGGCGAAGGTCAGCGTGAGGGTGATCTGCCCCGGGGCGAGCGACTCCATCCGCGCGCCCGTGACGATGTTGGCGGGGGCCGAGAGCGGCGGAATCTCCGAGGGAATCGGCCCGAAGGTATTGGTGCGGCAATCAGCGAGCGGCGCGAGCTGGATGTTCACTTCGCGCCCTTCGTTCGCCGGCGTGTTGGTCACGAAGCGCATCGAGCAGTTGAACAGCATGTTCACATCGGCCTGGTTGTCGTGCTCATCGACCTGGATCACGTCAACCAGGCGATTGGGCCCCGCGGCGGAGATCTGCGCGAGCGCATGCGGTCCCGCGAGCGCGCCGAGCGGGCACACGAGGAGCCAGCGGAGGCGGCGCTCAGCGTTTGAACGTCGCATCCGTCACTCGGTGATGCGGCCCGCGCTGACTCCTCGTGATTGTGGATTGCGTCGAATCGCCGTAAACGTGGCAAGCCCCGCTGCAGTCCGCGAGCTCGTGCGCGGTGTAGGTTCCACCTTTTAGCGTCTTCGGATGCGCCGCGGGCTTGAAGTCCTTGGCGTGGCAAGCGGCGCAGGTGCCCGCATCGGCGGGCGAGGCGTAGGGCACCTTGTCGGTGTCGGAGGTATGGCAGCTGCTGCACTCGAGTGCAGCGCGATGCTCGCCCGGGTAGGCGGCACTCGCATGCCGGAAGTGCAGCGCCTCCCAGTCCGGATAGCTGTGGCAGCTCGCACAGTCGAGGTGTGTCGTCATGTGGTTCGGCGTCACGCCGACCACCGCGATGTTGTTGTGGCAGCTGGCGCAACTCGCCGTGAGAGTTCGGTGATCGACCTTCACGGGGCTCCAGGCGAGCGTGCCGTGGCAGGAGTCGCACTGCTGGGACGTCGGGATATGCGCCCGCGGCATGCCGATGGCGCGCACCGCGTTGTGGCAGGTCGTGCAGGTGTGCGGCGCCACCGCAGCGTGGTCGAAGCGCGCCGGCGTCCAGGCGTTGGTCGTGTGACAGGTTTCGCACGCGGAGCTCGCGGGGAGATGGCTCGATGGCTTGCCGGTCGCCACCACCCCGTTGTGGCAGCTGGCGCAGGTGCCCATCACCTGCGTGTGATCGACCTGCTTTACCGGCAGCCATGCGAGCGTCGTATGGCAGTTCTGGCAGGCATTCCTGCTTGCAATGTGGCCGGCGGGCTTACCGCTTCCGGAGGCAGCGGTGTGACAGCTGACGCAGGCCGTGCCGGTGACGTTGGCATGACTGAACGGCACTGCTGAGGTAGTCGCGGCAGGCGCGGCGGCCGCTGCGCTCGGGGCACTCCCCGGGGCGCCCACGGTCGCTCGGGCGGGCGGGGCACCGGTGCGTGCGGTGACCGTCGTCGTTGCCGTGGGTCGCACCAGCGGTGCGCGCGCGACGTACTTGTCACGCGAGGTGTGGCATCCCGAGCCGCCGCAGTCCTGGCCGGCGTGGTGGTTGGGGCTCGGCCGCGTCCACAGCTGCGATCCGGAATTGGTCTTCCATGTCATCCCGTACTCATGACAGCTGTCGCACGCCATCGCCGTGACGTAGGCGTGCCGCATCACGGTGCCGGAGAACGTCGTGAACGCAGTGGGCGAGTGGCACAGCTCGCAGGCGATCGAGCTGGTGCCGTTGGGCGGCACCGCCGGAATGTGCCCGGTGGCACC
>JAFAKO010000401.1 GCA_019235245.1 Gammaproteobacteria bacterium
TCACCTGTGCCGTGAGATCCTTGTCGGTCGAGATGATCGAATGGTCGGCATCCGAGCTGCTCTTCCTGATATCCGCTCCGATCACCCGCGCTCCCTTCCAGTGAGCAATCTGGGTGGCGGCGCGGCCCACGGCGCCGGAAGCGCCGGTGACGAGCAGCGTCTCCCCGGGCTGAATGGCGGCCGCCTCGACCACCGATGACCACGCCGCGAGGTAGGGCACCCCGACTGTGGAGGCTGCCACCATGGAGAGGCCTGCGGGCTTCACCGAGAGCCCATCGATCGGCACGAGCACGAACTGCGCATGTGCGCCGTCGCGGCTGACACCGAATCCCGGCCCGCTTCCCCAGACCTCCCGGCCTTTCCACGCGTCGCTGCCCGCGACGACCACTCCCGCGTAATCGCGTCCCGGAACACGGGGCAGGGAAGAGTGGAAAGCCCCGGCCACCGACTTGACGTCGCTCGGGTTGATGGGGGAGGCCTGCACCTGCACCAGCACATCGCCGGATGCGGGCTCCGGGATGGCGATGTCCCGCAGGGTGAGTACGGAACGCGCCGCCCCGTATGCGTCGAAGCACAGTGCCTGCATCCGCGTCACGGCGGGGCGATCACGGTCGAGCGCGGTGGCGCGTTGCATCAGCCGTGCGCCGGAAACGCCTTATCGAGCGTCTGCAGCTCCTGCGGCGTGAGTGCGAGCGAGAGCGCCGCGGCGTTCTCCTTGACGTGCTCGGGCGAGCCGGATTCGGGAATGGCGATGACATTGCCGCCGCGTATGACCCAGGCGAGCGCCACGGCGGCGGCGGAGCAACCATGGGTGCTGCCGATCTGCGCGAGCGTCTGATCCTTTACGACGAGGTGCTTGTCGCCGCCCAGCGGCGAGTAGGCCATCACCGGGATGTTGTGCTGCCTCGACCACGGCAACAGGTCGCTCTCGATCCGGCGGTTGTTGAGACTGTAAGGCACCTGGTTGGTGGCGCAATGATGCCCCTCGGGAACCCGCAGCAGGTCCTCCATCTGCGAGACGCTGAAATTCGATACGCCCCAGGAGCGAATCTTGCCGGCCCCGCGCAGTTGCTCGAATTGGGTCACGACGCTCGCGAACTCCGTGCTCGGCACCGGCCAATGCAGCAGGTAGAGATCGATGTAGTCGGTCGCGAGACGCGCGAGGCTCGCCGCGCACGCACGCGCGATGCCATCGCCCGCCACCTGGTCGCCTTCCACCTTGGTGACCAGGAATATGCGCTGGCGCTCACCGCCCAGCACGTGACCGACCAACTGCTCGGAGCGGCCGTTGCCATAGTTGCCCGAGGTGTCGATCAGGGTCATGCCGAGCGACATGCCGGTGCGCAGCGCTTCCTCTTCGGTTGCCGCGGGATGACGGTCCTGGCCGAGGTGCCAGCATCCCTGACCGAGCGCTGGCACCGTGGTGCCACTCGGGAGCTTGACGGTTCGCGCTGCGGACTTCGAGGGCGCCCCGGTAGTGGTCGACTGCGCGGCCGCGGGTATCGCGGTCAATGCACTCACGGCGGGCAAGGACAGGCCGAGCGCTGCGCCGCGCAGGAACTGACGCCGGTCGAGCAGATGCTTGTTCATGGTGTCGATCTCCGGGGGTGCTTCGGCCGCTGCGCCGGAGGAGGTTATACAACGAGAGGTTGAAAATGACATTTCGATCGTAGTGCGAGCGTCGGACAAGCTCACGTTCAGGTCGGGCTGCTGAGGAGCCCCCGCAGGCCATTCGCACCGTCCGCGAGCGTTTTCAAGGGCCGAACTCGCGAAAGTTAGTCAGGTAGCTAACTATGGGCGAATCGAACATTTGCCTCGCAGGTCGGTTGGCCTCTCAGGTCGGTTGGCAGGTAACGGGGTTTGGGCAACTCAATGCGCTTTCGGGCGGCTGCCGCAACGCAACCGGCGCGCGTCCTTTGGACGTACCTCTTCGTGCGCATCGGTCCCAGCAGGGGCGGCCCCCTGTCAGCGCGCGTGGTACGCGAGCCGCACCCACAGGGCGCGCGCATTCAGCAGATAGAACGACTCGCTGCCAAATTCACTCGCGCTGACCGGGGGCCGTCGATCCGTCAGGTTCGTGCCTTCGAGCGACAGCGCATAGTGGCCGAAGGAATAGCCGAGGGTGGCGTCGAGCCGGGTATAACCGCCCGCCGGAGCAGTGTTTTCCTCATCGAGAAAGCGTCGCCCGACGTACGTCGCCACCAGGGTCGAATTGAGCCCGTGTTGCGGCGTGTACAGGACGCCCGCCGACGCCAGATGCCGGGGAGAGAGGGGTAACTGCTTTCCTGCGACCTCGACATAGGCATTGGCGTCAGCATCGAAGAACTGGTACTGGGTGAAATGCGCGTCGTGCCAGGCGTAGTTCGCGGCCAGCACCAGGTCATCGGTCACGCTCCAGCGCGTCTCGAGCTCCGCCCCGCGCAGTTGTGAGGCCGCGGCGTTGGTGAGAAATCCGGAATCCGTCGGCACCACCAGGTTATTGAAGTCGAGGCGGAAGAGCTCGGCCTGAAAGCTCAGCCGACCGTCCGCGGCGGCGCCCTTGAGTCCCACTTCATAACTCTTGGCCGTCTCGGGCAGCAGCACGGCGGGCTGGTAATCCGGGCCGAAGTCGAGCGCCGAGGGCTTGTAGGCATCGCGATAGTCCGCGTAGAGCACGGCTTCGTTCACCCCCGCGCGCCACAGCTGATAACTGACTCCGAGCGTCCCAGTCGGACGGACCACGTCCCGGCTCGCCTGCTGCGCGTCGTACTCCTGCGTCGGCGTGAACGGCGGCAGCGTCTGATCGCTCGAGAACTTGCTCTCGTAGGTCTCGTTGAGACGCACACCGGCGGTCACATCCCAGCGCGCAGCGGGCTTCCAGTCGACCTGGGCGTACTGCCCGGCGAACAGCCGCTTGTCGCTGACGTAGCCGATCTCGTTGACCGGCAACGCGCTGGTCGGCGGCGGCACCACCGAGCCATCGAGCGGCACCGTGTAGGCGCTGTTGCCGTTCAGTGTCGTCTGCTCGCCGTAGCCATACAGGAGGTCGGCCCCCAGCAGCAGCGTCGCGCTGCCGAACCGGCTCGCCAGGTGCGTGTCGAAATAGTCATCGAGGATCGTGCGGTTCTGGTTCTGCGTGTCGGCGGCGCCGCTGAGATCCGCATGCAGAAAAGCGCGGACGTCATCGACATGGGAGCGGGAGAGGGAGGCGAGGGTGTCCCAGGTTCCCCAGGCGGTCGGCAGCGAATAGCCGATCGCGAGCTGGTACTTGTCCTCATTGAGCGCCGCATCCGCCGGATTGAAATTGGCATTGATGGGTGTCAGCGTCGTGAGCGCCGTCCCCTCGCGGATGACCGGGCTCGGCGGGACATCGCGCACGATGCTCAGGTTGGCATCGATACTCAGCCGCCCGGGACCCAGGTTCAGCGCGCCGCGATACAGGAGGCGACCGTCGGACACCTTCTCGCGGTCGTCGGCAAAGCCGAGACTTTCACCCTGGGCGGCGAAGGACTGCTGGTAACTGCCCCACTGCGGCAACGCGAAGGCGGCCGAACCGCGCGCCGAGCCGTAGCTGCCGAGGGCGATGTCGGCGGTGTCTGTCGCCTGTCCGGCCGGATAGTGCAGAACGTGAACCACGCCGACGAAGGAGGTGGCGCCGTACATGACGGGTGCCGAGCCTTTCAGCACCTCGATACGCTGGACATCGTTCAGATCGAGCGTCGTGATCGCGGGGTTGAAGGCGCCGCCCCATGGAACATCGTCCATCACGAGGAGGAAGGCGTCGAACTCGTGCAGGCCCCAAAACGAGGGCACGGCGCTCGAGGGCCCGGCATCTCCCCCCGCGGGAGCCTCGACGCCCGACACCAGACTCAGGGCCGACGCCATGTCACGCGCGTCGCGCGCCCGCAGCTCTTCCCCCGAAACCACCGAGATCGTCGCCGGGATCCGGTCCACCGGCTCGGGGATACGTGTTGCGGTGACACTGACCACGGCCAGCGCCGGACCGGCCGAGGAGTCTTCTGATTCTTCGGCGTCCGGGTTGTGGCTGGCGTCGCCGGACGCGGCGAGGGCCGGGGCGGAGCCGAGCAACGCGAGAGCGAGGACGAGGAGCACTTCGGCTCTGTGCAGCGGACGGGCGATCATCCGAGCACGTGTACAGGGCGTGAGCAGCTACTACCAGTGATAGGACATGCATTGTCTGTGTGGCCAAATCCGCGGCGATCACCCACAATGCTTTTCGATGCTGCGACGACTACACCAGAAAACAGCAAATCAAGGAGCTCGGGGGGCGGGACTCGGGCCTCTCGAAACCAGGCTTCTCGAGCTCCTGTGGGCGGAGAAGTGCGCCCTGACGGTGCGCCGCATACAGCTCGCCTTCCCCGACCGCGCGTACACCACGATCATGACTACGCTCGATCGGCTGTACCGCAAAGGCCTCCTGCTGCGCCACAGGCACGGCCGGGCATTCGCCTATGAGCCACAGTACGGGCGCGATGAGCTGCTGAGCGAGCTGGTCTCGGGACACCTGGTCGACCTCCTCGGGGCCTCCGCGAGGAGTGCGGTCGTCCTCTCGACGCTGGTGCGTACGGTGCGCCAGACAGATGTTGCGTTGCTGGATGAGCTCGATGCGCTGGTGCAGGCCGAGCGCGCACGACTGAAGGAAGCGGACAAGTGAATCCGGTCGCGATGCTGTGCTGGGTATTGCTCGCGACCTTCGCGCTGAGCACGCTGGCGCTCTCGGGAGTCGTAGCGCTTGCGTGGCACGCCGGCTTGAAGAAGCGCCTGAGCGCCACGGCGGACCTCATTGCGCTGCGCCTGCTGCCGCCCCTCGGCGGCGCGCTGATCGTCCTCACCGTGGTGCTGCCGGCATTCCTCAGCGAAGAGCCGCACCGGCAGCGCGAAACCGCGGGTCCCTTGCTGCTCGCGCTGGCGGTACTCGCTGTGATCATGCTGGGACATGCGATCTGGCGCGCCTGGCAGGCATGCGTCGAGGCGCAGGCTTTGCTGAGGAAGTGCGGACCGGTCAAGCGGCGGCTGGTCGGCGCGGGGCAGGAGATCGAAGTCGTCGACGTCGCCGAGCCCATCGTGGCCGTGGTCGGCGGCTGGCGTCCGCGGTTCATCGCCGCCGAATGTGTGGTCGCGGCGTGCAGTGGGGACGAGCTCCAGCAGGTGATCGCACACGAAGCCGCCCACATCAGCGCCCGCGACAATCTCAAGCAACTGCTGCTGATTGCGAGTCCGGATGCGCTCGCCTGGACCCCGCTCGGTAGCTCGCTGATCGAGCGCTGGCGGGCGGGGGCCGAGCTCGAAGCCGACCAGCGCGCGAGTGGCAGCGATCCACGCAAGCGCGTGGCGCTGGCCGCGGCATTGATCAAGGTGGCGCGCGCCTTCGGCAAGGATCCTCCGGCGCGGCGCGCTCTCAGCATGCCGGTCGCGGCAGATGACATCGAAGGCCGCGTGCTCCAGCTGCTCGCGCCGCCGCGTCCTCTGCCGCGAAGACCGTCGCTCGCCACGGCGATCGGGTTGTGGTTAGTCCTGGTGCTGACGGCGGCCGCGGTATTGCCCGTTTACCACGGGGTCCACGAGTCTATCGAGGCGCTGGTCAGAATCGGGCTCTAGGCCTGCCGAGGATCCTCGAACAGCCGCACGGCAACGGCTCCGTAGATGAACCCGCCGACGTGGGCCGCATAGGCGACACCGCCGGGTGATTGCTCCGTGACGCTTCCGAGGCTGAGGAACTGTGTCAGGAACCACACCCCGACGAGCAGCAACGCCGGTATGTAGGTCACCCTGATGAAGACCAGTATCACCAGCAGGGAGCGGATCTGATCGCGCGGGTAAGTCACGATGAACGCCCCCATCACCGCGGCTATTGCGCCGCTCGCCCCGAGTGTCGGCACGGTGGAGGCGGGCATGAATGCGACCTGCGCCAGCGTCGCGACGAGCCCGCCGAGAAGATAAAACACCAGGTACCGCCCGGGGCTCATCGAGTCTTCGACTTCAGGTCCAAAAGCCCACAGGAACACCATGTTGCCGATGATGTGCGACCAGCTGCCATGCATGAACATCGCGGTCGCGATCGTCACCAGGTGATGTCCTGAGGCGATCTGCGCCGGCGTTGCCGACCAGCGCGTCACGAAGTCCTCTCCGAGCGTCAGCTCGAGAAAGAACATCACGATGTTGAGCGCAATGATGGACGCCGTGACGTACGGGAAGCGCGTTGGCCGCCGTGACGCATCCCGCAGAGGGATCACCGCGACCAACGCGTTTGCTCCGCTCGGGCAGCCGGAGTGGATTCAGGCCAGCTTGCCCGCGAATCGCCGCACTTTGAAGGCGAGGATCAGCAGCAGTACTCCGAAGAGCACCGCATAGGAGCCGATCAGCCACAGCAGTGCCAGCGCCCCGGCCCCCGGCTGGGCCGCGATGATGACGCCGAACGCCACGGAGGCGATTCCCGCGAGCAGCAGCCACCACTCGTTGTCGATTTCCTTGCGCAGGCGGATCGCGGCCGCGATCTCGAGAATACCGGTCGCGATTGCCCAGATGGCGATGTAAAAGAGCAGCGCCAGGGCGGTGACACCGGGCGCCAGGAAGCTGAGCAACCCGATGCCGATTCCAACCAGGCCCTGCAGCAGCACCAGCCACCAGTACTCATGGTCCTTGGGCCCGGAAAATGCCGTCCACAGGCACAGGATTCCATCCGCCATCGAGAATGCCCCGAATAGCAGCACCAGCGCGGCGAGTGTGATGCCCGGCTGGGTCCACGCGAGAATTCCAAACACGATCGCCACCAGACCGCGCAAGACCAGCAGCCACCAGTTGCGCGAAAGAGTGGAAGTCAGATATGCGGCGAGACTGCTCATAGATAGCCCCTTCTGCGTTCTTGTTGGGGCGGAGCGCCAGGACCGAAACGAGCCTGCTGCCGCACCGCCTCGGGATTGCGGAGCCTAAACTACCTGCCGGGGAGATGCGAGCCATTCGTAGCAATACGTATGCCGGGCGCCTCGAGGCAGGGACGCACGCAGCATTCGTACAGGGAGGTGCGGGGCGGGGTGCTGGATAGCACCGCTATGGTGCTCTGCGGCGTAAAATCGGCCGCGCGGCATGGCAGCGTCGGTTCGAAATCTATGGCAAGCCCCGATCCCCGAGAGAATCACACGGCATCTGCGCAGAAGCTGCTGCTTCCGGCGGATACGAACATCACCTGCCCGAAGTGCAAGAGCCGCTTCGACCTGGAGCAGGGTTTTGCGCGCGCAGCGCTCGAGCGCTTCGAGCACAGCACCGAGGGCAGCCTCGAGGCGCTGCGCAAGGCCGAGCGGGCAGAGGCTGACAAGCGCGCGCAGCAGCTCGCCAGCCAGCAGGCGAATGTTCTGCACACCGAGAATGCGGAGCTCAAGCGACTGCTGAAGCAGCAGGGCGAGAAGCACGCCCAGGCGCTGAAAGAAGTCACCACGCTCGCTCAGCAGTCCGCTGCGCCGCAACTGCAGGCCATGCGCGCGGAGCTCGCCGCCCGGCAGGCGCAGCTCGATGAGTTCACACGGCGCGAGTCCACACTCGCTGAGAAGGAGCGAAGCGTGGAGGCACGGGTTGCCGAAGCCGCGCGCCAGCAGGCTGAGAGTCTCGTCGCGGGCGATCGGGTTCTCTTCGAAGGGCGCCTCGCGGAGAAGGACCGCCAGCTGGGGGAGGTCCGCTCGCGGGAGTTACAGCTCCTGAAGGAAAAACAGGCTCTGCAGGACCGGGCCAGCGAGGTGGACATCGAGGTCGCTCGCAAGCTCGATGCAAGCCGTGCGGAGCTCGAGTCCCGGATCCGCGCCCAGGAGCGCGAGCGTCGCGAGCTGGAAGGCACGGAGCTGAGGAAAAGACTCACCGATATGCAGGAGCAGCTCGCCGAAGCCCAGCGCAAGGGCGCCCCGGCCTCGCAGCAGCTGCAGGGCGAGGTCCTCGAGCTCACCCTCCAGGAAGACCTCGAGGCGGCTTTCGCCCTGGATTCGATCGAAGAGGTGCGCAAGGGCGCCCGTGGCGGCGATGTCATCCACCGGGTCATGACCCGCGGCGGCCAGGTGGCGGGCGTGCTGCTCTGGGAAGCCAAGCGGGCCAGGGACTGGAGCCCGCAGTGGGTGACGAAGCTCAAGGAGGATGTGAGAGCGGCGGGCGCGGATGTCGGCATTCTGGTCAGCGTCGGACCCTGTTATCCGCGGGAATGGGAGGAGGGGAAGCTGTTCGATCTCCACGAGGAGGTCTGGGTGACCTCGTGGTCCACCGCGGTGCAGCTCGCCACGGCCCTGCGATCGGGACTGCTCGAGATTCACAAGCAACGGGTCGCATCCGCCGGTAAGGGCGAGAAAATGGAGGCGGTGTACGACTATCTGACCTCCTCGCAATTCTCCAACAAGCTCAAGGCGGTCTACGGGGCTTTCCATCGCATGCGGCAGGAGTTGGAAGCGGAGAAGAGCCAGACTCAGCAGCGCTGGGCGCGCCGCGAAAAGCAGCTGCAGAGCGGGGTGGCGGAGCTCGTGGGCGTCGCCGGCGACATCCAGGGGCTCGCACAGCAGGACCTGCCGCTACTGGAAATGGAAGACGCCGGCGCTGTGGATGAAAAGCCCGGTGTGGATACGCGGCAGATCGGCCTCAACATCGAAGGGTGAGAAGTTGTGTATGCTCCGCTCCCGCGACAGACGTCCCGGGGGTTCACATGCGAGGCTCGTCTTGGGGTTTGGCCGTGCTCACGGCGTGTTGCGCGGCAACTTCGGTGCACGGCGCGGTGGTGGGGAGCAGTGCCGGCGGGTTCACCCTGCGGGAAGAAGTCGAATTTTCCGGCACGCCTTCGAGCGCCTGGAAGCACCTGATCGATGTCGGTAGCTGGTGGAACCCCCAGCACACCTATTCCGGGCACAGCTCCAATCTCACCCTCGCGCTGCAGCCCGGCGGCTGCTGGTGCGAGAAACTGGACAACGGCGGGTTCGCGCGTCACCTCGAGGTGGTGCTCGTGATACCCGAAAAGAAGCTGCGTTTAACGGGCGGGCTGGGACCTCTGCAGGGCATGGGCGCCACCGGCGCATTGACCTTTACGCTGCGCAGCGCATCCCCCACCACCACCACGGTGATCGCCGAGTACACCGTCGTTGGTTATTCCCCCGAGGGCCTCGCGAGCATCGCCGCTGGGGTCGATGAGGTGCTGGGTGAGCAGCTGCAGCGATTCGCGGGGAAGTAGTGCGGGCGGAATGACCTCATGAGAAAACCTGTCAGCCGGCGCGCCTTCATCGCCACAGGACTCGGTGCGGGCGCGGCCGCCCTGGCCCGCTGGGACACTCGCCCGGATGTGGTCCTGTACAACGGCAGGATCCTCACGATGACGGCCCGGGAGCCCGAGGTCGCGGCGCTGGCTCTCGCGGGCAGCCGTGTGTTCGCGATCGGCACGAGTGAAGAGATGCTGGCTCTCGCCGCATCCGGTACGCGGCGTATCGATCTGGGCGGCAAGCGCGTGACGCCCGGCTTCAACGACGCCCATTCCCACCCGTGCGACAGCGGTGTGGCGCTTCTCACTCAGGTGCCGCTGGAGATGAACTCGATCGAGGCCGTGAAGTCCGCGATGCACACCAGGGCGAGCGCGACCCCGCCGGGGGAGTGGGTGGTTGGATTTCTCTACGACGACACCAAGACGCCTCGACCGCTCGACCGCGCGGATCTCGATGCGGCCGCGCCGGAGCACCCCGTGGTGGTACAGCACCGCGGCGGCCACACCGCGTTCGTCAACTCCCGCGCGCTCGCACTCATCGGCATCACCGAGAGCAGTCCGAGTCCTCCCCACGGCGAGTACTTCCGCGATGCCTCCGGACACCACAACGGACGGGTGGCGGAAAACGCCGCCGAGGCGATCCTGGCGCTCGCCATCAAGCCGCCATCCCGCGAGGACTTTCGCAAGGGCGCAGCGCTGATCTCGAAACAGTTCGCGAGCCGCGGCATCACCTCGGCCTGCGAGGCCGACGGCAATCCCGCGATACTGCAGGGTTACCAGGATGCCCGCGACGCCGGCGAGCTCATGGGTCGGTTCTACACGCACATCGACTTCAGTGCGCTGGACCGGATGATCGCCGCCGGCGTGCACACCGGCTTCGGCGATGAGTGGGTGCGGGTCGGTGCGGTCAAGCTCTTCGCCGACGGCTCGATCTCTGAGCGCACCGCGCTGCTCTCGCAGCCCTACGCCGGGCTCGGAGATTTCCGCGGGATCAGCCGCGCCTCGCGTGAGGCGCTGTACGAGCAGGCGCGTAAGGCCTATCTCGCCGGCTGGCAGGTTGGCACGCACGCCAACGGCGATGTGGCGATCGACACGATCCTCGGGGTTTACGAGCAGCTGCAGCGGGAATCTCCGCGGCGCGATGCACGGCTCAGGATCGAGCACTGCACACTCGTCACGCCGGAGCTGGTACGGCGCATCAAGGCGGCCGGGGTGATTCCGCTGCCCTTCGCAGGCTATGTCTTCTTCCACGGCGAGAAGATGCATTTCTACGGCGAGGAGCGCCTCAGGCATATGTTCGCGATGCGCGACTTCCTCGACGCCGGCATCAAGGCGGCGCCCGGGTCGGATTACACCGCCAGCCCCGCAGAGCCGATGCTATGGCTGCGCTCGGAGGTCACGCGCGCCGATGCCAGCGGCCACCTCTGGGGTGCGAATCAGCGCATTTCCGTCGTGGAGGCGATCCGCTGCTCGACCGTGCACGGCGCCTATGCCTCGTTCGAGGAGGGCATCAAGGGGACACTCGAGCCCGGCCAGCTGGCGGACCTGGTGGTCTGGGATCAGGATCTGCTCACCGTCGACCCGGCAGGCTTCATGAGCATCAAGCCCGAGCGCACCATGCTCGGTGGCCGCTGGGTATACGAGAGTTGAGTGCTCACGCGCTCCTGCACTGTTCCTCCGAGCGACCGCTGCGCCAAGGCATCATGCGGCGCACCAACGCATCGCGGCAGCCATTCGGTTAGGTGTTACCGGAGGTGTGGGTATACGCTAGCGGCGCCGCACAGCCAGCGGCAAACGGAAAGCACCCGCGATGTCCGCATCGACTACCAACCGAGCGCCCCGCAGCTCTGGTGTACGTAAACGCTCAGTGCGCCGCGCAACGCGGGCAGCGGACGCGCCGAATCCCCCGTTAGCAGATCGCGCCGCGCTGACCGCGCGCCTCGAGGCGCAGCGAGCGGAGTTGCTGCGTGCCATGGAATGCGTGAATCGCGCGCGACGCATGCTCGAACATGAGGTCCTCTCGGAGTCATTTACTTCTCAGCGGCACCGTCTTTCCGAGCAACGGGTGCTCGAGTCACTGGACAACGCGAAGCTGGCGCTGGCCACGGCATATCCGATGCTCGAGCGTATTGCCGAGGCTCTGCACGTGGAGCGGATCCTGAAGAACCATACGGAGTCTCGCGCGCTCGTGTGAGCCGGGGAGTTCAGGAACCCGCGGGCGTCGACCCGTACTTGGCCTGCATGCGCTCGATGATGCGCGCGATGCTGACGACCGTGCGCTCATGGGTGCCGGTGCCGATTTCCTCCTCGCCATCCAGCGCCCAGACACGGAACAAGATCTTGCGACCGTCGGTGCCCGTGACCTCTGCGTGGCCGACGACCTGCCGCCCGGCCGGCGTCGCGATGAGATGGCGCACGTCGACGTGCGTTCCGACCGCGCTCTCACCGGGCTCGAGATACTGCCTGATCGCGTTCAATGCCGCGTTCTCCATGATGAGAATCAGGTAGGGCGTTGAGAACACCGGCGGCAGGATGCTGTCCTTGAAGGTGTTGGCGAGCTGGCCCGGCTCGACGCGCAACGCGTACTGGCCCCGCGCACCGTGCGGAATGGGTCTCATGGCGAAGAGCATACTGCAGCTCGTCGGCCATCGCTCGGTCGCGGCCACGGCGCCGCAGTCGAATAGGTTCGATCTATCGCTGCGATCACTTCTGTCGTTTGGACCGCACCGAACTGCGATGCGATGCTCGTTTGGTAAGTCATTTACGGAGGCCGCCCATGGGTGCGAAGGTCGATACGAAAACCACGGACAAGAGCGGCGCTGGCAGGTGCCCGATGAACCACGGGTCAGTGGCGCGCAGCAACCGCGATTGGTGGCCGAATCAGCTGAGTCTTCAAGCCTTGAATCAGCACTCGCCGCAGTCCGACCCCATGGGGCAGGCGTTCGACTATGCGCGGGAATTCCGCAGTCTCGACCTGAATGCACTGATCCAGGATCTGCGCGCCCTGATGACTGACTCGCAGGATTGGTGGCCTGCGGACTTCGGACATTACGGGGGCCTCTTCATCCGCATGGCCTGGCACAGCGCCGGCACCTACCGCGTCACCGACGGTCGCGGTGGCGCCGGCGGTGGCCAGCAGCGCTTCGCACCACTCAACAGCTGGCCCGATAACGCCAATCTCGACAAGGCGCGCAGGCTCCTCTGGCCGATCAAGCAGAAATACGGCCGGAAGATCTCCTGGGCCGACCTGTTCGTCCTCACGGGAAACGTTGCACTCGAGTCCATGGGCTTCAAGACCTTCGGCTTCGGTGGCGGGCGGCCCGATACCTGGGAGCCGGAGGAGCTCTACTGGGGTCCGGAGGGCACCTGGCTCGGCGATGAGCGCTACAGCGGTGAGCGCGAGCTGCAGAAACCGCTCGGCGCGGTGCAGATGGGCCTCATCTATGTCAATCCGGAAGGCCCCAACGGCAAGCCCGATCCGGTCGCGGCGGCACGTGATATCCGCGAGACGTTTGCGCGCATGGCGATGAACGACGAAGAAACCGTCGCCCTCATTGCCGGCGGGCACAGCTTCGGCAAGACCCATGGCGCGGGCGATCCATCGCTGATCGGCCCTGAGCCGGAAGGTGCCCGGATCGAGGATCAGGGCCTGGGCTGGAAAAGCCGGCACGGTGCGGGCTTAGGAGCCGATACCATCACCGGCGGCCCGGAGGTGACCTGGTCGCAGACACCGACGAAGTGGAGCAGCCACTTCCTCGACAACCTGTTCCGCTACGAATGGGAGCTGACGAAGAGTCCCGCGGGCGCCTACCAGTGGAAGGCCAAGGATGCGCCGGCGACGATTCCGGACGCCCACGACAAATCGAAGCAGCACGTTCCGACCATGCTCACCACGGATCTGTCGCTGCGCTTCGATCCGGCGTACGAGAAGATTGCGCGCCGTTTCCGCGAGCACCCGGAGGAGTTCGCCGACGCCTTCGCGCGCGCCTGGTTCAAGCTGACACACCGGGATATGGGGCCGATCGTGCGTTACCTGGGCCCGCTCGTGCCGCAGGAAGCCTTGATCTGGCAGGACCCCATTCCGTCCGTCAATCATCCGCTCATCGACGAGCAGGACGTGGCGACGCTCAAAGCCAAAGTCCTCGGCTCGGGGCTGTCCGTTTCCGCACTCGTGGCGACGGCCTGGGCGTCGGCCTCGACGTTCCGCGGGTCCGACAAGCGTGGCGGGGCGAACGGGGCGCGCATTCGTCTCGCTCCGCAGAAGGACTGGGAAGTGAACCAGCCGGCGCAGCTCCAAGGGGTGCTGCAGAAGCTCGCGGCCCTTCGCGACGAGTTCAATGCCTCCGCCGCCGGCGGCAGGAAGGTATCGCTTGCCGACCTGATCGTTCTCGCTGGTGGCGCGGCAGTCGAGAAGGCCGCCAGGGAGGGTGGGGTTGACGTGCAGGTGCCGTTCCAGCCCGGTCGCACGGATGCTTCGCAGGAGCAGACGGACATCGCTTCTTTCGCCCCGCTCGAGCCGGTCGCCGATGGGTTCCGCAACTATCTGAGCGACGCGCAGCGCATGGCGCCCGAGGAAGCGCTGGTAGATCGCGCCCAATTGCTGAGGTTGACGGCGCCGCAGATGACGGTACTCATTGGCGGCCTGCGGGTGCTCGGCGTCAACGCCTCGGGCTCGAGTCACGGGGTCTTCACTCGGCAACCCGGGAGGCTGACGAACGATTTCTTCGTCAACCTGCTGGATATGGGTACGGAATGGCAGCCCGCGGGGTCTGACGGGATTTACGAGGGTCGCGATCGTAAGACCAAAGAGCTGAAATGGACCGGGACGCGGGTCGATCTGATTTTCGGCTCGCACTCGCAGCTTCGGGCGCTCGCTGAGGTGTATGCGTGCGCGGACTCGAAGGAGAAGTTCGCCAGGGACTTTGTCGCGGCGTGGTCGAAGGTCATGAACGCCGATCGGTTCGACGTGAAGTAATAAGGAGGGTGCCCATGCCACTGGTACGAATCGACTTGCCCGAGTTCATCGACGCCAATGCAGCGCGCCGCATCGGGGACTCGATCAACAAGGCAATGATGGAGACCATCAACGTACCGGCCGGTGACAAGTTCCAGGTCATCGGCCGGCATTCACCGGAGGGTCGCAACCTAACTTCGGAGTACCTCGGTATCCGCTATTCCGATGGCCTCATCCTGATACAGATCACGCTGAATGAGGGACGCACGGCAGAGATGAAGAAGGCGTTCTACCGACGGGTCGCGGACGAGCTGTCGGAGCTCGGGGTGCGCAGGCAGGACGTCGTCATCAACCTGGTCGAAGTGCCGAAGGAGAACTGGTCGTTCGGAAACGGGGAGATGCAGTACGGCGCGCGATAGTCACACCTGACCCCTGGAGGAGGGCGATCCCGAGGTCGACTGAGCGCTCTGGCGCTCACCGAGAGCCAGGGCAATGGCCTGTCCGTTGACGATGATGGCGCCGATCAGCGAGGCGGCGGCGGCGGCCAGGGCGCCGTAGCTCCTCACCCCGAGGGCGCAGATCAGCACGACCGCTATCGCGCCCGATCCCAGCGCGATGCCGATGCGTCGCGCATCCCACTCCACGACGGCATGTCGCACGGCGGGTCGCCCGACACCGTTGGCCCATTGCACCCCGAGCAGCAGTGCATACACGGTCACCAGCGCATCGTAAGGCTCTCCATACAGCCGCAGAGTTTCCGTTGCCAGGAGCAGCAGTGGCAGCACCAGCAGCGTGCTGTAAAGCAGCGCGCGCGCCAGCTGGCCGATCAGCAGGCGGCGGGAAGCGCACTTGGGCTGCGTGGCGTTGAGGGTTTCGCGACATCCGGTGAGATTCAAGGCCGGCAGAAAGAAGTCCACGATCAGTGCCGTGCGTGCCGCCACCGCGTATTGAGCCATCTGCAACGGCGCCGCCCAGATGGACAGGATACACAGCGGTCCCCAGCGCAACACTGCACGCGCCACGCTGATGAATTCGCGCGAATCCACCGTCTGCAGTGCCTCGACGCAGACCGGTTGCGAGCACTCCGCCCATGGCGCCGGCAAGGCACGGCGGGCGAGCACGAGCGACACGCCAGCGGCCACCAGGCTGCCAAGCAGAAACGCCCAGGAGTAGAAGGCGGGCGACGCCTCGGGCGGTGCCAGCGCCACCGCCAGCAACAGCGAGACGTTCACGGCATAGGCGGCCACCACCATGCCGAGAGTGCGGTTGGCAGCCCGCAGCGCTTCGCCGCAGAAGCTGGCGACGCTGACGCACGGCAGGGCGAGCACGAATGGCAGGTAAGTCTGCAGGACGGTCTGCAGCTGCGGCGCCTGGATATCGAGGTCCGCAGTCACCACCAGCAGCACGCCACACAGCAGGCTCGACCGCAGCAGCATGCGCCGCGCCAGCTGCATCAGCAGCGCCCCATCGGCTATGCCGGTGGCTGCGGCGCGCCGGCCGATGATGTGCTGCGCCATGTAGATCTCGTACTTACCCCGCAGCAGCGTACTGAGGCCGAGCGCGATGACGAACCCGCGGAAGAAGATACCGGCCTCGTCCGGGGTGAGCGCGCGCACCACGGCCAGAGTCGCCAGGATCTGCAGCGCCGCGCCGAGCAGGCGCAGCAGCAGCTCCCCGATCCAGGAATGCCCGGCAGCGGCGGGGCGCTCGATCTCCTCAGCAGTCGTGTTTGTCAGGCCGGGGTGCGCTTGCATGGTGATCTCAGCTCTGCGGCAGGGGCTGCGGCGAGTGCGGCGGCTCCTCGCGCCCGCGGCGGGCGCGGAATACCGAGCGCACGCTGATGAAGAACACCGGCACCAGGAATACCGCGAGGAAGGTCGCTGTCAGCATCCCACCGATGACGCCGGTGCCGATGGCAATGCGGCCACCGGCGCCGGCGCCGGTGGCGATGGCGAGCGGCAGCACCCCGAGCACGAAAGCCATCGAAGTCATGAGAATCGGCCGCAACCGCTGGCGCGCCGCGGCAACGGTCGCCGGGATGAGCTCCATGCCGCTCTCGACATTCTCGATGGCGAACTCGACGATCAGGATCGCGTTCTTCGCCGACAAGCCCACCGTCGTGAGGAGTCCGACCTGGAAGAAGACATCGTTCGCCAGGCCGCGCAGCAGCGTTGCTGCAATCGTGCCGATGATGCCGAGCGGTACCACCAGCATGACCGCGAACGGGATCGACCAGCTCTCATAGAGCGCCGCCAGGCACAGAAATACCACCGTCAGCGAAAGGACGTAGAGCGCCGGTGCCTGCGAGCCCGAACGCTTCTCTTCATATGAGAGCCCGGTCCATTCGTAGCTCAGGCCTTTGGGAAGCTTCGTGACCGCGGTCTCCATCGCCGTGAGCGCATCCCCGGTGCTCCGGCCGGGCGACGGGGCGCCGAGGAATTCCAGCGATGATATGCCGTTGTAGCGTTCGAGCTTCGGCGAGCCGTAGGTCCAGTGCGCGGAAGCGAAGGTGGAGAAGGGCACCATCTGGCCGGCGCCATTGCGCACGTACCAGCGACCGAGGTCCTCCGGGAGCATGCGCGAGTCCGTTTCGCCCTGCAGGAAGACGCGCTTGACGCGGTTGTGATCGACGAACTGGTTCACGTACGCGGAGCCCCAGCCGGCGCCGAGCGTATCGTTGATGTTGGCGATGGACAGGCCGAGCGCGCTGGCTTTTTCCCAGTCGATATCGAGCTTGTACTGCGGCTCATCGTCCAGGCCGTTGGGCCGGATCAGGCCGATCGCCGGCTCCTTGCTCGCGATCCCGAGCAGTTGGCCACGCGACTGCATGAGCGCCTCGTGACCGACGTTGCCGCGGTCCTACAGCTCGAAATCGAACCCGGTGGCATTGCCGAGCTCGAGCGCGGGTGGTGGTGCGAAGGAGATCACGAACGCGCCACGCAGCTGGTGGAAGCGCTGGTTCGCCCGCGCCACGAGCGCAAACACCGAGTTGTTCCGGCCCGGGCGCACGGACCAGTCCTTGAGGCGCACGAATATCAGGCCGGCGTTCTGTCCGTGTCCGCCGAAGCTGTAACCGTTGACGGTGTAGACGCCGCTCACCAGGTTCCCCTCGTCCTTGAGGAAGTAATCGCGCGCCTGGTTCAATGCCCGCTGAGTGAGCTCACTGGCGGTGCCCGGGGGCGCCGACACCTGGACGAAGAGAAAGCCCTGATCCTCGTCCGGCAGGAACGAGCGCGGCACGCGCACGAACAACACGCCCATCGCCACCACGATGACGAGATACACGAGCAGGTAGCGGCCGCGGCGCGTCGTGACATCGCGCAGCGCGTGCTCGTAGCCGCGATTGGCACGGTTGAAGCCGCGGTTGAACCAGCCGAAGAAGCCGCGCTCGCGCTCGTGCGCCTCGGCTACCCGTGGCCGCAACAGCGTGGCGCACAGTGACGGCGTGAAGATCAGGGCCACCATGACCGACAGGCTCATGGCCGACACGATGGTGATAGAGAACTGGCGGTAGATCACACCGGTCGAGCCGCTGAAGAACGCCATCGGCAGGAATACCGCCGACAGCACCAGCCAGATGCCGACCAGGGCGCCGGTGATCTCGCTCATGGACTTGCGCGTCGCCTCCTTGGGCGAGAGTTTCTCCTCCTCCATGACGCGCTCGACGTTCTCGACCACGACGATCGCATCATCCACCAGCAGCCCGATGGCGAGCACCATGCCGAACATGGTGAGCGTATTGATGGAGAAGCCGGCGGCGGCGAGCACCCCGAAGGTGCCGAGCAGCACCACCGGCACGGCGATGGTCGGAATCAGCGTGGCGCGGAAATTCTGCAGGAACAGGTACATCACCAGGAACACCAGCACGATGGCCTCGAACAGCGTCTTCACGACTTCATCGATGGAGACGCGCACGAAGGGCGTGGTGTCATAGGGATAGATGAGCTGCAGACCCGGCGGGAAGAAGGGTGCGAGCTTCTGCATGGTGGCGCGTATCGCGTCGGCGGTCTCGAGCGCGTTCGCGCCGGTGGCGAGCTTCACGGCGAGGCCGGCGGCGGGGTGGCCGTTGTACTCGGTGTGTACCGCGTAGCTCTCGGCGCCGAGGCCGATGCGCGCGACATCGCGCAGCCGCACCTGCGAGCCATCGGTGTTGACTCTGAGCAGCACCGAGCCGAATTCGTCGGCATTGGTCAGGCGGCGCGGACCGACGATGGTGGCGTGCAGGCGCTGGCCGCGCACGGCGGGCAGGCCGCCGAGCTCACCCGAGGGAACCTGCAGGTTCTGCGCCTGCAGCGCGTTGTTGACGTCGACCGGCGTGAGCCCGTAGTTGTTGAGCTTGGCCGGGTCGAGCCAGATGCGCATGGCGTACTGGGTACCGAAGAGCTGGAAGTCGCCCACGCCGGGCGTGCGACTGATCGGGTCCTGGACGTGCGAGGCGATGTAGTCGCTCACGTCCTCGCTGCTGAAGGAGCCATCGGTCGAGTAGAAACCGATCACCAGCAGGAAATTGCGGGTCGCCTTGGTGACGCGCAGGCCCTCCTGCTGCACTTCGAGCGGCAGCAGCGGAGTGGCGAGCTGCAGCTTGTTTTGCACCTGCACCTGGGCGATGTCGGGATTGGTGCCCTGCTCGAAGTAGAGCGTGATGGTCATGCTGCCGTCGGCGTCGCTCTCGGAGCCGAAATACAGCAGGTGGTCGATGCCGCTCAACTGCTGCTCGATCACCTGCGTGACCGTGCTTTGCACGTCATCGGCGGAGGCGCCCGGATAGATGGCCGAGATGGCGATGGCGGGCGGAGCGATGCTCGGGTACTGCGCGATCGGCAGAGTCCGGATGGCGAGCGCGCCCGCCAGCATGACGACGATGGCGAGCACCCAGGCGAAGATCGGACGGTCGATGAAGAAATTGACCATGGGCGTGACTATTCCGTCGCGGTGGCCGGCGCCGTGCCTGCCTGACGGACGGTCTTTTCGCTCGGCGGCGCCTGGTATTCGTCCGCCACGACCTGCCGGCCGGGCTTCGCGGCCTGGATGCCTTCGACGATGATGCGGTCGCCGGCTTTCAGCCCCGCCGTCACCACCCATTGATCGCCGATCGCGCGGTCGATCTCGAGCGTCCGGAGCTCTACCTTGTTATCCGCGCCGACGACCAGCGCATCGGCGGCACCCTTCTGGTCATGGCTGACGCCCTGCTGCGGGGCCAGGACCGCGCCTTCGCGCACCCCTTCCTGGATCTGCTCGCGCACGAACATGCCGGGCAAGAGCAGACGCTCGGGATTGGGCATCAGCGCGCGCAGCGTGACGGAGCCGGTGCCGGTGTCGACGGTCACTTCCGAGAACTCCAGGGTCCCCGGATGAGGATAGTCCGAGCCATCTTCGAGCCGCAGCTTCACCTGCGTTTTGCCCGCCTCATTCTGCTTCAGCATCCCGGCGTCGGCCTCGCGCCGCAGGCGCAGCAGCGTCGTGGTCGGCTGGGTGACGTCCACGTAGACGGGCTCGAGCTGTTGCACCGTGGCCAGCGCGGTGGCCTGGTTGGCGGTCACGAGCGCGCCCTCGGTAACGAAGGAGCGGCTGATGCGCCCGGTGATGGGAGACAGCACCCTGGTATAGACCAGGTTGATGCGCGCCGTCTCCACCGCGGCCTGCGCCTGGAGCGAGGTCGCCTCGGCGTTGTCGTAATCCTGCTTGCTGACCAGGTTGGTTTCGACGAGCGCCTTATCGCGCTGCGCCAGTGCGCGGGCCGAAGCATTGGCCGCGACGGCGCTGTCGTAGGCGGCTTTGTAGGGCGCCGGGTCTATCTGGTAGAGCTGCTGGCCGGCGCGCACCTCGCTGCCCTCGACGAACAGGCGCTTCAGAATGATGCCATTCACCTGCGGCCGCACATCCGCGGTGCGGTACGCAGTTACCCGCCCGGGAAGCTCGGTCGTGATGGGCACCGCCTGCGATTGCACGGTGACGACCGAGACCCGCGGTGGTGGAGAGGACGGTGGCGCTGAGTGATGGCCGCAGCCGATGAGTAGCACCGCGGCCCCGGCGGCAAGCGGGCCGCGTCCCCGGAGCCGAGTCGTCACTTCGCGCATGACAGTCTCCCCTTGCGCTGCCCGCGGTTCGGACATCGGACAAAGCATACCCGCCGCACCCGCAGCGGTTCACTGCCTGAATACCCTCAGGAGGCATGAACGCGCCCGAAAGCGATCGCTCGAGCGTGAGCAGAGCCGTGGCCTTCACTGGACCGCCGGGCGCCGGCGGGGGTCGTTCAACGTACCCGATCGGCGCAGGCGTCGATCCGTTGCTCGATGAACCGCTGCTCCGCCGCGTTGCGTGCGAGCGGCAGGGCGGCGGTGAAGTGCTCGCGTGCGGCCGCGCGGCGTCCGCATTGCAGTTCGAATTCTCCGAGCGCGATGGGGTAGAAGGGATAGCGGGCCAGCCGCTCGCGGTCGGGAAGCTCGCGAAGGGCCGCGAGGCCGTGCTCGGGCCCCTCATGTTGGGCAACGGCGATCGCCCGGTTCAGTGCGATGACGGGCGAGGGCCTGATGCTCATCAGGGTGTCGTAGTGCGAGACGATCTGCCGCCAGTCGGTCTCCTGCGCACTCGGGGCAGTGGCGTGACACCAGGCGATGGCCGCCTCCACGTGGTATTCGCTGAGCTCCTCACCCGTCGCCGACTGCTCGAGCAATGTCTGCCCGCGCGCGATCAGCTCGGCATTCCACTGGGAGCGGTCCTGATCGGTCAGGAGGTTGAGTGAGCCCGACTCGTCCACCCGCGTCGGGAGCCTTGCGGCATGCAGACACATGAGCGCCAGCAGCGCGCGCGTCGAGGGGATCGCGGCGAGGGCATGCTCGCAGAGGAGCGTCGCCAGACGCATGGCCTCGCGGCACAACTCGACGCGCACCACGGTTTCCGCGCAGCTCCCGTGGTAGCCCTCATTGAAGAGCAGGTACAGCGCGCGCTGAATCGCGGCGAGGCGCGCCCGGAAGTCCTCACTCGCCGACAGCTCGAACAGTCGCTGCGAGGTGGACAACACGCTCTTGCCGCGCGTGATGCGCTTTTCGATGGCCGCGGCGCTGCTGAGGAATGCGTTCCCGATCTCCCCGACACTGAATCCGCACAGGATATTCAGGATCAGTGCGACCTGAGATTCCTCCGCCAGTCGCGGATCCACGCACGAGAACATCATGCGCAGCTCATCATCGCGGATGGCATAAGGGCCGAAGGCCTCCTCGATGGTGGGCGTGAATGTCCACTCGGACTCGAGCAGCCGCTCGAGCTCCGGAGCAAATGAGCGCGCTCGGCGCTCGCGGCGCAGGACATCGACCGCGCGGTTCTTCGCCGTGGTCATCAGCCATGCGGCCGGATTTTCCGGCATCCCGCGGAGCTTCCAGACCTCCAGCGCCCGGCAGAGCGCGTCCTGGACGACGTCCTCCGCCAGTGGCAGGTTGTGGACACCGAAGACGCGGGTCAGGGCGGCGGTCATACGACCCGACTCGTGCCGGAAGAGATGCTCGAGGGACTCGCGCCGCGCCGGGTCATCGCCCGACCCACGCCCGAGTGGACTGCGCGGCGCGGAGTCCATGGGTCACATCTGCATGATGGGCCGCACCTCGACGGACCCGTCGCGCTCGAGGATCGGGCAGCCCTTGGACAACTCCGTGGCCTGCGCGAGATCACGCGCCTCGATCAGGCTGTACCCGCCGATGAGGTCCTTCTCGGCGTAGGGCCCATCGGTCACGCTCTTGCTGCGTCCATTCACCAGTTTCCCGGCTGCCTCCAGGGGGTGACCCCGGTCCTTGAGATGGCCCTTTTCCGCCAGCCCCTGCATCCAGGCCACCCATTTCTGCATCACCTGCTGCATCTGGTCCGGGGACAGCCCCGCTCGGTTGCCGCCTCGATATACGTACAGGAATTCGCTCATGGTAGTTCCTCATGGTGGTGCCAAAAGACACCTCTACGACGTCTGACCCCCGGTCCGCCGGACAATTTTTCGCTTGTCCAGCGGGAACAGCGGCGTCGCCGCCGGGATTCCCAGCCGCTAGCGCTACTCGTGCAGCAGCGAACGCCAGTTGCGCGGCACGCGGCCCGCGGGGCCCGGCACCGGCTGATCGAGCGGATGGGAATGAGGCGGAAGCAATTCTGCACCCGGGATCATGGCGTCTGCTTCGTAGTCGTAGAACCAGTCCTCACCGGGCTCGAAGCTGGCAATGACCGGATGGCCGCTCGCTCTGGCGTGCTGCGAGGCATGCTGTGAAGGTGAGCTGTCACAGCAGCCGATGTGACCGCACTCCGCACAGCGCCGCAGGTGCAGCCACCAGCCATCGCTCGCCAGGCATTCGAGGCAACCTTCGCCGCTCGGTCTCGACGCCGGGTTGATGCCGCGGCGCTGTGGGGATGGCTTTTTCATCGCGTTGCTCCGCGGCGATTGCACACGATGGCGGGGCGCCGCGCAATGGGCGAAAAAAGATAAGAAAGGGTCCCAATGGGTATAGCCAGTCGCGGTGCGCCGCGCGATGCTCGTGCGACTCGTTGCACGCCGAAGGCGGCCGCCATGTCGATGCCAACCCAGCTTCAGTTCCGCGAAATCGGCTCGGGGTACCACCTGGATCCCTCGTGCTCGCTGTCGCTGCGGGCGCAGGCGTATACCGACCCCGCCTGGTTCGCGGTGGATCAGCAGGAGATCCTCAGGAAGTCGTGGCAGTGGGTGTGCCACGCCGAGAAGGTCCGCGCACCCGGTGCCTACACCACGACGCAGGTCGGCTCGTACCCCATCGCCATCGTCCGCGACCATCAGGGGGTGCTGCGCGCCTTCTACAACGTCTGCAAGCACCGCGCGCACCCGGTGCTGCAAGGCGAGGGTACCGTCAGCCGGATCGTATGCCCCTATCACGCGTGGCGCTACCGCCTGGACGGTCAGCTGGCCGGGGCCCCGCACAGCACGGACCTCAAGAACTTTTCGGTGGCGGATATCCGGCTGAGCGAGATCGGAGTTGAGGAATTCTGCGGATTCATTTTCGTGAATCTCGATGCCTCCGCCCCGTCACTGCGCGAGCGTTCCGGGGGCCTGGAGTCCGAGATTCGTCATTGGGCGCCCGATATCGAGCAACTCACCTTTGCGCACCGGCTGACCTACGACATCCAGTCGAACTGGAAGAATGTCGTGGACAACTTCCTCGAGTGTTATCACTGCCCGGTTGCTCACAAGGACTTCTGCACGCTCGTCGACATGAAGACCTACAAGGTGACGACCTACGGCATCTATTCGAGTCACATGGCAGATGCGGGCAGGACGGACAATTCCGCCTACGACACCTCGAGCGCCAAGGTGCGCACCCATGCCGTGTGGTGGCTGTGGCCCAACACCTGTCTGATGCGCTATCCGGGCCGAAGCTCGATGATCGTTCTGCACATAATCCCCGTCAGCGAGACGCGCACACTCGAGACCTACGATTTTTTCCTGGAGACGCCCGAGCCTGATGAGCTGGAGAAGAAGGCGATCGAGTATCTCGACACGGTGCTGCAGGCGGAGGACGTCGCGCTGGTCGAGAACATACAGCGCGGCATGAGCACGCCGGCATTCGTGCAGGGAAGGATCGTCAACGATCCGCAGGGTTCGGGAAGGTCCGAGCATGCGCTGCATCACTTTCACGGTCTGGTGCTCGAGGCCTACCAGCGCGCCGCCGGAGCGTGATGCGCCCGCAGGGCAAGCCCGGCTCGCCTCTGCGATAATCGCCGCCCATGAACATCGAGCTCTCGCCAATCGAGGCACGCGTCATCGGTTGCCTCATAGAGAAACAGATCACGACACCCGATCAGTATCCGCTGTCGCTGAACGCGCTGGTCAACGCGTGTAACCAGAAGAGTAACCGCGATCCGCTGATGGCGGCGGACGAGACTACGATCCAGAGTACCCTCGATCATCTCAGCAGGAAGCACCTGGTGATCGAGAAGTCAGGTTTCGGCAGCCGCGTGCCGAAGTACCAGCACCGCTTCTGCAACACCGAGTTCGGGACGCTGAAATTCTCGCCGCAGGAGCTCGCGATCATCTGCGAGCTGCTGGTGCGCGGACCGCAAACTCCCGGAGAGCTGCGGACCCGCGCCGCCCGCATGGCGTCCTTCTCCGAGGTGGGGGAGGTCGAGACGACGCTCGAGGGTCTCAGCAGCCGTGCGGACGGCCCGTTCGTCGTGCGGCTGCCGCGCGAGCCCGGTCGTCGCGATTCGCGCTACGCACACCTGTTCAGCGGCGCCGCGCCGGTTCCAGCCGTCAGTGAGGAGTCGGGCACGACGCCTTCACTGGCCGCTTCGCCCACAACTTCGCGCCTCGAGCGCCTGGAAGAAGAGGTGCGTCAACTGAGGCAAGAGCTGCAGGACCTCAAGGCCCGGCTGCCACCGCAATAGAGAGATAGCGATTCAGCGAATCAACCCGGCGCGGCGCAGGCGGTCCGCAGTAGGCGCAGTGATTTTCTCGAGCGTAGCCTGGGTCGAATCGATCTCCTGCTTCTTCGTTACGGTATCGATCGTATAGATCAGCGCCGCACCACGCGTCTCATAGACCTGAGTCAGCACGTGCAGTGAGCTGGTGATCGAATCAAGCGGCGGCGCGGTC
The DNA here is from genome assembly GCA_019235245.1 of Gammaproteobacteria bacterium. Lineage (GTDB taxonomy): Bacteria > Pseudomonadota > Gammaproteobacteria > Steroidobacterales > Steroidobacteraceae > 13-2-20CM-66-19. Next base: position 24,763 of record JAFAKO010000401.1, read on the forward strand.
TGGAAATCGACGTAGGTCACCGGCATGCCGTACGCGCCGTAGGCGAAATCCGTAGCCTTGTAGACCGAGTCGCCGCGCATATCCGTGCTGGTGCCTTGCCCATGTCCGGTGCGCACGGAGACGAGGCGTGTCGCGAGCACGGCGTCGGCATGAACCGCTGCGGCTGCGCGCTCGACGCTCTCGCGGGTCAGTGGCTCATTGACGCTCATCTGCGAGCAGCTGGTAATCGCGGTCGTCGAGGGGCTCCCGAGCTGGGATGCAAAGGTGGACTCGAACTCGCACCTCAGATCGCGGTCGGGACTCACTCCGATGACCAGTAGCCTCGAATGGACCTCGTTGCGCGATGCCCCATTCTGCCACGCGCCTTTCACGGAAACGTCGGCGCATCCGCACAGCCAGGCGGTGAGGACAAACACGCTCAACGCAGTGACGGACCGGCGAATCTCCTTGTTCTGGGGGGGCTGCGGGGTGCGCATCACGGTCCTCGTCGATGAAGGGGCGTGAGTATAGCCGCTCCCCCGCAGCTGGAGGAATTTCCTGAAGGGACTCGGCATGTTAGTGGGTCGCGGGTCACAGACGCCGGGCCTTCACGCTAAGAGAATAAAGTGTGGCCTTGGCGCTCGACCGGAGAGCGCGCTGCAGCCCAGCAAAGATTTCCTCACATGCTCTGGATTCTCATCTCGTCGTTTTTCATCTGGTGCGCGTTTCGCGAAATTCGCGCGTCGTTCGTCGCACCTCCCGGGTTCGATTCCCCGCGGCCGGTCTATAAGCCGTACCTGGCGAGCGTGCTGGCGCTCGCCGTCGTCTTCGCATGGCCGACGATCCATCGGTGGTCCTTCGAGCACTTCCTGTCGGTGAAAGCCACCGAGCTCGCGGATAATCACCGCGCGACCGTTCACTGCAACACGGTCTTCGACACGATGCTCGATCCCGAGATGCTCGCCGCCGGTCACGCGAGTCCATGGACCGGAAAGATCGGCATCCAACATCCGTGGTGCAACCGACTGATGTCATATCTGCGGCACCCGCAGCGCGCCAGCGAGGAGGAGCTCTGGAGTCTCGCCATGTTCACCCACGAGAGCATGCACGTGCGCGGCGAGATGAACGAGGCCATCACCGAATGCGAGGCGGTGCAACGCAATTACCGCGCGGCGAAATTGCTCGGTGTTCCGCCAGCTATTGCCCGCAGGAATGCGCTCGACTACTACAACCTGCTCTACAAGCCGCGCGGGCAGTGGGGCACCATGCAGGCCGCCTACTATTCCGACCAATGTGCCCCGGGCAAGGCGATGGACGAGCACCTGAGTGATTCGACCTGGGCGACGGACCTCGCGGCAATTCCGTAGCCGCGCGCGCATCCCGGTCTCCGCCGCGAAATCGCGACTCGCGTCACACTCAATCGCGGTGCCAGACCACTGGACATATAGGGTCCAAGCGACCATGCTTATGACAGCGCGATCCTGAGATGTGGTCCGCATTTCGAGCCCCGAACTGACTCCAAACGGCGACACATCCGGGACCGCGAGGCACCGACAAAGGCAAACCCGTTCGAAAGGCGGGGGCGCAAAGCTACCGGTCTAAGGGCGTGACGGCCTAAGGCAGCGGGGTTGCCACTCCACTCACGGGTGTGAGCGTGCACTCCTCGGCACTTGATCTGGCGCTCTCCCGACCGTGAATTGATTCGCTCAGGGAGGGCTCTTATGCCGTCGAACATCAATCCGGACGATCGGACGCAGGCGGGGGCTGGCCATTTCATGCTCACCCTGTGCCGGTTGGCCGCCGCGCCTGCATCGATCCGGCCCCCGCAGGCACCGCAGCTGAGGCCATTCACATTCTTCACCAGCTGCGAGCGTGAGCCCGATGGCAGTGAGAGCTGTTATCTCCACATGGGTTACTTCGACACGCTGTCCGATGCCGAGAAATGGGTAGAGGCAGTGCACGGACGCTTTCCCGAGGCGATCGCCACCGTCGCGCCGGCTGCGCTTTCGCGAGCGCCGGCCGCTGAGATGTATTCCTCTGAGATGACTTCGTCTGAGACGCCCGCGGTGCAGGGCAGTGATTCTGAGGCGGTGGATTCCGCCGCCAGCGAGTTCACGCCGGTCGAAGATAATTCCCTGACTGACACCCGCGTCATGAAGATGCTGGAATTGCGCCACGCGCTCCCGGGTCAGGACGGTGATGCAAGCCAGTGCGATCAGGTAGCGCTGCTGCGCCCCGAGGACACAAACACCCGGCTCGCCCTGAAAGAGGCTGTCGTCAAGGGCGCACCGGTTTCCTTCGCCG
>JAFAKO010000174.1 GCA_019235245.1 Gammaproteobacteria bacterium
ATCTGGTTTTCCGCCGCGATGACAGCTTCCTCAGCCGTGCCGGCCTTCGCCACTGAGCCGCCGAGCACCAGCCCCCCTGCAAGCAAACCCCAAATCATGCTTCTTCTAGTCATGTGGGATCGCCTGAAAGCTCTGCCAAAGTTTCACGACTGTACGCCTTTCGGGCGTCAGGCAGCGTTTAATCGGGAAATTTCAATTGCCGACTCGATCGCCTGGAAGCGCGGTTCGCTTCGCAGCGGATCGAGCAGTGGCTCAGTCTTCAGGGCCGATAAGTCTTCGTTACGGAATCGCAGCGCGGTTTCCAGCCAGTTGAGTGCTCTTGGGGATCGGCCCATTGCGCGTAGATTACAGAATAGCTGACCGCCCCCGCGTCGCCCTCGAGCGCCTCTTCTCGCGCACGCGCGGCCTCAGCATCGGCATGCCGCCCGAGCTTCGCCTCTCAGAGTGCGCGCGAGTAGGACGGACGCGACGCCTCGCCGGCTGCCGGGGCATCGAGGTACGCGTCGAAGCACATCGCGATGTTTCGCAGCAGCAGGCGTCCGCTGTCGGTCGCGCTGATGCGATCGTCCGCGATCACGATGAGGCCGTCCGCAACCAGCGGCCGCAGGCGTGCGAGCGCTGGCGCAAAGTACCCCGCGAAGTCGATGCCATGACGCGCTTCGGTCGCGCGCATGTCGATGACGCCCTGGCACATGAGCTGGCCGATCACCTCCGCGCGGATCGTATCGTCCGCGCTCAGGCTCAGCCCGCGCCATAGCGGTAATCGACCGGCCGCCAGCGCGCTCTCCCATTTCTTCAGCTCGCGGAAGTTCTGGCTGAAGCTCGCGTCGATATGGCTGATGGCGCTCGCGCCGAGCCCGATGAGGTCGCAGCCGGCATGTGTGGTGTAGCCCATGAAGTTACGTTGCAGGGCACCGGCCTCCTGCGCGTGTACGAGCTCATCATCGGGCAGGGCGAAATGGTCCATGCCGATGTAGCGGTAACCGCTCGCCGACAGCTCCTCGATCGCGAGCCGCAGCAGCTCGAGCCGCCGCGCCGCGCTCGGCAGCGTCGCCGGATCGATGCGGCGTTGCGCCTTGAATAGCCCGGGCAGGTGCGCGTAGCCGTAGATCGCCAGGCGGTCGGGGCGTGCCGACATCACCATGCGCAGGGTGTGGCGGAACGCCGCCGGAGTCTGGTGCGGGAGCCCGTAGATCAGATCGACGTTCACCGAGCGAAAGCCGCTGTCGCGGCAGGCGTCGATGAGGTCCAGTGTCTCCTCGGTGCTCTGTACGCGGTTCACCGCGCGCTGCACCTCGGGATCGAAATCCTGCACGCCGAGGCTCACACGGTTGAATCCGAGCCGCGCGAGTGCCGCCGCGTAGCCCGTCGGCACCGTGCGCGGATCGAGCTCGATGGAGTAATCGCGCGCCGCAGCCTTGCTCAGCGTGAAGGCTTCTGCGAGACCCTCGATGAGCCACTCCAGAGTATCGGCCGACAGGAAGTTCGGCGTGCCGCCGCCGAGATGCAGCTGCAGCACCTCGCGACCGCGCTCGAAAAGCGGCGCGATGAGCGCGACCTCGTGCAGCAGCCGCTCGATGTAGCGCTCACCTTTGGAGGTATCGCGCGTGATGAGCCGGTTGCAGCCACAGTAGAAGCACGGGCTGAAGCAGAACGGCACGTGCACATACAGAGACAGCGGTCGGGGGCCGGTGCGCTGGTTGCTGCGTGTCGCATGCCGAGCAAGGTCCCGCTCACCAAAGGCGGCGGTGAACTGCGGCGCGGCGGGGTAGGACGTGTAGCGCGGCCCGGGCCGGTCGTACCGTCTCAGGACCTCCTCATCGAGAACCGGTGCGTCGGCACGCGGAGCAGGCAGGGCGTGCATGGTCACCTCCAAAAAACTTCCGCCCGAGGTTAGATCGCGCCGGGCCGGCGCTGAATGCGGAACAGTGCGTATCGGCGCAGTGGCTCGGCAGGGGCGTATACGCACTTTGCCGGATGCGCAGCGTGGCCGCGGCGGTGGAGCATTCCCAGTCGGGAGGACTCGACCGTGTTGCAGCCCGTTCGTCGGATCCTTGCGGCGGTCAAGGACCCCGCGGCACCACTTCTTCCTGCGGTGACGAAGGCCACGCAGCTCGCGCAGGCATTCGGTGCGGAGCTCGAGATCTTCCACGCTATCGATGCGGCGGTATACGTGGACATGCTCGGCACTGGAGTCTGCCGGTTGAAGCAGCTCGAGGCCGAGGAGCGCAGCGATTACCTGCAGCGGCTCGAGCGCATCGCGGCGCGCGCCCGGTTGCACGCCCCGTGCGTCACGGTGGCCGCCGAGTGGGACTTTCCTGCTTACGAGGCCATCGTGCGTCGTGCGCTCGAGACGAGGGCGGACCTGCTCGTGGCGGAATGTCATCCGGGCAGACATCGCGCGCAGAGCCTCATGCGTCTCGCCGATTGGGAGCTGCTGCGGCTCTGTCCCATTCCGGTGCTGCTCGTCAAGCGGGTGCGCCCATATCACCGCCCGACGATCGTCGCGGCAGTCGATCCAGGCCAGGCCGCGGGCAAGCCCGCCGTGCTCGATGAGCAGATACTGCGCCTCGCCGCGCAGTTCTCGAACGCCCTGCAAGGCGGGCTTCACGTGGCACACGCGTATGACGCCAGAGGTTCTGCCGAGCCCAACGCAGCGAGCGCGCAGCTCGGCCTCGAGAGCCTGGTGGCGCGCGCCGAAGTCCTGCCGAGCGGCTGTCACCTCCTCGGCGGCGCCGTGCACGAGGAGCTGGACCAGCTCGCCTGCCGACTTCCTGCGGATATTTTAGTGGCGGGCTCGGTATCGCGCTCGGGGCTGCAGAAAGCCATGATCGGTAATACCGCGGAGTGGCTGCTGCGGCATCTCGCCTGCGACCTGCTGATCGTCAAGCCCCCGCAGTTCGCAAACCGCGTGCCGCTCGGGCGCGCGGGTGTACGGCACGTGACCGTGGAGCCCTTGGGCTGATCCGACGGCGCGGTCGTACGACCTGGAGCCCGCTCGTTTCCGGCCGATGCCGCGTGCGATAATGCTCCGCGGACAAACGGCCATGCAGTCGCTCTCATCCGAACTGGCCCGCAGCGCCCTCAATGCCGCCCCCGATGCGATGATCATCATCGACGGGACCGGCAGGATCCGCTTCGCCAACCGCCAGGTGTCCTCGCTCTTCGGCTACGGTCATGACGAGGTCGTGGGACTCTCCGTCGAGCAACTGATGCCCGAGCGCTTTCGTGCGCGCCACCTCGCCCACCGTCAGGGCTACAGCGAATCGTTGCGCCAGCGCGCCATGGGCGAAGGGCTGGCGCTCTACGGCCGCAGGGCGGACGGCAGCGAGTTCCCGGTCGAGATCAGCTTGAGCCCGATCCAGACCGAGAAGCAGGTGCTCATTGCGGCCGCCATCCGCGACGTCAGCGATCGCAAGCGCGCGGAGAGCGAGCTGCGGGTGGCACGCGAGAACGCCGAGCGCGCCCGGGAGGCCGCCGACCGATCGCGCGAGGTGGCCGATGAGGCGCGCGCGATCGCCGACGACGCGCGTGAGAGTGCCGACCGGGCCAACCACGCCAAGAGCCGCTTTCTCGCCACCGCGAGTCATGACCTGCGCCAGCCGCTGCAGACGCTCGCGCTGCTGAACGGGATCCTGCGGCGTGTCGCGGTCGAGCCGAGCGCCCTCGAGGCTCTCACGCAGCAGGAGCAGGCGATCGGAGCGATGACGCGGCTGCTCGGTGCCTTGCTCGATGTCAGCAAGCTCGAGTCCGGCGCGATCAAGCCCGAGCCCGCTGACTTCACCGTCGGGACGCTGTTCGAGGGGCTGCGGCGCGAGTTCGCCAGCATCGCAGCGAGCAAGGGACTCGACCTCGCGGTGATGCCGTGCGGGGAGTGCGTGCACAGCGATCCCGCGCTCGTCGAGCAGATCATGAAGAACCTGCTGTCGAACGCCATCAAGTACACTCCCTCGGGAGGAAGTGTCGTGCTGCGCGCGTCGCGCAAGGGCGAGGCGGTACAGGTCGAGGTAGCCGATACCGGCGTCGGCATCGCTGCCGACCAGATCGCTTACATCTACGATGAGTTCTACCAGGTCGGCGTTCCGACCAACACCGCGCGCGATGGCTACGGGCTCGGCCTCAGCATCGTGCAGCGACTCGTGCGGCTCCTCAACCTGCGACTCGAGGTCAGCTCGGAGCCCGGCAAAGGGTCGGTGTTCTCGTTGTTGCTGCCGGCCGGGCGATCAGCGCGTGCCACCGCGGAGCCGCACGCACCAGCGCCACGCGCCGCGCCCGCCGGCAGGCGCCGCGTGCTGCTGGTGGAGGACGACCCCGGAGTCCGCGACGCGACGCGCATGCTGCTGAGCGTCGAAGGGTACACCGTGAGCGCTGTGGCCTCGCTTGCTGAGGCGCTGCGCAGCGCCCGGGAGGAGGGCACCCCGGACCTGCTGATCACCGACTACCACCTGCGCGATGGTGAGCTCGGCACGCAGGTGATCGGCACGCTGCGTGGTGGGGTGTGCCCGGAATTGCGCGCCGTGCTGGTGACCGGTGACACTTCCACGGTGGTGAAGCACATTCCGCACGATGCGCGCCTGCGCATCGCCAGCAAGCCCATCGACGCCGAGCAGCTCCTGACGATGCTCAGGGATCTGCTGAGCGCCTGAGCGGCCCACCGACGGCCCGCGGCGCCGGATCTCAGGGAGCGGAGCGCTCCGCTTCCATGTCCATCACCATGCGCACCAGGTGCGCGAGCGAATCGGCACCGCTTTTCTCCATGACGCGCGCCCGGTGGATCTCGACCGTGCGCTGGCTCACCCCGAGCTCCGCCGCCATCACCTTGTTGGGCTTGCCGCGCGTCATGAGCGTCAGCACTTCGCGCTCGCGCGGCGTGAGCGACTCGAGCCGCTCGCGGATGCGCGCGTGCTGGGTGAGTGCCGTGCGGTTCCTGGCGTCGCGCTCGAGCGCGCGCTGTATGCGGTCGATGAGGTCCTGGTCGCGAAAGGGCTTCTGCAGGAAGTCGAACGCCCCGTGCTGCATCGCCTCGACCGCCATCGGAATATCGCCGTGCCCGGTGATGAAGATGACGGGAAGCGTCGCGCCACGGAGATTCAGCTGCTGTTGCAGCTCCATGCCGCTCATGCCGGGCATGCGCACGTCCAGGACCAGGCAGCCGGGCTGATTGTGCTTGTAAGCCTCGAGAAACTCACTGGCGGAGGCCAGCGCACGCGTCGTGAGTCCCACCGACTTCAGCAGGAAGCGCAGCGAGTTGCGTACTCCCTCATCGTCATCGACGACAAATACGGTGGGCGTGGCTGGCTGCATGGTGTTTTATCGGGGGTGCGCGGGCAGCAGGATATCGAAGCAGGCGCCGTCTGGCACATTGCGGCGGTAGCCGACCGAGCCGCCGTGGCTGCGGACGATGGTGTGCGTGATCGCGAGTCCGAGACCGGTGCCGTTCTCCTTAGTGGAGAAGAACGGGTCGAAGATGCGCTGCATCGCTTCCGCGGAGACGCCGGGGCCGTCATCGAGGACGCTCAGCTGCACCTCGCCGCCCGCGGCGAGAGCGGTGCGGATGATGATGTGGCCGCCGCTGCGCCCGCTGAGCGCATCGAGACTGTTGCGCACCAGGTTGAGCAGCGCCTGCTGGATCTGCCCCGCGTCGACCAGCACTTCCGGGAGCCAGCGCGCGAGATCGAGCGACAGTTCCACCCCGTGGACCACGGCGTCGGTCTGCAGCAGCTCGGAAAGCTCGCTCACGAGCGCATTGAGGCTCGCCGGCGCCTGGGCGCCGCGGTGGCTGCGCGATAGTGCACGCAGGCGCCGCAGGATCTCCGCCGCGCGCGAGGTCTGCGCGCCGATCTGCCGCAGCGCCTCGCGAAGATCGCCCGGGTCGGCGTCGGGGCGTGACAGCAGCCGCTCACAGGCGTGCGCGTAGTTGGCGATGGCGGTGAGCGGCTGGTTGAGCTCGTGGGCAACCCCGGCGGCCATCTCGCCGATGGTCGCCATGCGCGAGACATTCAGCAGGCGTCCATGGAGGGCGAGGGGTGCCTCGCGTGCGCCGGGCGCATTTCCCGACAGCCGCTCTGCCTGCCCGGCGGCTGCTTCGGGCAGGTCCTCGATGATCATTTCTGCCGTAGCCACCATAAAGCTGTCGTCAAGCATCCACGCTTTGTGACATCACGTCGTTACGTAGTTGTCGCAGAGCCCTGCGGCCGACCCTGTGCGGCGCGCGGCCGGGTGTCGATAGGTAATTACCGCAAGGGAGTGCCCAAGTCGCGCGCGGGCTCGGGCGGGCTTCTTGCCGCGGCAGCCGCAATGCGGCGCACGAGCGCCGCCGGGGTGAGCCGCGCCGCATCGAGGACCACCGTTGCTTCCCGTGCAGCCGGGGCGACGAAGTGCACCTCCTGCCATCGCAGCACCTCGAGGTTCGCTTCGGAGGGGTCCCGTCCGCGGCGGCCCCGCTCGGTGATTCTCCGGCGCAGAGTCGTCGGCGGCGCATGACAATAGAGGATGCAGAGACTCACTCCGAGAGAGAGAGCGAGCGCACGGAAACGGGCCCGGTCCTCGGCCCGGGCAAAGGTCGCATCGACAATCGTCGTGTAGCCGCCGGCGAGGGAGTCCGCGGCGCACTCCGCGAGGCGCTCGTAGACGGCGACGGTCATGGCGCGTGCATACAGGCCCTGCGCGAGCGCCGAGCCGGAGCGGGCCGCCGCCGGCAATCCCGCGAGGCGCTTGCGCTCGATATCCGAGCGCACGTGCACCGCGCCGAGTGGCGGCGCGAGCTGCCGGGCGAGCCAGGTCTTGCCCGACCCCGACATTCCCGACATCAGCACCAGGGCCGGCCGCCGCGGGGCAAGCGCCCGCTGCGCGCACTCCAGGTACTTGCCGAACAGACGCCGTGCCGTGCCGGCCCCGCGCGCGGCAACGAGCGCCAGGACCTTCGCCCGCACCAGCGCCCGGTGGGCCTTGAAGACCGGCGTGAGCAGGCAGGCCTGATAGTCACCGCTCGCACCGAGGTAGCCGGCGAGGAACGCCTGCGCATGCAGGGGGCGCTCGCGTGCCTCGAGATCGACGAGGAGGAACGACACCTCATCAGCGACGTCGATCCAGCGCAGTGCCGGATCGAACTCGAGGCAGTCGAACGGCAGCAGGCGCTTCGCGTGACGCACGATGTTCGCGGCGTGCAGATCGCCGTGACATTCGCGCACCTGATGCGTGGCGAAGCGGTGTGCCAGCAGCGGCCATGCCGCATCGGCCCAGTCGCCGAGACTCACCTGCAGCGCCCGCAACGTGCGCGTTGCGCCGAACGCCGCGGCCGCCCGCAGGGCTTCCGCGGCGTTGTGCTTGATCACGGCGATCTGGGCCGCGGGCTCGCCCCACGCCTGACCGGCCCGGGCGTCCGGGAGTCTCTGGTGCAGGCGCGCGAGCGCGGTCCCGAAGCTCCCGAGCTCCGCAGGCTCGATGTGCCGCGCCTCAAGGAGCGCGTCGAGCTGCTGCGCGCGCGGGAACTCGCGCATCCTCACGGCGTGCTCGATGATCGGGCCCGAGCCGCCGATGCGCGCCTCGCCGCGACGGCGGCGGATTGGGCGCACATCGAGATACAGCTCCGGCGCGAAACGGCGATTGAGCCGCAGCTCCTCGTAGCAGAGTGAGCGGCGCTGGCGCGGCGAGCGCAGATCGATGAACGGGTAGTGCACCGGGCGTTTGATCTTGTAGGCGGTCCTGCCGGTCAACAACACCCAGGAGATATGCGTCTCGATGAGATCGACAGCCCGCACCGGGTGCGGGTAGGCTCGTGGGTAGAGAAGTGCGTGCAGGTGATCCGGAAGGGAGCTCATCGCGCGCCGCCATCACGAGTGCGCCATCCGATCATGCCACACGAGGACCGACTCCGGCGCGCATTGCGCGGCCTGCTGCTGGCCTGCGCCTTATTTGGGCCCGTGGCGGCAGCGGCCGAGGACCTCGCGCGGGATGCGGCGGCGCTGCGCGCGGACGTGCCGCACGGGGTGGTGTTGTACTTCAAGCACTGTGTGAGTTGTCACGGCCGCCAGGCCTGGGGCGATGGGATCCGTGTCATACCGGCGCTCGCCGGGCAGCGCGAGCCTTATATCATCGCGCAGCTCGCGGGCTTCATCAGCGGCGCGCGGCAGGGGTCGGCAGTCCATGGTCCGGCCATGCACGATGCGCTGCAGCCTCCTGATGTGAAACGCGCCCAGGCGCTGCGCGATCTCGGCGCGTGGCTCGCACAGACAGCTCCCAACGGGGCGCCGGAAGAGGGCGCCGGGCAGGCACTCGCCGCCGGCAAGCGTGCGTACGCCGAGGGCTGCGCCGGCTGTCACGGCACCGATGGGGCAGGGACTCTGGAGGGAACTCCGGCGCTCGCCGGCCAGCATTACAGCTACCTCCTGACGCAATTGCGCGGCTTTACCGCCGGGATCCGGACACACGCCGCGGGTACCGACAAGGCGGCCCTCGGGACGCCCGATCAGCAGCAGGCGATGGCCGATTACCTTTCGCGACTGAGACTTCGCGGAGCCGCCGGCGGCGATAAATGAGCATCGGCCGGCCATGAGCCGCTCTGAGGAGCCCGCCCGTCTGCTGCGCAACTGGCGCGAAGAGCTCGACAGTGCAGCGCTCTACGCTGCTCTCGCAGACATCGAGCAGGATGCGCATCAGCGGGAGGTCTACGCGGATCTCGCGGCGTCGGAGCGTCGCCACGCTGCCTTCTGGGAGGAGCGGCTGCGCGCGGCGGGCGAGCCCATACCGGCGTTCCACGCGGCGCTGCGCACGCGGGTGCTGATTCATCTTGCGCGGCGGCTCGGGATCGGCTTCGTCGTCCCGAGTGTCATCGCGCGCGAGATGAAGGACCGCGACGCGTACGACGGCCAGGATGACGCGCGCCGGGCAGGCCTGGCGCACGATGAGCAGAGCCACGCTGCAACACTGCGCCGGCGGAGCGATGGGGGACTCGGCAACAACCTGCGCGCCGCAGTGTTGGGGGCGAACGACGGGCTGGTCTCCAACTTCTGCCTGATGATGGGTGTGGCGGGTGCCGGTGCGTCCATGACGACCCTGCTGCTCACCGGCACCGCGGGGCTCGTCAGCGGCTCCTGCTCGATGGCGCTCGGTGAGTGGCTCTCGGTCACCAACGCGCGCGAGCTGGCGCTGAGTCAGGCCGACCACAGCAAGTTGGGGACGGCGCAGACACATCCGGAGGTGGCCGCGGCCGGAAATGCCGCGAGCGCCGCGCTCTTCTCGATGGTACTGTTCGCAGTCGGTGCACTCGTGCCGCTGCTGCCTTTCTGCGTGCTGCCGGAAAGGCTGCGGATCGGCGGCAGCATCCTGCTCTCGCTCGCTGCGCTCTTCGCTCTCGGCATCGCCACCTCGCTCTTCAATGCGCGCACGGCATTCTTCTCCGGGATGCGCCAGGTGGTGATCGGTATCGCGGCGGCGGCGGTGACGTATCTCGTCGGGCGCGCCTTCGGCGCCCTCGCCGTAGGAGGAAGCTGACACGCGCGGCGGCGACCGACCGCCCACTGCACAGGTCGCGGTCGCGAGTACGGACTAACCCCTATGGCGAGCGGTGCGGTGCGTACGTATAACGGCGCACCATGCCTAAACGTCATGTGGTTCGCAAAGAACCGGTCGCAGGATGTCGCTCGCTGTCGCCCGTGGATCCGCGCCCCGCGGAGCCTCTCGCCGGTGCGAGGCGAGTGGACGCTCACGGCTCCCGCCGGCGCTCGCCCTGTCGCCACCTCTACTTCGGCCAGGGCCTCGAGTGTGCCTCCGAGGTGTGCCCGCGGCGCGCCGTGCATTCCCGCAGTCGCCGCGCGCAATGTGCCGCGCGGCATCAGCGCCACGCCGCTGCCGAGGATATTGCCGCCTGATCGGCGCGCGGCGACACGCCGTCGCTAAGGTCAGTCGATCGGAAGCCGCATCACGAAACATGCCCCGGCGGGGGTGTTTGGGCGGTAGGTGAGCGTGCCGCCATGGGCTTCGGCGATGGTGCGGCTCATCGCGAGCCCGAGCCCGGTGCCATCGGCCTTGGTCGTGAAGAACGGCTCGAAGAGCCGCGCGGCGAGGTTGGCCGGTATGCCCGGGCCGTTGTCAGACACCTCGATCTCGACCTGCCGCTCCGTGCTCAGCCGGGTGCTGATCCGCACCCGCTTCGGATGGATGGTGCTCGCACTCACCGCGTGCAGCGCGTTCCACAGCAGGTTGAGCAGCGCCTGCTGGATCTGGCTGCCGTCGATAATCAGGAGTGGAAGCTCCTCGGCGAGCTCGAGCTCGTAGCGGACATCCTGCCGCGCAGCGTCGCTGCGCGCGAGCCCGGTGAGCTCACGCACGAGTGAATTGACGTTCGTGGATTCGCGCCGCATCTCGGCGCCCCGGGCCAGGCGCCGCAGACGGCGGATGGTGTCCGCCGCTCGCGTCGCCTGGGCGCCGATCTCCCGCAGCGCGGTACGTATTTCGTCGAGGTCCGGGTCACCCGCTTCGAGCAACCGCTGCGAGGCCCAGGCATAGTTGGTAATGGCGGCGAGCGGCTGATTGACCTCGTGCGCAATTCCCGTCGCGATCTCGCCCACCATGGCCAGGCGCGATGCCAGTATCAGGCGATCGCGCAGCCGCTGCTGCTGCGCCTGCGCTTCGCGCTCGGGTGTGAGATCACGGACGAAACCGAGAAATCGGGGGGTGGCTCCGTCGGGTATCACACCGACGGAGAGAAAGATCGGGAAGCTCGTGCCGTCCTTGCGCCGCCCGAGGACCTGCCGCCCCCGTCCGATGATGTGCGAGACCCCGCTCTCGAGGTAACGCGCAATATGGGCGTCATGCTGAGCCTGGTCGGCTGCTCCCATGAGAATGCCGACGTTGCGCCCGAGGACTTCCGCGGAGGCGTAGCCGAACAGCCGTTCCGCGCTGGTATTGAAGGCCTCGATGAGCCCCCGATGATCGATGACCACGACGCCATCCACGGCCGAATCGAGAATTGCCCGCAAGGACTGATCGCGGACGTTGGCTGTCCCCGGCACGCCTGACCCCCAGACCAATGAGGTCTTCAAGTCTGCCCAAGAGGGGGTCCGGACTCCCTACGTACATACCGCAGTCACCACCGATGAGTATTTTTCCTCGTGGGCGGCCATTGAACTTCGGCGGCATCTCGCCCACTCTCGACGCGCCATGCGGAGACTGCCGTGAAAAGACCCAAGTCCCTGCTCGTAGTGATCGAGAGGACCGCGAGCACCCCGACGCACCTCGCCAAAGCCCTGGTCCTTGCCCGGGCGCTGCCGGCGCAGGTGGAGCTGTTCCTGTGCGACTCGGAGCAGGCCTACGTGCTCGGTCACGCCTATGACCGGGACGGCGTCCTGAAGGCACGCGCGGCCTCACTCACCGAGGCACGGCGGTACCTGGGCGAGCTGCGCGATACCTCTGGCGCGCGCGATGTCGAGATGGCGATCGACGCCGAATGCGAGAGCCCGCTCTACGAGTCGATCGTGCGCAAGGTGCTGCGCAGTGCGCCGGACATCGTGGTCAAGGCCATTGCGGCGGATGCGCACAAGCCGGCCATGCCCGATCCGAACGACTGGCAGCTGGTGCGAACCTGTCCGGTGACGGTGATCCTGACACGCTCGCGCACGTGGCGCACCCCGCCGCGCCTCGCTGCCGCGATCGATGTCTCCGATGCCGAGCCCGAGGAATTCGCGCGCAGCGTCATGGAGGCCGGAGTGCTGCTGGCGGAGGTCGTGCGCGCGGAGCTTCATATTGTCTACGGGGAAAGAGGGCCGGAGGCGGGAGCGCGCGAGCGGCTCGCGAAGCTGCAGCGTCTGTGTGCCGAGGCGGGCATCGGCCACGACCGCACCCACGTGGTCCCGGGCGTGCCCGAGCAGTCCTTGCCGCGGTTCGTCGCTGCGCAAGGCTACGACGCGCTGGTCCTCGGAGCACTGGCTCACCGCGCGGCCGGGACTACGCCGGTCGGTACCCTCACCTCGACGCTGCTCGATTCGCTCGAGTGCGACTTCGTGCTGGTGAAACCTTCAGGCTACAGCGGGCCCCCTTCGCCCTCGGAGCGCTAGCAGGCAAGGCGCCCTCAGTCCGCCGGCGTGCGCCGCCGCACCCGCGGCTGTGAATGGCTCTTGATCTCGCCGCGCCGCGTGCGGCGGTAGTCCTCGAGCTTACGGCGGACGGCGCGGAAGGCGTCGCGGAGTGCCACGAACGGATCCTCATGCCCGGCGGCGCCCGAGCGCGCATGACGCACGGCGATCACCTTTTCGGGAAGCCCGATGTCGATGTGGAAGTCATATAACGCGCCGTGGCGGTGGTGTCGCGGCGGCGGGGCGATGATGACGTGGCAGTGGGTGATGTGGGCATCGAATTTCTCGAGCCGGGCCACGAGCACGCGGATGCGGCTTTCGAGCGCCGGCGAATGGTCCATGTGGCGGAAAGTGATCTGCAGCGGCATGCCGCTCGCCGTGGCGTCAGCGGCAACTCTGCGCTTCGAGGAAGAGCTCATTCAGCACGTCCCTTTGCGATAAACCCCCGAGGTTCAGGATAGCAGTGGTGGATGGTCTCGCGCGCGTGACTGCAGCGGCGCCGCAGAGCCGATGAGCCGAAGGTGGCGGTGATCGCGGCTGTCGGTGATCGAGGGTGGAGGCGCTCAAAGTTCGCTTTGCGGATGGTTAGTCTCCCGACTAATATATGGACTCCCCCTGCGGTGCAAGGACGTCTCTGCTTCAGTAAGCGGGATCGGACTGCGTCAAATATATCCGGCCTCTGATGCACCCGTCGGTGCGGGCCCTGATGACATTCGCTCGCAGAAGCCTCACTACTATCTC
>JAFAKO010000307.1 GCA_019235245.1 Gammaproteobacteria bacterium
GATGCCCTTCGAGCTCGAAGAGGAGTGCGGGGTCGGCGCGGCCCAGGCGGCAGCGCCGAGCGCGGCGGCGGCGAGCAGTGCCAGGGAGCGGAGGCGCCAGGCTACGAGCATATGTTTATATTCCGCTGCCCGCACGGCCGCTGGCAAGCTCAGCGCACCCCGTAACGCTGCCGATAGGCGCGCAGAGCTGTGAGCTGGTCGTCAGAAATGCGCGCCCGGCCGTTGGCGGGCCGAGCCAGTGCCTCGATGAGATCGGCGAGTGTGACGATGCTCACACATCGCACACCCTCGGTCTGCTCCAGCTCCTGCACCGCGCTCAGCGCGCCTTGGCCGCGCTCCTGTCGGTCGAGGGCGAGCGCTACGCCAACCGGTTGCGCGCCGGCGGCGCGGATCAGGGCGAGCGACCCACGCACCGCGGTGCCGGCGGTGATCACATCATCGACTACGAGCACCCGGCCAGTCAGCGCGCTGCCGATGATGTTGCCACCCTCGCCGTGCTCCTTGGCCTCCTTGCGGTTGAAGGCGTATGGCACGTTCAGCCCGCGGTCGATCGAGAGCGCGAAGGCGGTGGCGGTTGCGAGCGGGATGCCCTTGTAAGCGGGGCCGAACAGCATGTCGAAGTCGACCGCGGCAGCCGCGATGGCCGCGGCATAACAGCGGCCCAGCACCGCCGCCGACTCGCCGTCGCTGAAGAGCCCGGCGTTGAAGAAGTAGGGGCTCTCGCGGCCGGACTTGAGGGTGAAACGTCCGAAGCGCAGTGCGTTTCGTCGCAGCGCGAGGTCGATGAAGGTGAGCTGGTATTGCTGCATGCCATATCATTGCGCCATGCGCGTGATCACCGTCAACGTCTGCGGCATCCGCTCGGCGGCCGCCAAGGGGCTGTTCCGCTGGCTGCGGCGGCAGCAGGCCGATTTCATCTGCCTGCAGGAGACGCGCAGTCAGGAGCACCAGCTCGACGGACACGATGTCGGTCTGCGCGGCTATCACAGCGTCTTCTGCGATGCCGAGCGCAAGGGCTACGCCGGCGTCGCGGTGTATTCACGTGAGCAGCCGGCGCGCGTGGTGCGCGGCTTCGGTGTGCCGGAGTTCGATGCCGAAGGGCGTTATCTCGAGGTGCAGGTCGGGGGACTATCGGTGGCGTCGGTCTATCTGCCCTCGGGGTCCGCCGGTCCCGAGCGGCAGGCCTCGAAATTCCGTTTTCTCGACGCCTTCACCCCCCACCTGGCGCAGCTGCGCCGCCGCGGCCGGCACTACATCCTCAGCGGCGACTGGAACATCGCGCACCGGCCCATCGATCTGAGGAACTGGCGTGCGAACCGCGGGAACTCGGGTTTTCTGCCCGAGGAGCGCGCGTGGATGGACCAGCTCTTCGGGCCCGCGGGCTACGTCGATGCCTTTCGCGAGGTGCGTCCCGAGGCGGAGCTGTATACGTGGTGGTCGAACCGCGGCCAGGCCCGGGCGAACAACGTGGGCTGGCGCATCGACTACCAGGTCGTGAGCCGCTCGCTCGCCGGCAGCGCGCACTCGGCGCGCATCTATCGCGCGCAGCGCTTCTCGGACCACGCCCCGCTCGTCATGGACTACCGTCTTTGAGCGGAGCCTCGCCGCAGCGCGCCCACACTTCCGCCGGCTGGCTCAGCGCCATCACACTCTATCGCCAGCCGCGCGTGCTGGCGATGCTGTTGCTCGGCTTCTCCGCCGGGCTGCCCTTCTACCTGGTGTATTCGACGCTCTCGGCGTGGCTGCGGCAGGTTGGCATCCAGCGCAGCACCATCGGGATGTTGGCATGGGTGGGCATTCTCTTCTCGACCAAGTTCCTGTGGGCACCGATCGTCGATCGCGTGCCACCGCCGCTGCTACAGCGGCTGCTCGGACGGCGGCGCGGCTGGATGTTGCTGGCGCAGCTCGGCATCGCCGTGGGGCTCTTCAACATCAGCCTGTGTGACCCTGCGGCCGGCGTGCGACCGCTCGCGCTGTGGGCCCTGTTCACCACTTTCTGCGCCGCCACGCAGGACATCGCACTCGATGCGTGGCGCATCGAATCGGCGCCGCTCCCCATGCAGGGGGCGATGCTCGGCGCTTACCAGATCGGCTACCGCGTGGCGCTCATCACCGGTGGTGCGGGGGCGCTGGCGGTGGCTGCTGCGGCCGGCTGGCACGCGAGCTATCTCGCCATGACCGCGCTCGTGAGCGTCGGCGTGCTCACTACGCTTCTCGTGCCGGAGCCCTCAGCGGCGACGGCGCGTGAATCGGTGGCGCGCGAGGAGAGCGTCGTCGCCTGGGTCGAGCGGCATGCACACTGGCCCGCGCGGCTGCGTCACGCGGGCGAATGGTTTCTCACGGCGGTCGTCTGTCCGCTTACGGATTTCTTCGCGCGTTATGGCCGCGGGCTCGCGCTCCTCACCCTCGGCTTCATCGCGGTGTACCGGCTGACGGAATTTGCCATGGGCTCCATGGTGAATCCGTTCTACATCGACCGCGGGTTCACCCTCGGGCAGATCGCCGCGGTCGTGAAGCTCTACGGACTCGCGATGTCGCTCGTGGGTGTGCTCGCCGCCGGTGTGCTCATCGCGCGAATCGGGCTGCTGCGCTCGCTGCTGCTCGGCAGCGTGCTCATCATCATCTCGAATCTCGGCTACGCGCTGCTCGCCGGCGTGGCCACACCGACTCTGCTCGAGCTCGGTGCCGTCAACGCTCTCGATAACCTGGCGCTCGCCCTGCATGGCACGGCGCTGCTCGCCTTTCTCTCCGGCCTCACCAGTGCGCGCTACACCGCCACGCAGTACGCACTGTTCTCCTCCCTTTATGCCCTTCCCGGGAAGATCCTCGAGGGCACCTCCGGCATGGTGGTGGACCGCATCGGCTACCCTCACTTCTTTCTATACACCGCCTCGCTAGCCGTGCCGGGCCTGATGCTGCTCTACGCGCTGAACCGTCGCGGCGCGTTTGCGGGGGAGCGTACGGCGCCGCAGGCGCGCCTGCCGGCGGGCACCCAGGCATGACGGTCGAGCTCGATCTCGAGCGGGTCCTCTGCCGGCTCGCCGACCTTGCAGGCGGAGCGCGCGGTTTCACCCTCGGTGGCCGCGACTGGCCGTTACGGATTTTCGTGGTGAAGAGCGGGGAGACCGTGCACGGTTACGTGAACCGCTGCCCGCACGCCGGCCACGCACTCGACCTGCTGCCGCAGCGCTTCCTCACGGCCGATGGGAGCCTGATCCTGTGCTCCTCGCACGGGGCGCTGTTCGAGAAGAGCACCGGCTACTGCGTGGCCGGTCCCTGCGCGGGCGCCGCGCTCACACCCGTGCCGCTGCAGGTGAGCTGCGGTCTGGTGTTGCTGGATGAGGGCGTGGACGTCGATGCGCTCGCGGGCGCCGCGCGCTAGCGGCGCGCACCGTCACTCGAACAGGTCGATGCCGTCGAGCGGACTCGCACGCACGTCGCGGTCGTCGCTGAAGGAGTCGCTGCCGCGACCTACGTCATCGCTGCCTTCGATGTCGACGGAGCCGGACCAGTCCTCGGGAGCCTCGGCCGACTCGAGCGAACCTTCCTCCCACTGCGCCTGCCAGTCCTCGAGGTCCATCTCCTCTACCGTGCCATCGAAATACTGTATCTCGATGGTGCCGTCGTCGCTGTCGAAGGCTACGACCTCGAACAACGCGCCGCCCTGGAGGCGATACCAGTCGCCGATACCCGGTTGAGGAGTTGCCATCGTCGCCACCTCCCGCGAAGATCGTCCCGGCACACTTACGATTCTGCGTCCGCTCTGCAATGATGTTGCGCCTCGCCTGTGAGGCTTTCAAGACAATAATTGTGACAGTCACGCGCGTCCGCGAGCGCGCCTTGGCGCAAAGCACCAAATGCTCGGGCAGCCGCTGAAGTTCTTCGTCGTTTTCTTCGTGGTGGTCGAGCCGGTGTCGCTGATTCCGCTGTTCAGCGGTCTCACCACCGGCGCAACGCGCGCCTACAAAGGCCGCATGGCGCTGCGCGCCGTGAGCGTCGCCGCAGCCATCCTGGTGCTGTTCGCGCTGGGCGGCGCTTCGTTCCTCAAGCTGATGGGCATCAGTCTCGAGGCGTTCCGCATTTTCGGTGGACTGCTGCTGTTTCTGCTGGCGCTGGAGATGGTGTTCGCGCGCGAATCCGGTAGTCGTACCTCTTCGAGCGAGGCGGCGGAGAGCCGCCGCCGCGCGGACATCTCCGTGTTTCCGCTGGCTTTCCCGTTCATCGCCGGGCCGGGCGCGCTCGCCACGATCCTGCTGTGGTTCGGACCGGTCCACCTCACCGACCAGCCGGCAGTGTTCGGCGCGTACCTGGCGGCGGTGCTGCTGGTGCTGCTCATCGCGCTCGTCATGATGCTGCTCGCCGATCCGCTCATGCGGGTGATCGGCATCACCGGCGCGGCCGTGGCCAGCCGGCTGCTCGGGGTGATCCTCGGCGCGCTGGCGGTGCAGTTCGTGCTGGATGGCCTGCGCCAGGCGTTCGCGCTCAGCTGAGCCTCAGACACGCCGGAACGCCAGGTCCCACGAGAGATGGCCGAGTCGCGCGCCGCGGCGCTCGAAACGTGTCGGCGCACGCTCGGTCGGGCGTGCCACGAAACCGCCGTCGGCGGCGAGGTTCTGCAGCTCGCCGATGGCGGCGAGCGTCGCCAGCATCTCCTGCGCATACGGCTGCCAGTCGGTCGCGATGCGCAGCAGGCCACCCGGTGCCAGGCGCCCGGTGGCGAGCTGCACGAACGCTTGCTGCACCAGGCGGCGCTTGTGATGGCGCTTTTTCGGCCAGGGGTCGGGAAAGAAGATGAGAATCTCCTGCAGCCACTGCGGCGGAATCTGCTGAGTGAGCACCTCGATCGCGTCGTGGCAGATGACGCGCACATTGCTGAGCTGCTGCGACTCCAGCGCGCGCAGCAGCCGGCCGACGCCCGGGCGGTGCACCTCGACGCCGAGGAAGTCGCGCTCGGGATGCGCCTGGGCGAGCGCGGCGAGGTTCTCACCGTTGCCGAAGCCGATTTCGAGGGTGCGCGCTGCGTCGCGTCCATAGACCGCCCGCGCATCCAGCCGCACCGGCGTGCACTCGATCCCGTACTTCGGCCACAGCAGGTCGAGCGCCCGCTGCTGTGCCTCGGTGATGCGCCCGGAGCGCGTCACGAAGGAGCGAATCGAGCGCGGATGATCGGCGGCCGCCATGCACCGCGATCTTACAGCGGGCGCACCGGCTGCCATGGTATAAGCGCGCGCGATCCCTGCATTGCGCGGGGAATATGAAAACGGGGAGGACAGATGTCGCAGCGGCGGGTGGCTGGCTTGGTGATGCTGTGGGTCATGGCCACGGTCGCGCACGCGCAGGACGCGCCGGGCGGAGATTCGAGCGGCAGCGGGCGCGCCGCGCAGGCAGGCGGCAAGACCGCCGCGCCCTCACCGGCGCAGCTCTCGCAGCTCTGCCGCATCGACATCAAGGGCGACAAGAAGGAGCAGTGGATGCGCCTGCCGAGCGCCGAGACGTCGGTAACGCAGCACCGGCTGAGCGCCGGTGGCAAGTCCTTCGACTACACCGCTACCGCAGGCATGCTGATCGTACGCGACGACGACGACAAGCCCATCGCCGCGATCGGCTATACCGCGTACACGCGCCGCGATACCCGCTCCGCGCGGCCGGTCACCTTCGCGTTCAACGGCGGTCCCGGCTCCTCCTCACTGTGGCTGCACATGGGCGTACTCGGTCCCAAGCGCGTGGTGGTGTCGGATCCTAAGCCGACTCCCGCCGCGCCGTACCGCATCGTCGACAACGAATTCGGTCTGCTCGACGTGAGCGATGTGGTGATGATCGACCCGGTCGGGACGGGACTGAGCCATGCCGTCTGCGACCACAAGGACGATGAGTTCTGGGGAGTCGACCCGGACATCGACTCGATAAGCCGCTTCATCGCGCAGTACTCGAGCGACAACAACCGCTGGACCTCGCCCAAGTACCTGCTGGGTGAGAGCTACGGCACCACCCGCGCCGCGGCGATCGTCAACTACCTGCGCGAGCGGCGCTTTTTCACCTTCAACGGGTTGGTACTCGTGTCGGTGGCGACGGATATCGAGGCCATATTCGCCGAGCTGCCCGGCAACGATCGCCCGTATGCCGTGTACCTGCCCGCCTACGCTGCCGTCGCCTGGTACCAGCACATGGTGCCGGGCCAGCCGGCAGCGCTCGAGCCATTCCTTGCCGAGGTGCGTCAGTACGCCATGGGGCCGTTCACCGCGGCGCTCCTCCAGGGTGACACCCTGCCCGATGAGGAGCGGGACGCAGTGGCGCAGAAGGTGCACGAGTACACCGGGCTGCCGGTGGAGTACCTGAAGCAGGCGCGGCTGCGGGTCTCGGAGAACGAGTTCGCGCACGAGCTGCTCAAGGCGCGCGCCCTCACCGTCGGCCGCCTCGATGGCCGGTTCGTCGGTCCGACCAGCGACCTGCTCGACAAGGAGACCGACTACGACCCGCAGTTCTCCGGGGTCGGCGCGGCATTCGCGGCCGCGTTTCTCGACTACTACCACGGCGAGCTGCGCTTCGGTCAGGGCGAGACGTATCGCACCACCAATTTCGGCATCGGTGAGAAGTGGAAATGGACTCACAAGACGGCGCGCGGCGAGCAGCCGATCGTCAACTCGGGCGTAGATCTCGCCGACGCGCTGGTGAAAGATCCGAACCTGCGGGTACTGCTGCTGAACGGCTACTATGATCTGGCGACGCCGTTCTCCGCGACCGAGTACATGGTGAAGCATCTCGGTGTGCCGAAGGACGTCGGCACGCGCGTGCAGATGAAGTACTACGAGGCGGGCCACATGATGTACGTGCACCCGCCGTCACTCGCGCGGATGCGCAAGGATCTCGGCGAGTTCATCGACGCGACCTCGCGGGCGCAGTGAGCTAGACGGCTGCGAAGTCGCGCGCCGCGGCGCTCCACGGTGGAGCGCTGGCGAGCGCCGCGGGAATCGCCTCGGGGGTCTCGACCACCTGCCACATCAGCAGGTGGCGCGGATCCATGAAGCGCTCCTCGACCGAGCGGGCGAGTGTCTCGAGCAGCGGCTGGAAGAAGCCGCGTGTGTTCACCAGCAGGATGGGATTCAGGTACAGCCCGAGCCGCTTGAGCGTGATGGCTTCGAGCAGCTCCTCGAGCGTGCCCGAGCCGCCCGGCAGCGCGATCGCCGCCTGGCTCAGTGCCAGCATCATGTGCTTGCGCGTGCGCAGGTCCTCGACCAGCTGCAGGTCGCTCAGCCCCTTGTGGCCCCATTCGAGCTCCGCCATGAATCGCGGCAGGATCCCGACCACGCGGCCACCGCGCGCCAGCGCCCCATCGGCGAGTGCCCCCATCGAGCCCACGGCCCCGCCGCCATAGACGATCGTGATGCCCGCATCCGCGAGCACCTCGCCGACGCGGCGCGCCGCGTCGCGGTAGTCAGGATGAGCGATACGGCTCGAGGCGCAGTACACGC
The DNA here is from genome assembly GCA_019235245.1 of Gammaproteobacteria bacterium. Lineage (GTDB taxonomy): Bacteria > Pseudomonadota > Gammaproteobacteria > Steroidobacterales > Steroidobacteraceae > 13-2-20CM-66-19. The sequence continues at coordinate 7,470 of JAFAKO010000307.1, forward strand.
ATACCGTGCGCTCGGCGGGCGCTGCGCCGGGTGCGCTCACGGCGTGCGACCGCGAGCGGCAGCGCAGGGGTGTGGCAATGCGAGCGGCGCCTGCCCCGCCGCCCGGGCGTTGCAGCCATCGATCAACAGACGATCCTCCCGCACGTGGCGCTTCCTGTCGCGTGATCCTGCCGCTAACATTTTGTAACCGGCTCATGTGAGCGTCCAGTCGGCGGGCGAGGGGAGGAGCGGAGAAGGTGCAACGTGCTTACCTGCGGGCCAGCCTGGTCCTGGCCCTGTTGCTCAGCGCGCCTGCGGTGCGCGCGGATGAGGCGGCGTCCGCCGCGGCTGCGCCGCAGCAGCCGGCCGCCGCTGCCAATTCGCTCGAGGAGGTCATCGTTTACGCGCGGCGCCGCGAGGAGCGGCTCGAGGATACGCCGCTCGCGGTGAGCGCGCGCTCGGCCGCGCAGCTGCAGCAGGCGAACGCGGTGCTGCTCGAGGACATCGACCGCGACATCCCCAACACGCGCATGGTGAGCTCGCCGCAGTCGGTCTCGGCGCTCGATGTGACGATACGCGGCCAGACGGTCATCCGCTCGGCGATCATGTTCGACCCGGCCGTCGGCCTGTACGTCGATGGCGTATATGTCGCGAACGGACAGGGCGCGATGGCCACTCTGCTCGATCTCGACTCGGTCGAAGTGCTGCGCGGCTCGCAGGGCACGCTGTTCGGCCGGGACAACACCGGCGGCTCGATCCTGCTGATGACTCACCGTCCAGACCTGCAGCAGTTCTCGGGCGAAGTCGCCCTCGCGGGAGGCAACTACAACTCGTTCATGGACCGGGCAATCGTCAACGTGCCGCTCGGGAGCGAGGTTGCGCTGCGCTTCGCCTTTCAGGGCAACGATCGCAGCGGCTTCGGCTCGAGTGTCGGCTCGGGGCAGGACGACCTGATGAACCAGCATCGCTACCAGGCGCGTTTCGGTGCGCTGTGGAAGCCGGGCGAGACCACCGATTTCTATTTCACCTATGAGCGTTTCGAGGCGCACGAATACGGCGCGGTTCTGCATCCGCTCGCGGGTCCTCCCCCCGGCACACTCGTGTCACAGATCGGGGCTGCGTTTGCCCAGGCCGCCATTCCCGGGCTGCCGACCGTGACGTTCCCCCAGGATCCTTACCAGACCGACGGCAGCTTTCCGGCCCACGACAATGCGACCACCGACAGTCTGCAACTGACGGCCACGCAGAAGCTCGGCGGCGACGCAACGGTGAAGCTGATCCTCGGTTATCGCCATCTGGATGCCGATACGGCGCTCGATGTCGATGCGACCACCCTGCCGCTCGCGGACACGACGCTCTACAACACCTCGAACCAGAAGAGCGCGGAATGGCAGCTCAACGACAAGTCCTTCGACGGTCACCTCGACTGGGTCGCGGGGGTCTACTGGTTCCTCGACAAGGGCAGCGCGCCCTCGGTGCAGGCTCCCGCGTCGCCGGAGTTTCTGGCGGCCAGCACGCAGTTCGACCAGACGACCGGCGGCATTCCGGTTCCGTGTCCGCCGCAGGTTCCACCGGGGACACCGTGCCGCCTGCCGGTCACGCCATTCTTCAGCCCATTGCCGGTGTACAACGAGAACTCGGTCAGGAATCGCTCCACCGCCGCCTACCTGCACGGGGACTACCAGCTCACTCCCGCCTGGGCGATGGCAGCCGGGGTACGCCGCACGGATGACCTGCGCGAGCTATCGGAGAACGATTATGTGATCGTACCGGCCATGCCAGGCTTCCCCGGCGGCCAGAGCTGCACCATCGGTGGCGCCCCACCGGGCCCGTGCCCCGCCGTTGACCAGAGCGTGAGCTACCACTTCTGGTCGTGGGAGTTCTCGACGCGCTACCGGCTGAACGAGTCGGCTAACGCCTACCTGCGCATCGGCCGCAGTCAGCGCTCCGGTGGCTGGAATTCACCGGTCGCCTCGCTCCACGACGAGCCGTTCAAGCCCGAGCAGCTCACGGACTACGAAATCGGCATGAAGGCCGATCTGTTCGGTGGCGCGCTCGCCCTCAACGGCGATGTGTTCTACGGCAAGTACGACGACATGCAGCGGCTGCTGGCAGAGCTGAACGCCTCGGGCACACCGGTGACCCTGGTCACGAACGCGGGCCAGGCGCGGGTGAGCGGCGCGGAGCTCGAATCTCTGTGGCGGGCCAGCTCGCGGCTCTCGTTCCTGCTTACCTTTGGCTGGACGGATGCGCGCTACCAGACGTTTTTGTACCAGCCGCCGGCACCCGCCGGTGTGCCGCCGCCGCCGGTGGAGGACCTGTCGCACAACGAGTTTTACCAGACGCCGCGTCTGCAGGGGGATGTGGGTGGAAGCTATCTCGTGCCCACGTCAATCGGCGATCTGCTGCTGCGTGCCGACTACATGTGGCAGGACAAAATCGAGTTCAACGTCATCAATGATTTCAACTATCAACCGGCCTACGGGACCGCAAATGCCCGCGTGGCGCTCGCCAGCCGTGCACGCACGTGGGAGCTGGCGTTGTTCGCCAACAACCTGGCGGACAAGCATTATGCGTACACGGGCGGCACCATCGGCACGCCGCTTTCTCCCTATCCAACCATCGCGTGGAACATTCCCGGCGCGCGCCGTATCGCGGGTATCGAGGGAAGCTACCGCTGGAATCCGGCGCACTGAGCCGGGGGCGTCATGCAGCGGCGCTCGGTGAGAAAGGGGGGCGTCGCAACGGCAGCGGTGCTGCTGATCGGGGCGCTCGCGGCTCCGCCTCCGCTCCTCGCGCAGGAGGTGCCAGAGGGCAGCGCACCGCTACCGCCGGTCGTACCGCCCGCTCCGCAGACGACTCCGGGCGGGATCGCGCGCTGGCTGAACCCGGCGACGGCGCCTTTCATTCCGATTCCGGAGATCGACGTGGATCCGCAGAGCGGCGTCACGCTCGGGATCATCGCCGCCTTTCTCGATGTCGACTCGCACGGCGAGATCGAGCGCATCAGCGCGCCGGATGTTTTCCATACGCAGTACTTCGGCTGGGGCGCCGGTATGAGCCTCTACGGCTTTCCGTCCGAGGACAGCCAGTGGCAGCTGATCGGCAGCCTCAAGCAGCACGTCGAGCACGATCTCGATGTGCACTACCTCGCCGGGCTGACACGCGCGGATCCGATCTCCTGGTCGGTCGAGGCGCTCGACGACCGCAGCGGGACGGCGCGCTTCTTCGGCATCGGTAACGAGACGCCGAACTATGCCGAGAGCAACTACGTGGATGCCCAGGCTTCGCTCGGCGCCTCCATCGGCTACAACTTCACCCAGGCAACACAACTCGCCTACGGCGCGCGCTGGCGGCGCGTGGAGGTGCTGCCGGGGGTGCTGACCGGGATTCCCTCGATCGAGACACTCTACCCGGATGTCAACGGGCTCGGCACCGAGCATGTGTTCGAGCAGACCTTCACCGTCACCCACGACACGCGCGACTCGACGACCATTCCACACAGCGGTGCGCGCTACCTGCTATACGGTGGCTTCGCGAGCCGCAGCTTCGGGAGCTCGGTCGCTTACAGCTTCGTCGGAGCAGCGGCCTACTGCTACGTCCCGCTCGGCGAGCAGGTGACCCTCGCCTGGCACGCCGGCATACGCTACATGCCCTCGGCGCGCGAGGCGCCCTTCTGGGCGCTCTCGAGCCTCGGGGGCGATCGCAGCATCGTCAACGGCCGAGAGCCGCTGCGCTCGGACGGCGCTGACCGTTACGTGGACGAAAATCTCCTCGCCACCGGCGCGGAGCTGCGTACCCGGGTGGCGGGCTTCGATGCCTTCGGCACGCGCGTCGGGCTCGAGGTGGCACCTTTCATCGATGCCGGCAAGGTGTTCTCCAACGGCCCGGGCAATGCCCTGTCGGAAATGCACACTGCTTGGGGCCTGGGGGTGCGCGGCATCGCGAGCCCGTACGTCGTCGGCTACGTCGATGTCGGCTACGGTCGCGGTCGAGGAGTGGCGTTCAGCGGCATCAACTACGCGTTCTGACCGCGCACGGCGAAGTGGTATAACGTGCGGCCTCACACCAACAAGGGGCGGGTCCATGTCCAACACCACCGATGGCGCACTCAACCGGCGCGAGTTCGTGCGCGGATCGATGTCGGCGGCGGCAATCGCGGCACTTCCCGCCTCGGTCCTCGGCGCGGCCGCGGACGCCGCGGCCGACAAGGCCGCCGTGCTGGCGCAGGTTCCGAAAATGCACGCCGACAACGTGCGCCGGCTGCAGGAGTGGATCGCGCTGCCGTCGATCGCCGCGGAGAACCGCAATTACCCGCAGGGACCGGAGTACATGGCGGAGCTCGCGCGTGCGGCGGGCTTCTCGGACGTGAAGCTCGTGCCGACCTCCGGCAAGCCCGGCGTGTTCGGCCGTCTCGAGGCCGGTGCGCGCACCACCCTCGCCATCTACTTCATGTACGACGTCAAGCAGTTCGTCCCCGAGGAGTGGAGCTCTCCGCCGCTCGAGGGACGGCTGGTGCAGAAGGCCGGCCTCGGCACCGTTTGCATGGGCCGCGGCGCCGTGAACCAGAAGGGTCCGGAGAACTCCTTCCTGAGTGCGCTCATGGCCTTCAAGGCGGCAGGCCGCAAGCTGCCGGTGAATCTCGTGCTGGTGTGCGAGGGCGAGGAAGAGATCGGCTCGCCGCACTTCAGCGAGATCGTCAACAACCCGGGCGTGCTCCCGGAGCTGAAGAAATGCATCGGCGTTTTCATGCCCGAGGCGGCCCAGGATCGCGACGGCGGGGTACAGGTCTCGCTCGGCGCCAAGGGAGTGGTGGAGCTCGAGCTGGTCTCGAGCGGGGAGAAATGGGGACGCGGCCCGAAGCATGACATCCACTCGAGCCTCGAGGCGGCGGTGGACTCGCCCTCCTGGCACCTGGTGCAGGCGCTCAACACGCTGATCGAGAAAGACGGGCACACACCTGCCGTGGAAGGCTTCTACGACAAGGTGCGGCCGCTCAGCGCACAACAGAAAAAGATGATCGAGGACTACTGTGCCAAGACCTCCGAGGAGACCGTGAAGCGCACCCTCGGCGTCGACCATTGGGTGCACGATACCGCGTGGGTCGAGTCGCGCATGCTGCTCGAGTCGCGCCCGACCATCAACATCGAGGGACTGGTCGGCGGTTACACCGGTCCCGGAGGCAAAACCGTGCTGCCGCACCGTGCGGTCGCCAAGATCGACATGCGCCTGGTCCCCGACATGACGGCGATGGACACGCTCGCGAAGCTGAAGGCGCACCTCGCCAAGCACGGTTTCGCCGATGTCGAAGTCAACATGAGCGGCGGCTACGACCCCACCCAGACCGACCCGGACAGCCGTCTCATCCAGGTACAGCTCGCGACCTACCGGCAGCTGGGAGTCGACCCGCTGCTGTGGCCGCGCTCGGCGGGCTCCTGGCCGGGCTGCGTCTTCACCAACGCACCGCTCAGTCTCCCGGCCGGGCACTTCGGCATGGGCAACGGTACCGGCGCGCACGCGCCCGATGAGTACTACCTCATCGAGTCGACCAATCCGAAGGTCCAGGGGCTCGATGGAGCCGTGGCGTCCTTCGTGGAGTACCTGTACGCGCTGGCCTGACAGGCGCGTTTGCGGGCGGGTTGCGGCGCGCTTCGCCGCCTTGCGAAGCACGCCGCGAGACTCCTAAGATGGCTGCGGGCGCGGGTGTAGTTCAATGGTAGAACTGCAGCTTCCCAAGCTGCTAACGTGGGTTCGATTCCCATCACCCGCTCCATCCTGAGGCTTCGTCCGGCAGATGGGATTCCGTGCCCGCCCGCGCAGTTCGGCCTGCGCTTCGGAGGATCGCCCCAGCTTTGGCATCGCGGGATCGCGTGTGACAGCTGCTCGCCGTATTGTCCCAGCACGACCATCACGATGCGCCGGTTAGCGGACCTTCCGACGCCGAATAATGACCGCAGCTAGCCGGTCGTGCGCTTCCAAAAGTCTCCGGGCCGGATGATCGCGATGCCCATGAACTCGTTCAGCGACAGGAGGTCTTTGTCGACGCTTACGAGCAAATCCGCGGATGCCGCAACGGCGGTCCCCAGCACCGGCAAGTTATCTGCGTCCCGACACGCACCGGGTGGAATGGTGGCAGGCTCAGTTATTGTCGCGACTCGCAGCAACAGGCGCGCAAGTTGCCGGACCTCTTTATCGGGGAAGCCGAACTTCTCGATCAACTTCTCACGCACCTCATCGACGATGTACTCAGATAGCACGAGCTCGTGATGAGTCAGGACGTCCTCGAGGAGTTCCGCGCAGACGCCAGCTCGACTGATCGCGGCGGCAATCAGGACCGAGCTATCGAGAACGGCCTTCACCGTCGATCGACTACGGCAAAGACATCATCGTCCGTATGAATGCCCTGGGCCTGCGCGCGACGCACGAGCTTCTCGCGGATCTTCTGAAACTCGGAGACTGCGAGAAAGCGGCGCAGAGCTTCCCGCGCCAAGTCGCTCTTTGATACACCCGCGGCGGTACTCTGGCGCT
>JAFAKO010000039.1 GCA_019235245.1 Gammaproteobacteria bacterium
GAGCTGTCATTCCACGAGGTGCAGACGCTCACCGGCTTCGGCATGCCGGGGGTGTGGACCTATAACTTCGGCGATGACTGGGCGCATCTCTACCTCGATGCGATCGGCATCAACCACAACGCCGATGGCCGCGGCTACGAGACCTTCGGCAACGGCAGCGCCGAGACCATGCGCTCGGAGCAGCCGGGCGAGGACGAAACCGTGGAGTGGTACCGGCCACTGCCGCCGCCGCCCTCGGGGTCGTATGTGTGGTCGGCGCGCGATAACGTCAATTACAACGAGACCGCGATGCTCGCGGCACTGGACGACACTGCGCAGCAGGCCAAGGCGCTGCTGCACAACTATTACCTCAAGGGGCTGCACTCCTACCGCAAGGGGCTCGATCAGGCTCCGTACGGTTTCCTCATCCCGGAGGGGCAGGGCGATCCGACGCGCGTCTCGCAGCTCATCGCGCGGCTCATCTCGCTCGGCATCGAGGTGCATCGTGCCACTTCCACGGTGACCCTCAAGGAAGGCAGCTGGCCCGCGGGCACCTACGTCGTGCGGCTCGACCAGCCGTACCGCGACTACGCGGTGGATCTCCTGGCGCCGCAGCACTTTCCGAAGGACGCGCCCGAGGCTTACGACGACATCTCCTGGGCTTTTCCGGCGCACTACCACCTGTCGGTGATCGCGACCGCAGATCCCCAGGTGCGCGCGGCGCCGCTCGCGCGCCTCGACGAAGCACCCCACGTGAATGGCGCGGTCGCGGGCGAGGGCCCGGTGTTCCTGCTCAAGGACAGCGGGCAGGAAGAGCTCCTCGAGGCACGCTACGCGCTGCGGCGCTTCCGCATCGCGATCGCCGAGCACGCGTTCACCGTCGCGGGCACGGAGTACCCGGCGGGCTCGTGGATCCTTGGTGCCCAGTCGGGACTGGCTGCCGCGGTGCGCGACACCGCCTTGAAGCTCGGGCTCGATTTCGCGAGCACCGCAGCGGTGCCGGAGGTGGCACGGCACGACGCCCCGGTGCCGCGGCTCGGTGTCTGGATACCGTGGGCGGACACCGATACCGCCGGCTGGACCCGCTACTCGCTCGACCAGCGACACATTCCGTACGTGTACGTGCGCGATGAGGACATCCGCGCCGGGAAGCTCCGCGACAAGTACGACGTGCTGCTGTACCCGCACGTCGACCTCGAGCTCGCCGAGCAGATCGAGGGCCTGCACAAGGCGTGGAGCCCCATGCCCTTCAAGAAGACCGCGACCACGCCGAGCTTCGGCAACCCGGCGGCGTCCGATGACATTACCGGTGGCATCGGCTACGCCGGGCTCGGCGAGCTGCAGAAGTTCATCGAGGCCGGCGGGCTCCTGATCACCCTCGGTAATGGCTCGATGCTGCCGCTCGAGGGCGGCCTGGTGCGCGGCGTACGGCGCGAAGCCGGCGGTGTTCCGCGCAGCACCCAGGGGGGCGGAGCGGCCTCCGCGGCGGCGTCACAGAATGCGGTGACCCGCACCCCGGGCTCGCACCTGCGGGTCTCCTTCGCCCGGCCCGAGCACCCGATCGCCTACGGTTACGGGCCGCGCACCTGGGTGTTCCGCCAGAACTATGCGCTCTACTCGACGCCGCGGCGGTGGCTGCGCATGGCGTACTGCACGGTGTGTCTCGATGGGCCGTTCGACCGCAGCGGGGTCGTGCTCGAATGGGGCGACCGGGAGGGCGCGCCGCTGGTCGTGAGCGGCCAGGCATGGGGAGAGGAGAATCTCATCGGGCGCGCCGCGATACTCGACATGCCGGTCGGCAAGGGGCACGTGGTCACCTTCAACTTCAACCCGCTGCACCGCGACCTCAACCGCGGTGATCAGCGCATGCTGTGGAATGCGATCATCAACTGGCGGGCGATCGTGGCCTCACCGTAGGCTGCGACCGCCGGCAGCTCCTGCAGGTTCAGGGGCGCGCGGACTCGCCGTCATAGTCACTGGACGCACGAAATTGACGGGACATCGGCAAGGGCGTATGTAACAAACATTAATAAAGCGTGCTTGTCGGAAAGCACGTAAAAAGCAGGGGCAGAGATGTTACATAACCTTCGCGCGGCAGGAGTGCTGCTGCGTAGCATATCGCGCGTCGTCCTCGTGATGATTGGAATCGCCGTTGCCGCATGCGGCGGGGGAGGCGGTGGAGGCGGCTCCGGCGGCGGACCGACGCCACCCATGATCTCCAACCTGAGCTTCACTCCGACCTCCGCCGCTGAAGGCAGTGGCACCGTCACGGTGAACGGCACGCTGAGCTTCACCGATTCAGGCGGAGATCTCGCGAGCTTTCAGATCACCGTGCTCGACTCGACCGGCAAGCAGGTCTCGAGCAGCAGCGCGCCCATCCAGGGGCAAAGCGGCAAGACCTCCGGGACGCTCGCCGGCGTGCTTCAGGTCGGCGCGGACACCCCCGGCATCTTCACGGTGCAGGTGGTCGTCGTCGATTCCGGCGGCTCGAAGTCCAACACGCTCAGTGGCAACTTCCAGGTGGTTCCGGTCTCGAGCCACGCCGCGGTCGTGACTGCCACCGGTCCGGGCCCGCAATCGTTGCTGGACATCAACGGCACCCTGTACTGGTCCGAGAGCGGGGAGGATGCCATCAAGAGCGCGCCGTCCGCGGGGGGCACCGCGGTAGCGGTCGCCACGAAGATGGTCAATCCCGTCTCGATGGTGTTCTACGGCTCTGACCTCATCTGGCTGGATGATCGCCCGGCTCCTCCTGCGGGCTGCGGAGTCGGCACGACCAACCGGGTCCTCAAGCGCATGACGGCGAGCGGTACGATCACGGTGATCTCCAATGGCCCTGCCTGCCGCGGCGGCGCGACCGATATCGTGCTGGTGGGTGGGTCCGTGTACTGGGTGTCCTCCACCGAGAGCACCGATACCTGGTACATCAATCAAGTACCGCTCTCGGGCGGTCCGGGCTCCACGATCAGAACCACGCCGACCCCCATCGTGGCGCTCGCCGGCACCGGCAACACGCTCTATTGGATGGAGAGCTTCTTTCCGACGAACGCGGCGATCTACAGCCTCAGCCCCCCGGCACAGACGGTCTCGACCGTCGCCAGCGGCTTTCCGGCCGACACGAGCACTTTCGCGGTGGACAGTGCGGCAGTCTATTACGCCACACCGAACTTCCCGTACAACCCGCCGCTGATCACCGAGCAGCTCTGGGCGCAGCCGCTCGGCGGCGGAGCCGCCAAGGAGCTCTCCGCGTCCATCGCCACGCCGCTGCGGATGCTGTCCACGGCCAACCTGAGTGGCAACAGCCTGGTCTGGATCGACTCCGCGGCGGTGAACTCGATTCCCACAGCAGGTGGTGCCATCACCAAGCTCGCGGGCATCACGGGCACTCCGATCGACCTGCTGTTCGATGGGGCGAATGTGGAGTGGAGCGAGCTCACCAATGTGGGACTGCACGGTGAGTCGGGGGCTATCCGCAGCGTTCCACTCGGCGGCGGCACGGTGACGGTGCTGCACCAAGGCGGAGACGCGCCGCGGCAGCTGCAACGCGACAACCAGGCGCGCATCAACTGGACCGAGGGCGGCCCGGTGGGAGAAACCGAGGGGTTCGGCCGCATCGCCCGGGACGGCCTGACGGGCTCCGAGGAACCTGTGGTCGGAGGAGTCAGCGGCAATCCGGCGATGCTCGCGGCCGCGCCCGGCATGCTGCTGATCGCGGACCAGTGGCGCGTCAAATCCATCGCGCTGCCGCCCGCGCCCGGATTGCCCACCGGCATGGCAGCGACTCTCGTGGCACCGGCCGGTGGATCGATCGGTGGCCTCACGAGCGATGGCACCTCGGTTTACTGGGACGACATCAACTGGCAGGTGAGCAAGGCTCCACTCGCCGGCGGCGCCGTCACCGTGCTCGTGGCCCACGAAGCGACCGGGAACTCCGGCCCCGGCGGCCCGATCCGGGTCGCACCGAATGGCAACCTTTATTGGGTCGCAGGCACTGCCACGCCGGTGAACCTGTTGAGCGCGCCGACGGCGGCCCCCAGCGCCGCCGTCACCGGCATCGCCATGGGAATTGCGGCGGTCACGGACCTCGCGGTAGACAGCACCAGCGTCTATCTGTCGAACTCACCCGAATTCGCGATCAGCAAGCTGCCGCTCGGCGGAGGCAGCTCCACGGTGCTCGTCTCCACCGGCGGTATTCTCGGGGCGACCGCGCGTGGGCAACTGTTGCTCGACGGCCCGACGCTCTACTGGATGGAGAACGACGGAATATTCAAGGTACCGGCCGCCGGAGGGGTCCCCACCGCCGTCATCGACTTCGACAGCGGCACGCCGACGAGCTTCGCGCTGGATTCGAGCAGCGTGTACTACACGGACTCGCAGCTGCAGGATATCCGCAGCGCCCCGAAGTGAGCGTCAGGCCGGCGGCGGTCCCCTGCCGGCCGGCACTTTTTCAGAACTTTCGAGCGATAGTTAGTCTTTTGGCTAACTATCGCGCCAACGTGTGCCGAAACCGCGCCCGCACCGGCCCGGCCGCGGCCGCGGCGTCAGTGAGTGAGGCGGTTGTACTTCTTCAGCACCGCCCGCAGCTGATCGTGCGGCAGCGCGAGCACCTGGTGGTCGTCGACCCCCGTCATGTCGGTGGCCGCCACCAGGGCGTTGACGATCGCTTCCTCGGTGGCCTGCACGGTGGCAGCAAACAGTGGATCGAGAGCCTCGTTCGAGATCATTTGCAGATTTCTCACGTTCCCGACCGCGCTCGCTTCCGGATTAGCGGTCGAGAAGGCGATGAATAGATCCCCGGAGTCGTTTCCGCCGATGCCGCCGGTTCGGCCGAGCCCGAGCGTCACGCGTCGCGCGATCCGCTTCAGCTGGTGCGGCAGCAGCGGGGCATTGGTAGCGACGACGACTATGAGAGAGCCGCCCTCGGCGGTGTCGGAGCGCAGCCCCGTGTACGGCTCGGTGCCCGGGATCTCACGGCCCACCGGGACACCGGCGATCCGCAGGTTTTGACGTGAGCTGCCGCTGTAGTTGCACTGCGCCAGCACCCCGAGCATATAGCCGCCGTACTTGTCGGGGAGCTTGCGCGATGAGGTGCCGATGCCACCCTTGAAGCCGTAGCAGATCATGCCCGTGCCGCCGCCGACGCCACCTTCCTCCACGCTCCCGCCATGCGCGCTCTCGATGGCATGAAACACGTGCTCGGGCTTGACATGAAAACCGTTGATGTCGTTGAGCCATCCGTCCCAGGTCTCGGCGACGACGGGCGTCGACCACCAAAAATCCGTCGCGTCAGCCGGTCCATGCGCCACCCGCCACGCGATGACGGCATCGTGCACCACGCCGACGCTATGGGTGTTGGTGATCATCACCGGTCCCTCGAGAAAGCCGGATTCTTCGACCCAGGCCGTACCCGTCATCTCACCGGCACCGTTCTGCGAAAACCAGCCGGCGAAGGCGAAATGGTCCATCATCGCGGCCCGAGCCCGCGGCAGCACCGCGGTCACCCCCGTACGCACCGGTCCCTTGCCGACCACGAGCTTGCCGCTGCCGGAGATGAGCGTCGTGTGACCGACCAGCACACCCTCGACATCGGTGATGGCGTTCAAGGGTCCGGGTGTGCCGTCGAAGGGCACGCCGAGGTCGCGTGCGCGCGGACGCGCGGGCGCATCGCTCGCGCAGGCACGCTCGCTGGCAAATCCGCTCACGAGCGAGGTCAGGATCAGCACGAGCACGGAAAAACTCATCGATACACGGGGCATCGGCAAGACCTCAGAGCGAAAATCTTGGAGAGCGCGTCAGGCCTGCGCGGCAACCACCTCGCGACGCACGGAGTACCACCAGTACAGTGCGTACACGAGCACGCCGGGGGCGCAGACGTAGAGTGCCTGTTGCAGGGGCTTGCGGCCGATGCCGATCGAGGCCCACACACAGTAGATCGCGGCGAGAAACGCCGCCACGATCCAGCGCAGCTCGCGCGGACCGGGCGTGGGGATCTGCCGGCGCCGCCACAGCACCAGCACCGCGATGGCGCAGCCGATGTAGATGGGCAGGTTGGTGGCGGTGACGATGACACTCAGCAGCGTGAAGGCGCCGGTCATCGAATCGTTGTAGTTCATGATCAGCATGAGGCTCGCGAGCAGGCCCGGGAACAGCAGGCCCCAGAGCGGCGCACCCTGCGAGTTGAGCTTGCCGAAGACGCGTGGAAACCCCCCATGCTTGGCGAACCCCACGGTGAGCTCGCCGACGATCAGCGTCCAGCCGTTGAGGCAGCCGAGCGCGCCGACGATGACGAACGCCGCCAGCAGCTTGCCGGAGGCGGGGCTGAGATAGCGGGCAAAGAGATCGGCGAAGGGCGCGTTGGAGACCGCCAGCTCAGCCTGCGGGATGAGCAGCATCGGCACGAGGCAGACACAGATATAGACGGCCGCCACCAGCAGCGTGCCGATGAAGGTGGCACGCGGAATGGTGCGCCCGGGGTCCTTCACGCGGCCGGCCGGCATCGCGGCGCTCTCGACCCCGAGCATCGCGTAGAGCGCCAGCGTCGAGGCAGCGATCACGCCGGACAAGGAGGTCGGCGTCGGCGGCAGGTGCGCGAGCGGCTGCGCATGCGGCGTGAGGAATGCCCAGACGCCGAGTGCGATGACGCCGACTTGCGGCACGAGCTTTACCACGGTGGTGAGCACCGCCACCCAGCCGGCGGTGCGCGCACCGCGCAGATTCACCAGCACGAACAGCCACACCATGGCGAGCGCCGTGACACCGGCCAGCCGGTGGTCGACCGCCAGCACCGGGAAAAAGCTCGACAGGTAGCCGACCGCCCCGGTCGCCAGCACCGGCAAGGTGACGACGTTGGAGACCCAGTAGCACCACATGAGCACGAACGCGACCCCGCCTCCGAAGGCGCGGGTCGTGTAGACGTACGGTCCATCGTCCTCGGGAAATGCACGTGACAGTCCCGCGAACACCCAGGCGATGAAAATGCAGCCGACGGAGGTGATCAGCCACGCCGGCACGGCGTTCATGCCGTAGGGCGCGAGTGATGCCGGCAGCATGAAGATGCCGACGCCAATGGTGTTGCCGACCACGAGCGCGGTGGTCATGGTGAGCCCGAGGGCGCGGATCGAGTCGCGGGCGGCGGGCACGGCGTGGCGCCCTCAGCTCTTCGCCAGCGCTTCTTTGAGCGCCGCTTCGAGCATGGTCATCGCCTCATCGACATGGCCGCGATTGATCATGAGAGGCGGGATGAAGCGCACCGTACTCTGCCCGCAGGAGAGCAGCAGCAGTCCCTGGTGGTAGGCGCGCGTCAGCACCGCCTCGCATAGCGCCCGCGCCGGGGCGCGGGTCGCCGGGTCGCTGATGAGCTCCATGCCGATCATGAGTCCCTTGCCGCGCACATCGCCGATCGCGGGGTAGCGCTGCTTGAGCTCGCGCAGCCGTCCCATGAAATACTCCCCGACGGTCGCGGCATTGGCGGTGAGCTCGCGCTCGACGAGATCCAGCGTGGCGAGCGCCGCCGCACAGCAGAGCGGGTTGCCGCCGAAGGTGTTGCCGTGTGCGCCGCGTTTCCACTGCTCCATGTGCCGGCGGCGGGCGACGACCGCACCGATCGGCAGCCCCGAGCCCAGCCCCTTGGCGAGTGTCATGATGTCCGGAGTCACTCCCCAGTGCTGGCTCGCGAACATCTTGCCGGTGCGGCCGATGCCCGACTGCACCTCATCGAAAATGAGCAGCATGCCGTGCCGGTCGCACAGCGCGCGGAGCGCCGCCAGGAAGCCATCGGGCGGCACGATGTAGCCGCCCTCGCCCTGGATCGGCTCGACCAGCACCGC
>JAFAKO010000237.1 GCA_019235245.1 Gammaproteobacteria bacterium
CTTCAGCCGCGTGCCACCGCCGATACGCAGCGGCACCACGCACAGCGCAGCGCGCTCCAGGTACGGGCGCACGTCATCGACGGTGCCGGTTACCTCGATGGCGGGATTGCGCGCGGCAAGCTCGCGCATGCCTGCCGAAGGCGACCGGCCGACCACGGTGAGCCGGGTGTCGGGGAAGCGCTGCTGGATGCGAGCGAAGACCTCACTGGCAAACCAGCGGATGCCATCATCGTTCGGCATCCAGTCCATCGAGCCGACGAATACCAGCTCGCGACCGCCCGCCGGTCGGGACCGCGAGGCGCGGAAGTAGCCGAGGTCGACGCCCGTCGGCACGTAGCCGACCGAGGCGACGGCGTACTCGCGGCGCATGACCTCGGCATCGATGGCGGATACCGCCACGACGTGGGAGAAGCGCCGGCATTCGCGCGCCTCGTGCCGCAGCATCCGTCGCCATTGCAGGCGCATGTAGGCACGCCGCAAGGCATGCTGCGGCACCGCCACGTGACGCTGCCAGATCATCGCCTCGACATTGTGCTGGAAGAGCACCGTCGGGGCGGGCAGGCCATCGGGCACATTGAGCGAGGCGAACAGAAAATCGCTGATGATGAGATCGCTCGAGGCCGCGAGGCGCCGCACCGCGGCACGCAGCTGCGGGGAGCGGTAACGCGCGACCGCGTACGGCAAGGGCGAGAGCAGGTTACGCAGCAGCGCCGCGAAGAAAGCCACGCTCATCTTCGCGGGGGCGCGGAACGGTACGGTGACGATCTCCTGCGCGTACTCGCGTGCGCGCTCGCGGGCGTCGCCAGCCGCCAGACCATCGTCGAGGCACAGGTAGGTGACCTGATGCTGGCGCGACAGCGAGCGCAGCATCTGGTAGCTGCGGATGCGCCCGCCCTTGTCGAGCGGATGCAGCAGCTCCGTCTTGATCCATAGGATGCGCATCCCCTACGCGGCCCGGCGCAGCGGCAGCTCGAGCGACCACGGCGTCTCACCGTCGAGGAACACCCGCGCCCAGATCTCGAAGGTCAGCAGTGCCCAGAGACGCTCGGCATGATTGATGCCCTGCAGATGCTCGGCGACGATGCGCTCGACGGTGCCGGCGTCGAACAGCCCGCGCTCACGCGCCCGACCGCCGGTTACGTACTCGCCGAGCAGCGGCCGCCACGCGCCCCGTAACCACGCGCCGACCGGTACCGGAAAGCCCATCTTGCGCCGCGTCAGGATCGGCGCTGGCAGCCTGCCCTGCATGGCCTGGCGCAGGATCCACTTGGTGGTGGTGCCGCGCAGCTTCATCGCCTGGGGCAGCGTCGCGACCCATTCGGTGAGCGGATGGTCGAGGAATGGCACCCGGCTCTCGATCGAGGCCGCCATGCTCATCTGGTCCTGCTTCATGAGCAGCTCGTGCAGGTAGGTCTTAACGTCCGCATACAGCAGCTGCGAGACGAGCGGCTTGCCGCTCACCCGCGCGAGCGCCGCGTGGTAGGCGGCGTAGGGATCGATGCCACGCAGCTGCGCGCGCAGCTCGGGCTGCAGAAGCTGCTGCTGCGCGCTGCGCCCGAACACCGCGAAGTTGTCGAAATACAGCTCATCGAGATCCGCACCGCGCATGAGGAAGGTGCGCGAGGCACGCTGTCGCAGCCGCGAGGTGGCCGGCAGCATCGCGAGCGTGCCACTCAGGCCGCGACGTGCGAACGCCGGCAGGTAACGCCGATAGAGCGTGCCGAGGCGCGCGTTGTACTCGGTGACCGGGTAACGAAGATAGCCGGCCAGGGTCTCGTCGCTTCCCTCCCCGGTGAGTACCACCTTGACGTGATGCGCGGCGAGCTGCGACACGAAGTAGAGCGCGACGCTCGAGGGATGCGCGATGGGCTCGTCCTCGTGCCACAGCAGGCGCGGCAGCTCGGCGAAGAACTGCGCGGGCTGGACCAGGATCTCGCGGTGCTCGGTGCGGTAGGCCGCGGCCACGAGCCGTGCGTATTCGAGCTCGTTGGCCTCGCGCTCGGCGAAGGCCACCGAGAAGGTGCGGATCGGCTCCTTCACGAGCGTCGCCATGGTTGCGGTGATGGCGGCGGAGTCGATGCCGCCGGAAAGGAACATGCCGAGGGGCACATCGCTCATCAGGCGCAGCCGCACTGCCTCGGTGAAGCGCTCACGGTAGTCCTCCACCAGGCCACGCTCGGCCGCGGAGCCCGGCGCGGGCGCCGCGAGCGCATCCGCCACCTGGATGTCCCAGTACTGGCGGATGCTGATGCGGCCGTCCTGCCAGGTGAGAGTGTGTCCCGGCGGAACTCGCATGATGCCGGCGAACAGCGTGGCATCGCCCGAGGGCGCGTGGTTGGCGAGGAAATCCGGCAGGGCCTCGTGATTGAGCGCGGCGCGGCCACCGAGCGCCGGCAGCAGCGCCTTGATCTCCGATCCGAAGATGAAGGTGCCATCGGCCCGATGC
>JAFAKO010000065.1 GCA_019235245.1 Gammaproteobacteria bacterium
GGGGGAAGCGAGCGGGCTCGGGACCGCGGCACTCTGCTCCATCACCTTCGAGAGCGATCACTGGACGACCATCGGGGTCGCGGCGGTCAAGGACGTGGTGCGCGAGTCGCCCCCGGCGCGCGGGCTGCTGCGGCTCTTCAGCTGAGCGCCTTTCAGCCAGGCGCGCCGGCCGCGCTCCTCAGCACTCGGGCACGTTGACGGCGAGCCCTCCCTGGGAGGTCTCCTTGTAGATGGTCGACATGTCGGCGCCGGTCTGGCGCATGGTGGCGATCACCTGGTCGAGAGACACCTTGTGCGAGCCGTCCCCGCGCATGGCGAGCCGCGCAGCATTCACGGCTTTCACCGCACCCATGGCGTTGCGCTCGATGCACGGGATCTGCACGAGTCCCGCCACCGGATCGCAGGTGAGGCCGAGGTTGTGCTCCATGCCGATCTCGGCGGCATTCTCGATCTGCTCGCTGGTGCCCTGGAGCGCCGCGACGAGTCCTGCCGCCGCCATCGAGCAGGCGACGCCCACCTCCCCCTGGCAGCCCATCTCGGCACCGGAGATCGAGGCGTTGCGCTTGTACAGCATGCCCATCGCGGCGGCGACCAGCAGGAAGCGCAGGACGCCGGCGTCGTTCGCGCCGTCCTCGAAGCGGCGATAGTAATGCAGCACGGCCGGCACGATGCCGGCCGCGCCGTTGGTCGGCGCGGTGACGACGCGCCCGCCGGCGGCGTTCTCCTCGTTCACGGCGAGCGCGTACGCGTTGACCCAGTCCATGACATCGAGGGGCTTCACGGTGGCGCTCTCGGTGAGCATGCGGTAGAGGCGCGGCGCCCGGCGGCGCACCTTCAGCACCCCGGGAAGCACGCCGGTGCGGTGGAAGCCGCGCTCGACGCACGCCTGCATCACCTGCCAGATATGGAGCAGCCGCGCGCGCACCTCGGCGTCGCTCGCCCAGGCCCGCTCGTTGGCGAGCACCAGCTCGAAGATCTCCAGGCCGTGCTCGCGGCAGAGCGCGAGCAGCTCGGCACCGGAGGTAAAGGGATATGGCGCCGCGGCGCGCTCGCGGGTGCCGGCCGCCTCGGCCTCGTTGCCGCGCACGATGAAGCCGCCGCCGATCGAGTAGTAGTCTTCCTCGCGCAGCACGCGCTTGTCGGCCGCGAGGGCCGTGAAGCGCATGCCGTTGGAATGCCGCGGCAGCCGCTCGTGCATCATGAAGAGCAGCTGCATCGGCTCATCGAAGGCGATCTCGTGCTCGCCGAGGAGCTTGAGGCGGCCGCTGTCACGGATCCGCCGCACGGTCGCCTCGATGTGATCGGGGTCCACGGTCTCGGGGTCCGCCCCTTCGAGCCCGGCGAGGACGGCACGATCGGTGCCGTGACCCACCCCGGTGAGGGCGAGCGAGCCGTAGAGGCGTACCGCGATCTCCTGCGTGGCCGCGAGCAGCCCATCGCGCTTGAGCCCCAGGGCGAACTCATGGGCGGCGCGCATCGGGCCCATGGTGTGGGAGCTGGAAGGCCCGATACCGACCTTGAAGATGTCGAAAACGCTCAAGCTCATGACAAGCCACCCGCAATGCGCTGCAACTGCGGCACTGCAAGCCGCTAGGTGGGGGCGCCGCGGTGAGTCTGCAACGCGCGCCCGCCGCCGACATGCTTTGCGGCGACCTCGGGGGGCTCAAATGCGACGCTACCCCAGGCCGGCCGGCGCGTGGGGCGCCTCCGGTATAATCGCGGCATGAATCCAGCCTTTCTCGAGCGCCTGCGGAGCGAGCTTTCCGGGCTCCGCGAGCAGGGGCTCTACAAGCGCGAGCGGGTGATCTCCGGCCCCCAGGGGGCGCTGGTGCACGCGGGGGACGAGGAGGTCATCAATCTCTGCGCGAACAACTACCTCGGGCTCGCGAACCATCCGGCGGTGCGCGAGGCGGCCGCGCAGGCCCTCGGGGAGCTCGGCTACGGCATGGCCTCGGTGCGCTTCATCTGCGGGACGCAGCAGATCCACAAGGCGCTCGAGGAGCGCCTGGCCCGCTACCTGGGCACGGACGATGCGATCCTCTACTCCTCCTGCTTCGATGCCAACGGCGGGCTCTTCGAGACGCTGCTGGATGAGCGCGATGCGGTGATCTCGGACGCGCTCAACCACGCGAGCATCATCGACGGCATACGCCTGTGCAAAGCGCAGCGCTACCGCTACGCCAACAGCGACATGGCCGAGCTCGAGAAGTGCCTGCGCGAAGCGCAGGGCGCGCGCACGCGCCTCATCGCCACCGACGGTGTCTTCTCCATGGACGGGTTCATCGCGAAGCTGCGCGAGATCTGCGACCTGGCGGAAAAGTACGACGCGCTGGTCATGGTCGATGACTCGCACGCCACGGGCTTCATGGGCGCGACCGGACGCGGCACCCCCGAGCACTGCGGGGTGGCTGCACGCGTCGATATCATCACCAGCACCCTCGGCAAGGCGCTCGGCGGGGGGAGCGGCGGATTCGTCGCCGCGCGGCGTGAGGTGATCGAGTGGCTGCGGCAACGCTCGCGGCCCTATCTTTTCTCCAACAGCATCCCGCCGGTGGTGGCCGCGGCAACCCTCGCGGTGCTCGGGCTCCTCGAGGAGAGCCCGCAGCTGCGCACGCAGCTCTTCGACAACACGCGCTTCTTCCGCGAGGGACTCGCGCGTGCGGGCTTCGACCTCAAGCCCGGCGAGCACCCCATCATCCCGGTGATGCTGGGCGATGCGGCGCTCGCTTCCCGCATGGCGGATGCCCTCCTCGCCCGCGGCGTCTACGTCATCGGTTTCTCTTTCCCGGTCGTGCCGAAAGGCCAGGCGCGCATCCGCACGCAGATGTCGGCTGCGCTCACCCGCGAGCAGCTCACCCGGGCGCTCGGCGCCTTCACGGCCGTCGGCCGCGAGCTTGGCGTGATTCATTGACGCCCCGATAAAGAGAGCCCATGAAAGCACTGGTCAAGCAAGAGGCGAAGCCCGGCATCTGGCTGGAAGAGATCCCCGAGCCCAGGGTCGGTCCCAACGACGTGCTGATCGAGATCGCGAAGACCGCCATCTGCGGCACCGACATGCACATCTACAACTGGGACGACTGGGCGAGCAAGACCATCCCGGTGCCGATGGCGGTGGGGCACGAGTACTGCGGCCGCATCGTGGAGCTGGGCTCCGAGGTGAAGGGGCTGAAGACCGGCGACCGCGTGTCCGGCGAGGGGCACATCACCTGCGGCTATTGCCGCAACTGCCGCGCCGGGCGGCGCCACCTGTGCCGCAACACGGTGGGTGTCGGGGTCAACCGCCCGGGCGCCTTTGCGCAGTTCCTGGCGATCCCCGCGTACAACACGTTCAAGCTCCCCGACTCGATTTCCGATGACATCGCCTCGATTCTCGATCCGTTCGGCAATGCCACCCACACCGCGCTCGCCTTCAACATGGTGGGCGAGGACGTGCTCATCACCGGCGCAGGTCCGATCGGCATCATGGCGACCGCCGTCGCGCGCTTCAC
>JAFAKO010000336.1 GCA_019235245.1 Gammaproteobacteria bacterium
CGGCGTAGCAGGCGATGATGACGGCCATGGCCGCCCCGGCGAGGAACACGGCGAGTGGGCTGAGTGCGCCCAGTAGCCCCGCGACGGTGGCGGGCAGGCCGAAGATGCCGCTCCCCAGAATGCTGTTGATGGCGAGTGCTACCATGCTCCAGCGGCCGATGGCGCGCACGAGCTCGGCCCGCGGGGTCTGCGGCAAGGCTGTCATCGGCGTCTTGTACCACAACGCGCGCGCTGCGGACTGGACTGGCCGCCGCCGCTTTCGGAGTCTGCCGTGCGTTACAGCTACGCGACGCATCTCGAGTGCAGCCAGAGCGGCGAGCCGCACGACATCGGCAAGCTCCAGGGTCTTTCGGGCGCCGGAAAACCGCTCCTCGCCATATACGACCTGACAGCGCTCCGCAAGGCAGTCCGGCCGGCCGACATCGAGGCGCGGGAAGCGGGCATCTGGCGCTGGCATGAGCTGCTGCCGGTGCGCGAGCCCGCGCAGGCGCTCTCACTCGGGGAGGTCGACACGCCGCTCATACCGCTCGTGCGCAGCGAGCGCCGCGCCGGCTTCCGGCCGCCGCTCGTCAAGGACGAAGGCAGGCTGCCGACCGGGTCCTTCAAGGCGCGGGGACTCGCCGTCGCGGTGTCGATGGCGGCGGCGCTCGGGGTGCGGCGGGTGGCGATTCCAACCAACGGCAACGCCGGGGCGGCCATGGCGGCCTACGCCGCGCGCGCTGGTCTGGAAGCGTACTGCTTCTGCCCCGATGACACGCCCGAGATCAACCTCAGTGAGATCGCGCTGCAGGGAGCGAAGGTCTGGCGCGTGAACGGGCTCATCAACGACTGTGCGCGCCTGGTCGCGGCCGGCCGTGAGCAGTACGGCTGGTTCGACATGTCGACGCTGAAAGAGCCGTACCGCATCGAGGGCAAGAAGACGATGGGACTCGAGCTGGCGCTGCAGTTCGCCTGGCGCCTGCCGCAGGCGGTGTTCTACCCGACCGGCGGGGGCACGGGGCTCATCGGCATGTGGAAGGCCTGGCAGGAGCTGCGCGAGCTCGGCTGGATCGAAGGTCCGCTGCCGCGGCTCATCGCCGTGCAGGCCGAGGGCTGCGCACCCATCGTGCGGGCGTTCGATGCGGGCGCGGACTCCGCGGCGCCCTGGCCCGACGCGCACACCATCGCCGCCGGCATCCGCGTGCCGGCCGCGATCGGCGACTTCCTCATCCTGCGCGCCCTGCGCGACAGCGGCGGCTGTGCGCTCGCCGTGTCGGATGAGAAGATCGATGCCGCGCGCGCGCACGTCGCCGCGGCCGATGGACTCCTGCTGTCACCCGAGGGTGCGGCGACCTATGCCGCGTATCTCGAGGCGGCGCGCAGCGGCCGCATCGGCGCGGCTGATGAGGTGGTGCTCTTCAACTGCGCGAGCGGACTCAAATACCCGATGCCGCCCGTTACCCAACACGTGGACGCAAAGCAGTGAGCGGCGGTTGCCACCTGCGGAGCTCGGCGGGCGCACCAACGACCGCGCGCGGCGCCCGCGGTGTTGGCCGGGTGGCCATCACCCTTCTCGCGGCAACACTCCTTGGAGGCTCTGAGCTCTGCCTGGCGCAGGCTGCGGCGAAGAAAACCAGCGCCCCGCTGGAGGAGATCATCGTGCAGGGAACCCGCAGCGCCGATGAGCAGATCACCGAGCGCGTGCAGAGCGCGCTCGCGAACGATCGCTGGATCTATGCCGAGCACGTCATCGTCACGACCGAGAAGGGCGTCGTGCGCGTCGAGGGACTCACCAGCGATTCCTGGGAGATGCACAGAATTCTCCGCGAGGCGCGCAAGACTCCGGGCGTCAAACGTGTGCTCAACCAGCTCGAGATGCTGCATCTCGACCCTGAAGGCGGCTAGCAGCCACGCGCGCGTCTCGCAAGCTGCGAGCGCAGTCACGGGCATCACAGCGTGCGATGCGCTACGCTGTGTAGCGAAAGACTGTAGCCAGATTACGACACGGACACACACTCCGCTTCGGTGCGCTTCGCTTCATTCAGACCGGGACTCCTGCTGCTGGCACTCGCCACGTTGCGCGTGCCGGGAGGCCATGCCGCGCCCTTCGATCTCGCAGGTCCAACGCTCGAGATCGAGGTGAGCCGTGGCGCACGCACGCTGCCCATCGCGCAGGTGCCGCATCTCGCCGCCGGCGATCGCATCTCACTCAAAGCAGATCTGCCGCCGAACGAGTCCGCGCACTGGCTGATGGTGGCGGCCTTCCTGCGCGGCGCGACCAATCCGCCACCGGAAGACTGGTTCTATCCGTGTGAGACGTGGACGCCGCGGTGTGCGCGCGAGGGTCTCACGCTGACGGTGCCGCAGCAGGCGCAGCAGCTGCTGGTCTTTCTCGCACCGCAGACCGGCGGCGCCTACCGCACGCTCGTCGATGCGGTGCGCGGGCGTCCCGGGGTGTTCGTGCGCACCTCGCAG
>JAFAKO010000245.1 GCA_019235245.1 Gammaproteobacteria bacterium
AGTCATCACGCTGCTGTTCGTCGCGGCGCTGCTGTTCCTCGCCTACCGGCGGCTGTCGCTGCTCGCTTTCACGCTGACCTTCACCGCACTGCTCGCCGCCTACACCTGGCTCGGGGCGAGCAGCGCGCCGGCAGGACTATGGAAGGGATTCCTGTGGGTGCTGCTCGCGGCGCTGTGGCTGCTGAACGTGCGGCCGCTGCGCAAGGCGCTCATCACGCGGCCCTTCATGAAGACGTACCTCAAGCTCCTGCCGCGCATGTCACAGACCGAGAAGGAGGCGCTCGAGGCGGGAACAGTGTGGTGGGACGGAGAGCTGTTCACCGGCGCGCCGCGCTGGGAGAAGCTGCTCGCCGCGCGGCCGCCGCAGCTGTCCGCCGCCGAGCAATCGTTCCTCGATGGGCCGTGCGAGGAGCTGTGCCGCATGCTCGATGAGTGGAACATCACCCACGAGCGCGCCGATCTGCCGCCGCAGGTGTGGGAGTTCCTGCGCACGCGCGGGTTCTTCGCCATGATCATCCCCAGGCGCTACGGGGGACTCGAGTTCTCGGCCTACGCGCACTCGTGCGTGCTCGCGAAGATCGCGAGCCGCAGCGCCACCGCCTCCTCCACCGTCGCAGTTCCCAACTCGCTCGGGCCCGCGGAGCTCCTCAACCACTACGGCACGGAGGAGCAGAAGGACTACTACCTGCCACGGCTCGCCCGTGGCGAGGAGATCCCGTGCTTCGCGCTCACCGGTCCGCGCGCCGGCTCAGATGCCGCCTCCATCCCCGACACCGGCATCGTGACACGCGGGCTGTGGCAGGGACGCGAGGTGCTCGGCCTGCGGCTCAATTTCTCCAAGCGCTACATCACGCTCGCGCCGGTGGCGACGGTGATCGGGCTCGCCTTCCGCATGTTCGATCCGGAGCGGCTGCTCGGCGAGCGGGTCGATCTCGGCATCACCTGCGCGCTCATTCCGCGCAACACCGCCGGGGTCACCATCGGGCGGCGGCACTTCCCGCTCAATATCCCCTTCCAGAACGGACCGCTCCAGGGACGCGACGTGTTCGTACCGCTCGATGCCATCATCGGCGGGCCGGCGATGGCGGGCGCCGGCTGGCGCATGCTGGTCGAGCAGCTCTCCGTCGGGCGCTGCATCTCGCTGCCGTCCAACACCACCGGGGCGGCCAAGGCCGGGGTGTGGGCCACCGGCGCCTACACGCGCATCCGCAGCCAGTTCAACACGCCGATCGCGCGCTTCGAGGGCGTCGAGTCGGTGCTGGCCCGCATGGTAGGGCTCACCTACACCATGGACGCCGCGCGCTCGGTGACCGCGGGCGCGATCGACGGCGGCGAGAAGCCGTCCGTCCCCTCGGCGATGCTCAAGTACCACGTCACCGAGATGGGGCGGCGGGTGGCGAACGACGCCATGGACCTGCACGGCGGCAAGGGCATCATGCTCGGACCCCGCAACTACCTCGGGCGCGGCTACGAGATCACCCCGGTGGCGATCACCGTCGAGGGCGCCAACCTCCTCACCCGCAATCTCATCATCTTCGGCCAGGGAGCGCTGCGCTGCCATCCGTTCGTGCTGCGCGAGATGACCGCCGCGCGCAATCCCGACCGCGTGGCCGGGGTGGACGAGTTCGACCGCGCGCTGTTCGCGCACATCGGCTTCACCCTCTCGAACGCGGTGCGCTCGTTCATCATGGCCCTCACGCACGCGCGCTTCACCCGCGCCCCGGTGCAGGGCGCCACCGCGCGCTACTACCAGCACGTGGTGCGCTTCTCCGCCTCGTTCGCCTTCGCGGTGGACGTGGCGATGCTGTCGCTCGGGGGCTACCTGAAGAAGAAGGAGAGTCTCTCCGCCCGGCTCGGCGACGTGCTCTCCTGCATGTACCTCGCCTCCATGGTGCTCAAGCACCACGAGAACGAAGGCCGCCAGCTCGAGGACCTGGCGATCGTCGAGTGGGCCTGCCGCAATCTTCTCTACGAGGCGCAGGAGCAGCTGCACGGCTTCCTGCGCAATTTCCCCAACCCGCTGCTCGCGGGGCTGATGCGCGCGCTCATCTTCCCGCGCGGGCGCTTCTATTCCGCGCCGCACGACCGGCTCGGCCGCCAGGTCGCCGCTCTCGTGACCGCGCCGACCCAGGCGCGCGAGCGCCTCGGACGGTTCGTCTACCGCACCCTCGAGCCGCACAATCCGCTCGGCCTCCTGCAGGAGGCGCTGCTGCTCGCCGTGCAGCTCGAGCCGCTCGAGAGGCGTCTGCGCGTCGAGGGAATCAAGACCGGCCGCGTCACTGCGCTCGATCTGCCGGGCCGCGCTCAGCAGGCGCTCGCCGCCGGCATCCTCTCGGAAACCGAGGCCGCGGCGCTGCGCGAGTACGACCGCAAGGTCATGGAGCTCATCAACGTCGATGACTTCGAGTCGCAGGAGCTCGCCGCGGGCAAGGAATCCGCTCCGGAGAAGGAGCCGGCCGCGAGGTCCAGTTTCCACGTCGCATGAGCGGCAGCGCCACGGCCGGACCTCTGACCGGCTGCGCGAACTGCGGCGCACCCGTCTCCGCCTGCTACTGCGGCGTCTGTGGCCAGCGCCTCGAGTCGCCCGTGCACTCGCTCTCTCATTTCACGATGGTCGCGGCGGAGGACCTCACCCACGCCGACTCACGGTTGTGGCGCACCCTCGGCGCACTGCTGCTGCGTCCCGGCTACCTGACGCGCCAGTTCCTCGAGGGCCGCCGTGCGCGCTACCTGCCGCCGGTGCGGCTGTACCTGGTGATCTCGCTGCTGTTCTTCCTGTGGGCCTCGGCGACGCACGACAAGGTGCGGGTGGTGCAGGTCGGTGGCTCCGAAGGTGGCTCGCATGCGGTGCTCACGCCGCTCGATGACGACACCTTCGGTGCGGCGCTGCCCGGGGAGTCGCCGGAGCAGCACGCCGCGCGCGTCTGCTCGAAAGGCGTGAACTACGACGGGCCGTGGCGCGAGCGGCTGCAGCCGGCGGCGCACCGCGCCTGCGTGCGCCTGGTGCTCGATCGGGGCCGGTCGCTGCCTGCGGTGTTCATGCACAACGTGCCGC
>JAFAKO010000129.1 GCA_019235245.1 Gammaproteobacteria bacterium
GCGCCAGCTCAGCCTCCAGCTCCTCGATCCAGATGCCCCGCCGCGGCACGATCTCCCAGTCGTCCTCGGGCCGGTTGGGCCGGCCACCCCAGTCCGGTTTGCTCGAGGTGAAGCGCACACCCGTGGACGGGCTGCCGTCGAGCCCGATCAACACGACCTCAGCGCCCTGCGCGAGGTATTGCTCGATGAGCGGCGCAATGGCTTGCGCCAGGCGACGGCAGTGATCACGATAGGCGGGCGTATCGTATTGCTCATACACGGCCCACCAGCGCCGGACGCCCGCGAACGCCAGCTCCGGGCACGGCAGCTGCTGCAGCAGGTAGCCGCGCCGGCGCAGCGCGTCGATTACCGGGCTCACCGGGCCTGGATAATGAGCGCCCTGACACACCTTGGCGTTCTGGTTGAGAAGGCAGTTGGCGAGCAGCGCCACCTTGCGCGGTGCGGGCTGCCCCGGTCCGCTACCCTGGTTGCGCCCGGCCATGCTCACGCCCGGACATCCGCAGGTGGCGGCGCGAGCGTCGCGTGCCGGCTTCTCCAGTGCGCGGCGATCGCCGCCCGGTTGCAGAGCCAGACGTGGTCGTGACGCTGGATGTGCTCGATGAGCCGCGCCAACGCTCCGATGCGGCCCGGCCGCCCGATGATCCGGCCGTGCAGGCCGATACTCATCATCCGCGGTCTGCCCTCGGCTCCCATGCGATAGAGCCAGTCGAACGCGTCGCGGCAGTAAGCGAAGAACTCCTCACCGGTGGCGAAATCGCCGCCGCGCTGCAAGCGGCTGTCGTTGCAGTCGAAGCTGTAGGGGACGATGAGATGTCGCTTCCCGGAGATCTCGACCCAGTAGGGCAGATCGTCGTTGTAGGCATCGCTGTCGTAGAGAAAACCGCCCA
The DNA here is from genome assembly GCA_019235245.1 of Gammaproteobacteria bacterium. Classification (GTDB taxonomy): domain Bacteria; phylum Pseudomonadota; class Gammaproteobacteria; order Steroidobacterales; family Steroidobacteraceae; genus 13-2-20CM-66-19. Next base: position 888 of record JAFAKO010000129.1, read on the forward strand.
TCTCCACGACGAGACGCCGCGTGTTCGGTCCCGGTCGCCCGGTGTACCAGCCTACCGGGCTGCGGCCCGTGAGCCGGGTGATGGTGTCGATATTGCGTTGTATGTGTGCGCGCTCGAGTTTTTCCGGCACCGACTGGTAGTCGATCCAGCGCTCACCGTGACAGGCGACCTCGAGGCCGCCATCGACCATTTCGCCCGCGGCCTGGGGATTGCGCTCCAGGGCCATGCCGACCGCGAACACCGTGGCGGGCGCCTGCACCGCGCTCAGCAGCCGGATGATCTCCCGGAAGCCGACCCGGCTGCCGTATTCGAACATCGATTCGACGTTGAGGTTGCGCGCACCGGGGAGGGCGCCGGTCGCCCCGAGATCGGTAAGCACCGACTCCGATTGTTCGTCGCCGTGCAGCACGCAGGCTTCGCCACCTTCCTCGTAGTTCAGCACCAGCGATACGGCGACGTACGCCTCATCGGGCCAGTGGGGGTGCGGGCCGTGCGCGCCATAGCCGGTGAGGTCGCGCGGGTAAGTCACCGTCGCGGTCATGCCCGACTCCCACCGGCCGCTGCGCGCTCGGCCACCAGCCAATCCATGTAGGCGTGCAGTGCGTCACGCATGGGCCGTGGTTTCCAGCCGGTCTCGGCGAATATACGCGACACGTCGTACGCTCCCCACATGCCGTCCCTGAGGGCGGGATCCTGCACGATATCGGCCTGCTCGGCCCGGACCACCTCGGCTGCAAAGCCGGGCACTTTCTCCGCGGCCCAGCGGACCATGTCACTGATGCTGACGGCGACACCGCAGGCGACATTGTAGGCGCCGTAGTGCAGGCGCGGCGCGCGCAGCAGGGACACGATGGCCGCGGCCACCTCCTCCGCATGGATGTAGTCGCCCACCGCATCGAGCGTGTTGACGCGTACTCGCCGGGCACCTTCGAGGGCCAGGTGCGCAATGCGGTTCGGCACGTGACGAAAATTGCGGCTCGCCGTCACCCGATCCATCGGGCCATAGACCGAGGAGGGGCGCACCGATGCGGTCGGGAGCCCGAACAGATCGCCATAGCGCTCGGTGATCAGCTCGGAGGCGAGCTTCGAGATGCCGTACAGCCGCCGCGGCATGACATACCCGTCCTCCGGGAGCGGCTC
>JAFAKO010000151.1 GCA_019235245.1 Gammaproteobacteria bacterium
CCTCGGCGGCGGGCGCCTCGAAGGCGACGCGTCCCTTGGTGCCGATGATGGTGTCGCCCAGGTGGATGCCGCGGCCGATGCCGAAGGGCGCGGCGAGCGCCTCGAGCGCCTCGATGATCGCCACCGGCTCGGCGGGCGTGCCGTCGAGCGCGACCGGCCGCCCCTCGTGGAAGCCGAGCGTATGGCGCTCGGCGGGCCGCAGGCTCGCGAAGGCACCGCGTGTCAGGATCCAGGCCTCATCGGGAATGCTGTCGACCGAGCCGAGTGTCTCGCGGCCGCCGATGGTGACTCCCCACAGGCCGCGGTTGACCGAGTAGCGCGCGCCGCTCGGGGGAATGGGCAGCGAGCGCTCGCGCAGGAAGCTCAACTCGTCCTCGCGGCGGAACGCCTGGTCGCGCACCGGCGCGAGCACCTTCAGGTCGGGCGCGAGGGTGCGCAACGCGACCTCGAAACGCACCTGGTCGTTGCCGGCGCCGGTGCAGCCGTGGGCGACGCTGTCGCTGCCGAGCTCGCGGGCGACGCGCGCGATGGTCTGCGCCTGCATGACGCGCTCGGCGCCGACGCACAGCGGGTAGAGCTGCCCGCGGCGCACGTTGCCCATGATTAGAAAGCGCAGCACCTGCTCGAAGTAAGCGGCCCGCGCATCGACCAGGTGATGCGCGTGCGCGCCGAGCGCCAGCGCGCGCTCCTCGAGGGTGCGTGCCGCGGCGGCGTCGATGCCGCCGGTGTCCACGGTGACCGTGATCACCGGGCGCTGCTCGTGGGCGATGAGCCAGGGGACCAGGAACGAGGTGTCGAGACCCCCGGAGTAGGCGAGCACGATGGGTCGCCCGGCTGGCGTCGCAGTATTGCTCATGATTACACCGCAAAAAGCGTGCGCAGGCGCTCGATGAGGCGCTCCTGTGCACGGGCGTTGGCCGTGGCGATGAAGATGGTGTCGTCGCCGGATATGGTGCCGGCCACCTCCGGCCAGGCGGCGCGGTCGATGGCCACCGCAACACTCTGGGCCGCACCGATGGTGGTGCGCAGCACGGTGATGGTGGCGCCGGCGCGGCGCAGCTGGCGCACGAACTGCGCGAGGGTGCCGAAGTTGCCGTTGGTGCGCGTCACCTCCTCCCCGGGCAGCACGTAGCGGCCGCTCGCCTTGAGCACCCCGAGATCGCGCAGGTCGCGGCTGATGGAGGACTGCGTCGCCGCGTGGCCCGCCCTCTTCAGCAGACGCACCAGGTCCTGCTGCCGGCGCACCTGGCCCTCGCGCAACAGGCGCACGATGGCGTCGCGGCGCTCGAGCTGCTCGGCGTCGCTCAGCATGCTGGAAGAGCCTTTCGCATAATCATGCGTACATTGTGCATATTAATGCACAAGGGTTCAAGCGCACGGGTGCGGCCGGCCGGGCCGCGCCGGGCGGTGCCGCGGTGGGAGGGAGCGCTAGTTGGTTTCGGCGAAGGCCGTGATCTCGTAGTGGCCGCGCAGCGAGCGCTCGAGATAGACCACGTACTGTGCCGCGCCCGCGGCGGGGGCGGCCGGCACCATGAGGAACAGCGCATAGCGCTGGCGCAGCACCGAGCCGGGGATGCGCACGATGCGGGTCACCGTCGCCGCGCGCATGCGTTCCGCGGTGATGGCCGCCTCGAGCCGCGCGCGCGCCTCCGGGGCGATCCTGGCGGCGCCGGCGGCCGGCGGATCGGCGCCGGCGACGCTGGCGGCGGTCGCCGCCCACAGGCGCATGATGCCGGGGAATGCGTTGGCGCCCACATCGTAGGTCTCGACATACGGCGTCGTGCCCGCGGTGGTGTGGGGCGCCGGACAGGTGCGGCCGCTGGCGAGCGCCATGTCGAGGGCCTCGCTGTGCTCGTAGCGCTCGAGGCGCGCGCTCTGTCCGCTGCCGACGAGGGTCAGGCCGTGACTGAGGTAGCTGCACACCTCGCCGTGCTGCGTCACCGGGCCCTCGCCGAAGTACAGCGCGCTGCCGGCCTCGCTTGCGCCCGCCGCGCCCTTCGGGCACACCACCACGCGCGCATCGCTCGAATGCGCCAGCCACGCGTGCGCCAGCGGGGGCGGCTCCGGCGAGCTGCGGCTGAAGCTCTGGCAGGGTGCTGCGGCCGGTGCCTGCGCCGCGCCCGCGGTGGCAGGCGGCGCGAGCAGCATGATCAACAGCACCACGGTCGCAGCCACCGCTGCTCCTACTTGGCGATCGAGTACACGAGGTCCGCACCGTAAGCCTGACCCACCTCGGTACGTATCGTCCAGTGATCGCCGAGGGTGTAGCGCATCTTCAGGGTGTTGAGCTGCTGGGTGAGGCTCACTCCGTAGCTCACGTACAGGCGCGGCGACAGGTAACGGCCGAGCACCAGCGAGGTCTCGTTGACCAGCGGGTCGGTCTCGAGGCTCACGTCCGGTATGCCGACGCGCGAGCCGAACTGTGCCGCGAGCAGTGCCGCACCCTGGCCGATTGCGGCACTGCTGGCATTCTGCGAGGCGTCGAGCGAGCCGCCAGCGAGGATGAGCGAGGCGACCTGCTGCTGCGGCAGCGGCGGATCCGAGAAGAACGAGATGTGCGGCTGCGCCAGCGTGCCGCGTACGATGACGCCGGCGGTCACGTCGGGAAAGACCTTCTGGGCCACCACATCGATGCCGGGGTCGTTGATCGCGCCGCCGGTGAAGATCAGCCGGCCGCGCTTGATGTCGAGCTGGCGCGCATAGGCCGCGTACTTGCCCTCTGCCACCGACAGCTCGCCGGTCGCACGGGTGATGGAATCGTAGCCGCTGCGGATGGTGACGCTGCCGACGAGCCGCGCGCTGAGGCCCAGGGCATCGACGTTGACGCGGTCGCCGAGCGCCAGCGTGATGGTGCTCAACACCTCGAAGCGCTCGCGCGGGTCGTCCGGCTCGCTGCCGACGATCACCTCATCGGCCGAGGTGCGCACCGCGCCGGTGATGTCCTTGGGCTGGATCCTGGCATACGGCACCGTCACCTTGCCGGTGACCTCGATCTTGTGGCCGCTGACGTCGAAATCGAGCGCCGGCGCGGCGTCGATCTGCGCTTCCGGCAGATCGACCACCCGCAGACCGCTGCCTTCGAGGTGGAACTTGCCGTACGGCAGGAGGTGGTGCCACTCGAGATGGCCGTCGGCGCTCACCTGGCCCTTGCCGGCCAGGGCGCTGCCCTTGAAGTCGACGCCGCTGTCGGAGAGCTGGGCCTGCATCGCCAGCTGACGGAGGCCGAGGTTGATCTGGTAGACATCGAGCTCGCCTTCGCTCACTTTCACGAGGCCGCTCAACACCGGCGCTCCGGCAGTGCCGGAGAGGCGTACGTCGGCGGTGAGCTGTCCGACGGCCCGGTCGATGTCGGGCACATACAGCGTCACGAGGCTCGCCTCGGCCGTTTGCACGTGCAGCTCGCCATCGAGCGGCATGTCGCGCCACGAGGCGCCGGTGCGCTGCAGATCGAGGCTGCCGTGCAGCGTGCCGACCACGCCGTCGCCGAGATCGGCCTGCGCATGGATATCCGCCGCAGTCGCCGTCAGCGACACGACGCCGGAACCGACGCGCGTGTGCTCCACCTTGTGGCTCACCAGCTTGTGCAGGATCTCGGCGTTCGCGAGCTGCGCCTGCAGCACTCCCTCCGGGCGCTTGCCGGCGCCCCCCGACAACTGCGCGTGGGCGCTGACCGTGCCGGCGTAGTCCACCGACGGGGTCATTCCCGCGGTGAGCGTCTCGAGCGGCAGCTGATTCGCCGACACGGTCGCCGACCATTGCGCGGGTGTCCAGTCGCCGTCTGCGCAGACGCTGCCCGGGGTGCCGACCAGGCACAGCCAGTCGGTGCGCATGCGATCGGGAGCCAGGATGAGCTCCACCGGATGCTCGAGCGACAGGCGCAGCTGCTCGGTGCCGGTGACGGTGAGCGCGGTGAGCGAGCCGTTGAAGACTCCATGGGCGTAGGGCCCCATGGCCTGCGCACCGAGCGCGAGTCCCGCGGCCGTCGCGGCCAGGTGCAGCCGGTAGGCCGAGGGTGGCCCGTTCAGGGTGAAGGCCACCGTCTCGAGCGTCCGGCCGCCGAAGCTGAGCTCGCGCAGCCGCGCATCGATCGTCGATTCCTCGGCGATGGCCGCCGGGTTGAAGTTCACCTCCGCGTCGAAGGCCTTGAGCGTCACACCCTCCCAGGCGAAATCCCCGCCGTGCGCACTGGCGACGATCGCGGGCTCGGCGAGGGTGCCGTTGACCGTACCCGAGGCTTTCAGTTCGCCCTGCGCCCCGGGCGACAGCAGACTCAGGTCGCGCACGCTGGTGGCAAAGCGCAGGTCCACCCGCTCGCCGAGCTTGCCGTCGAGCGCCAGCGTCGCGCCGCCGAGCCCGACACGCACGTTGCCGAATTCCCAGGTCGCGCCGCTGTGCGTCACCGCGCCGCCACCGCTCGCGGCGAGCCCGCGCAGGCGGCCGCTGATATTGCTGAAGGTGGCGTTCATGTCGCCGCGCGCATCGAAGCCGCGACCGCCGGCGGTGAAGGAGAAACTGAGGCTGCCGGGAAGGTCGGCGCGCAACGCTCCGGGATTGATGCCGCTCGCACGCCCGCTGACGGTCCAGGTCTCC
>JAFAKO010000381.1 GCA_019235245.1 Gammaproteobacteria bacterium
CGATCGTGCGCACGGTGAACTTCGACGAGGCTCGGCAGATCTGCGAGACGGTGGGGCGCCACCTGATGCGCGAGCATCCGCAGGACATCACCATGGAGTGGGCGGTGCCCAAGCGCACCGGCAAGATCTTCATCGACTACAACATGAACGTGCGTGGCAAGACCCTCAATGTGGCGTACTCGCCACGTGGCGTCCCGGGCGCGCCGGTCTCCATGCCGCTCACCTGGGAAGAGCTCGAAGGGGCCGAGCCGATGGACTTTACAATCAACAACGTACCGCAGCGCTTGGAAAAGAACGGTGACCGGTGGCATGATGTACTCGAGTCAAAACAGAGCCTTACGAAGGCTTTCGGTGTTGACGGTGAGAAGTAGCCGAGCCCACGTCTGATAGCAGGTGCACGTATGGCCGCTCGTTCGATTGGTTCACTGACCATATCTTTCGGTCTGGTCGCGATTCCGGTGAAGCTCTACAGCGCCACGCAGACCTCGAGCGCTGTCTCCTTCAATCTGCTGCACCGGAAGGACGGCTCACGGCTGCGCCAGCAGTACGTGTGTCAGAAGGAAGGCGTGGTGGTGGAGCGCGACGAGATCATTCGCGGCTACGAGTTTGCGAAGGATCAGTACGTGCCCTTCACCGCGGAGGAGATCAAGGCCCTCGAGGAGGTCGGCACCCGCTCGGTGGAGATCGCCGAGTTCGTGCCGATCGAGTCCGTCGATCCGGTGTACTACGACAAGACCTATTACCTCGCGCCCGACAAGGGCGCCGGCAAGCCCTACGCGCTGCTCACCGAGGCCCTCAGGCAGTCCGGGCGCTGCGGCGTCGGCCGCTGGGCGACACGCGGCAAGGGTTACATCGTCATGCTGCGCCCCGTCGGCGACGTCCTCGCCATGCAGCAGCTGCACTATGCCGAGGACGTCCGGCCGGCGAGCGAGGTCGACGTGCCGAAGCCCGAGGTGAAGGCCGCGGAACTGAAGCTCGCGCAGCAGCTCATCGACCAGCAGACTGCGGAGCGATTCGATCCGGCGGAGTTCAAGGATGACACGCGGGCGCGCATCCATGCCGCGATCCAGAAAAAAGTGGACCAGGGCACCGAGATCTCCGTATCGGAAGTCGCGCCCGAGCGCGAGGGCAAGGTCATCGACCTGATGGAAGCGCTGCGCGCCAGCCTGCAGCGAACCGAGAGTGCGCGTGAGCAGGTCGGCCGGCTCGGCCCGCGCAAGGCGCCGCGACGGGTCGAGGCGCCGGCGAAAGCGACGCGCAGGAAGCGCAACGCCTGAGCGCGGCGTGCGACCGGATGACGGAGATGCGCTCCTACAGCATGCGGGACGTGCAGCGGGTCCTGCGGCTGTCGCCTGACACCATCCGCACCCTCGTCAAGTCCGGCTTCGTCAAGCCCGCGCGCGGTGCGCGCCGCGAATACCGCTTCTCTTTCCAGGATCTGATCGTGCTGCGTACCGCACGCGCGCTCATCGACGCCAACATTCCGGCACGCCGCATCCGCCGCTCGCTCGAGAGCCTGCGGCGCGAGCTGCCCGAATCCGTACCGCTCTCGGGGCTCTCGATCAGCGCAGTCGGCGATCATGTGGTGGTGCGCGACGGCGAGGCGCAGCGCCAGGTCGAGAGCGGCCAGTACCTGCTGGGTCTCGAGGTGAGCATGGAGAATGGCGTGCTGCGGGTGGTCGAGCACCGCGAGCCGGCAGCGATGCCGGCCGCGCCGCCGGCGCCGCGCGGCGACTGGTTCACCGAGGCGCTGACCCTCGAGAGCAGCGATCCGGAGGCGGCGCTCGGCGCCTGGCGTCACGCCGTGGACGAGGATGCCGGCGATGCCGCGGCCTGGACCAACTGGGGACGGCTGCTGCACGAGCAGGGGCGCACCCAGCAGGCCGCGGACGTGTACCGGCGTGCGCTGGCGCAGGTTGGCCCCGACGCGCTGCTGCTCTACAACCAGGGAGTGCTGCTCGAGGATCTCGGCGATCCGGCCGCCGCGCTCGCCGCCTACCAGAACGCGATCGCCGCCGATCCCGACCTTGCCGACTGTCACTACAACCTCGCGCGGCTGTACGAGTCGCTCGGACAGGCGCAGAACGCCATCCGCCACCTCGGCCAGTACCGGCGCCTGACGAGCGGCGAGGCGCGCTGAGCGCCGGCAGCCGCGTGGCCATCTGGGTCGGAACCTCCGGCTACAACTACCCCGAGTGGAAGGGCAGCTTCTATCCGCAGAAGCTGCCGGCAGCGAAGATGCTGCCGTTCTACGCGCAGTCCTTCAACACCGTGGAGATCAACTACACCTTCTACCGCATTCCCAACACGAAGATCCTCGCCGGCTGGAGTCGCGACACCCCCGCTGGCTTCCGTCTGACACTCAAGGCGCCCAAGCGCATCACCCACATCGCGAGACTCAGGGACTGCGGCGAGCTGCTCGAGTATTTCCTGCGCGTGAGCGCCACGTTGGAGGCGAAGCGCGGCGCGCTGCTGTTCCAGCTGCCGCCCTACTTCCGCCGCGACCTGGCGGTGCTCGATGCGTTTCTCGCGCAGCTGCCGGCGGACACCTGCGCCGCCTTCGAGTTCCGCCATGCCTCGTGGATGGACACGGAAGTGTTCGCACGGCTGCGGGCGCGCAACCTCGCGCTGTGCATCGCCGACAGCGAGAAATTCTCCACGCCGCTGGAGATCACCGCGAGCTACGGGTACTTCCGCCTGCGCGATGAGGGCTACACAGCCGAGGACCTGCGGCGCTGGGCCGATCTCATTCGCACCAACACTGCGCTCTGCAGCGACGTCTACGTCTACTTCAAGCACGAGGAAGCCGGCAAGGGACCGCAGTTCGCGCGGCTGCTGCTGGAGGCACTCGGCGCGGGTGCCGGCACGGCCTGACTGACGCGGCGCACTGACCCTCCCCGGGAACGCGCGCCGGGGCGAGGGCGCTGAACCAACACGCAACCCGTCGCTACTTACCTGACCGTAAGACCATTCCGCTCGAGCGTTCGTGGCGGCGGGTTTAAAAAAAAGGAGAAACTCATGAGCGCGTTCAGCAGATCCGCCGGCATCATCCGTTGCGCATTGCTGGCTGTGCCGTTGGCGTGCGTGGCCGTGCCGGCGCTCGCCGCAGACGACCAGGCGGTCCTCCCACCGCTCAAGACCATCACGACCGTCGCCTCCACCGTTCCCGGAAATGGCGATGTCAATCCGTACGGCATGGCGCAGGTCACGCGCACGATCGGCAACCTGCGTGCCGGCCACATCCTGATCAGCAACTTCAACGACTCCGGCAACTTCCAGGGGACCGGCACCACCATCGTGGATGTGTCACCGGACGGTCACACGAGTCTTTTCGCGGCGCTGACGGCCGCCGATCTGCCCGGCAGTTGTCCCGGCGGTATAGGCCTCACCACCGCGCTGGTGGTGCTGAAGCAGGGCTGGGTGATCGTCGGCAGTCTGCCCACCGCCAACCAGGGAACGGTGTTCACCGGCCCCGGCTGTCTCATCGTGCTCGACAGCCTCGGCAACCCGGTGGAGACCTTCTACGGCTCGCTGATCAATGGTCCCTGGGACATGACCGCCTTCGACGGCGAATCCGAGGCCAGGCTCTTCGTCAGCAACGTGCTGAACGGCACCGTTGCGGCCGGCGGTGCGGTGGTGCACGGCGGAACGGTGACGCGACTCAACCTCAAGCTGTCAGCCACGGGCATGCCGACGCTGCAATCCATCACCATCATCGGCTCGGGATTCCCGGAGCGCACCGACCCGGCAGCGCTCGTCATCGGCCCGACGGGGGTCGGACTGCGCGCCAGCTGCGCCGGCGATCCCGACGACTGCGCGCACTGGGACGCCGACAAGCGCGACAGCTCTCTGCTGTACGTGGCCGATACCCTCGGCAACCGCATCACCGTCATCGATCGCGCGCTCACGCGCGACACCTCCGCGGGAACCGGCAGGACGCTGAGCTCCGGTGGCAGCCTCAATGGACCGCTGGGCCTGGTCGTGACGCCGACCGGCACGGTGCTCACGGTCAACGGCGCCGACGGGTTCATCACCGAGATCTCCCCGCATGGCGTGCAGCTTCACAAGACGCTGCTCGACAACACCGGCGGACCGCCGCCGGGCGCGGGCACGCTGTTCGGACTGGTGTTCGATCCGGCGGCAGGTGTCTGGTTCGTCGACGACGGCAGCAACACCCTGAACCTGCTGCACCGCTGATGAGAGATCCGGGGTGCCGCTCAGGCACCCCAGATCTGGGTGAAGACTCGCGCGAAGTTGCTGCCCAGTACCTTCTCGGCGACCGCGGCGGGGTGACCGGCCTTCAGCAGCCGGTCGGCAATGATCTCCATCCGTCGCGGCACGTTGAGTCCGCTGACATAGGGCGGCCGGTCTTCCTCGGGGGCTGCGAGGCCTGCCGTACGTCGCTGCTCGAGCTCGTGGGCGATTTCCGCCATGCCCTTGGGCGAGGTATCCAGCGGCTCGATGCCGACATCACTGCCGATGCCGACGTGATCCGCGCCGGCCACCTGCAGGGCATGCTCGAGGTGCGCCAGGTAGTCATCGACGGTCGGCTGACGCGGCGAGGCGGTGAGGTACGGCAGGTCGTAGATGCCGACGACCCCGCCTTTGGCGGCGAGCGCGCGCAGCTGCTCATCCGTCTTGTTGCGCGGGTGCGCGTGGATGGCGACGCACCCGGCGTGTGTCATGACGGGCGGCTGCGCCGACAGAGCCAGCACGTCGGTGGTGGTGGCCGGGTTGGCGTGGCTGATATCGACGGCGATGCCCAGGCGATTCATCTCACGCACCGCCTCGCGGCCGAGCGGCGTCAGGCCTCCCGCGGTGGGCTCCATCACCCCGGCGGCGAAGGGCGAAGTGCGGTTGTACGACAGCTGCATCACCCGCACCCCGAGATTGCGGAACACCTCCAGCGCGCTCACCTGACCGCCGAGCATCTCCACGCTCTCGAATGAAAGGATTATGCCGAGCTTGTGCTCCCGCTGGGCCCGCGCCATGTCCGCAGCGTTACGCACCGCCGTGAAATAGTCGGGATGCACCTCGATGAGCTGCTGCACCTGCCCGATAGAAGTCACCGTGTGCGCGAAGTCATCGTTGATGCCGCCGAGTGACAGCTTGATGACGTCGATCCCGCTGTCGCGCACCAGATCGAGCTCGCGCTGTGACATCGGCAGCTTGTCCGGCAGCGGCGGGCTGGAGTTGCAGTCGAGCACCAGCGCGCTGCCATAAAGCCGCCGCGCGGCATCACTGACGGCGGGCGAATCGGCCGTTGCGGTGGCGCCCGTACGCACCGCACCGCCACCGGCGAGAAGCATGGAGGCTGCGCCCAGCAGGCGCGAGAACTCGCGTCGATTCATGACCCCGCCTTCACTGCGACCGCCGGCGACGCGCGAGCGGCGCGCCGATGGCGCAATGCTAGCAGCAGTGCGCGTCCCAGCACGGGACGGACTTGAGCGGTCCGCGCGCGCCGCGGCACTATCCCTTCCGCACCAGGAGCCGTATATGAGTGAGTGGCAAAGCGTAACGGTCGCCATGCTGATGGCGGTGTTACGTTAGGTCGGGCGCGAATCCGCTGCAAAGAGATCCAGCACACAGGCCGCACCTTCGAGTGCCAGCAGCGAGCGCTTGATGTGCAGTCCGCCGCCAAAGCCGGTGAGCGAGCCGTCGGCGCCGACGACGCGATGACACGGCACGATGATCGGCAGCGGATTGGCGCCGTTCGCCAGCCCGACTGCGCGCGCGCCGCGGCCGCTCAGCCCGAGCTGGCCTGCGAGCTCGCCGTAGGAGAGCGTCTCACCGTATGCGATCGTGGAGAGTGTCTGCCACACACGCCTTTGAAAGGCTGTGCCCTCTGGCGCGAGCGACAGCTGGAAGCTGCGGCGGGCGCCACTGAAATACTCTCCGAGTTGTGTCTGCACCTCGAGGAACGGCGTCGCCTCGGCCCGCCAGCTCCCGGAGGGCCTCACCGGATGGGGCCCGGCCTGGAAATACAGGTGCGTCAAAGCCTGCGCGGTTCCGGCGAGCAGCAACGGCCCGACGGGCGAATCCATCTCGTGCCAGCAGATCATGCGGCAGCCACACGCCACAGGTGCATCACGGCGTAGCCGCGCCACGGCCGCCAGGGATGGGCGCGCTCCTCGAGCTCCCGCGCGCTCAATAGTGGCGCGGCCCGCGCTGCCATGCGGCGCAGGACGAGATCCCCCGCCGGCAAGGCGTCAGGCTCGCCGAGCGCGCGCAGCGCGACGTACTGCGCGGTCCATGGGCCAATTCCCGGCAGCGCCAGCAGCGCCGCGACCACCTCCTCCGGTGCGGCGTCGAAATCGACGCGCCGCTCGAGGACCGCGCGCGCCAATGCCCGCAGGGTCGCGGCGCGCGAGCGGGTGACGCCGAATGAGTCGAGCGGCGCCGCCGCGATCGCCGCCGCGTCCGGGAACAGGTGTGTGAGTCCCTCTGCACCATCGCGGATCCTGACACCCAGACGCTCGACCATTCGCAGCGCGAAGGCCCGACCGGCAGACACGCTCACCTGCTGTCCGAGCACCGCGCGCACGGCGCACTCGAATGGGTCCCAGGCTCCGGCAATACGCGTGCCGGGCCGGGACCGCAGCAGCGGCGCGACGAGCCCGTCCGCAGCGAGCTCGCGGCCGATGCGCTGCGGATCCGCGGACAGGTCGAACATCCGGCGCGCCGCGCCCGCGAGCTGCATCAGTGCCCCGGGCGGCGCTCCAGCCACGCGTAGCTCGAGTGCATGCGCCTCACGCGTGGGCGCGACGCAGATGAGCGCATGACTGCCCGCGCATGCCACCGTGCGCGCGTACCCGCGGGCATCGACACGCTCGATGCCGGGCAGCGCGCGTACGGCGAGAAAGTCCCGCAGCTGCTCCCAGTCGTAGGGCGGACGATAGGCAAGGCGCAGCACCACCTCCTGCGTCGCTCGCTGCACTGCGCCGCCGGCGCGGCGCAGCTCGCTCGGTGCACGCCGGTAGCTCTGGCGGAAGGCGGCGTTGAAGCGCCGTGAGCTGCCAAACCCCGCAGCGAGCGCGATCTGGGTGATTGGCAGTCTGGTTTCCTCCAGCAGGCAGAGAGCGAAGTGCAGCCGGCGCGTCTGTGCGACCGCGAGCGGTGAGGCGCCGACGTGACGGAGGAAGAGCCGCGACAGGTGTCGTGAGCCGATCCCGAGACGGGCGGCGAGCGACTCCACCGAGGCGTCATCGAGTGCTCCCGCCTCGATGAGGCGTAATGCGCGGCGGATGACAGCTGCGGTACCGAGCCAGCCGGGGGTCCCCGGGGCGGCTTCCGGGCGGCAACGCAGGCACGGACGAAACCCGGCGGACTCAGCGGCCGCGGTGCTCGCGAAGTAACGCACGTTGGTACGCCGGGCGAGCCGCGACGGGCAGATCGGGCGGCAATAGATGCCCGTCGATGTCACGGCAACGAAGAATTTGCCATCGAAGCGCGGGTCGCGGCTGACGCGCGCGCGATCGAGCGCTTCGCCATTGAGTCCGCCGAACAGTTCCATGGCGCAACGATACCCGCGGACCGAGCCGGGCAGTAGCCGTTTTCGGACCTGGCGGCGCTGCGGGCGCTCCCGCTCTCAGGCGCCTCCGGCGTGTGCGCGCTCGAGCGCCGCGATATCGAGCTTGTCCATCTTCAGCATCGCCTGCATGGTGCGTTGCGCCCTCACCGGGTCGGGATCGCCCAGCAGCGCCGGCAGCACGGTCGGCACCACCTGCCAGGAAAGGCCGAAGCGGTCCTTGAGCCAGCCACAGCGGTCGGTCCTGCCCCCGGCGGAGAGCTTCTCCCACACTGTGTCCAGCTCCGCCTGGCTGTGGCAGTTGACGACGAACGAGATCGCCTCCGAGAACTGGTGTTGAGGCCCGCCGTTGAGCGCCGTGAACTGCACTCCGTTCAGCTCGAACGCCACCGTCAACACGGAGCCCGCCGGGCCGGGGCCGGCCCCGGAGTAGCGCACCGTCTTGAGGATGCGTGAGTTTGCGAACACCGAGACATAGAACTTCGCGGCCTCTTCGGCCTCGTGGTCGAACCATAGAAAAGGAGTGATCTTCTGCATGACTGAACCTCCCCGAAACAACATCGTGTGAGGCGACCGCGCTGTCAAGCTTGAGCGGATGGTGCGCCTCTGATGAGAGCGCGCGGGCCGGACTTAACGTGCGCTGAACGACACGCGCGCGATATCACGCCCTGCGCCCCTGTCAGCCACGGTGCGCGGCGCGCGTTCTTCATATCAGGTAAAGCGATCTGGTGTGGAAACATGCGTGCACTCGGCAAGCTCCTGCTGATATTGGCTCTGGCGACGGCCCTGACGGGCTGCGTCGTAGCTCCGCTCGGTCCGCCGCGCCCGTATGTCGGCGCGGCGGTGGTAGTGCCCGCCCCGGTGGTGGTGGTTCGCGGCGGTTACTACTGGCGGCATTGATTCAGGTCGACGTTGCGCAGCCGCGCCTCCGCACCCTTTTATGCGTGCGGGGGCGCATTTTCCTGATGTCCCCGTCGCAGTCCACGCAAGCCCCGGCAGCCGCGGGCACCACATGTGCACCTGCTTTCAGCAATAGTTAGCCATTTTGCTAACTATCGCCAGAATGTCTTTCAACACACCCCCTTCGCGGTCCACGCATGGGCTGCGGCTCCCGGTGCTTCGCGCAGCCGCGTCCGCTACTATCCGCCGCGCATGGCAACGCCCGGCACCGGATGAGATTCGCACCGCTGATGCTGGCGTCGCTCGTCGCGGTGACCGCCATGCCGGGCGCCGCAGCAGCGGTTCGCGTAAT
>JAFAKO010000062.1 GCA_019235245.1 Gammaproteobacteria bacterium
AGACGCAGCAGAGCTTCGAGACGCTGGCGCTGGTGTACACACCGCGCAATGCGCACTGGGACGCGAACCTGTTCGTAGCCGGCCAGCAGTACGACGGTCTGCGCGACCGCCAGGCGGTCGGCGCTGAAGGGCGCTACCTTGCCTCGCACGGATCGGTGGTCGCCGTGCTCGACTACGACACCTTCTATCACTCGCTCAACACCGCGAGCCTGCTCGGCACGCTGCAGCTGCCGGCCCGCTGGAATCTCAGCTTCGACACCGAGCGGCGCAACTCCCCGGTGCTCACCACCGGCAACGCGCTCATCGGCCAGCCCTTCACCGATCTGCACCAGATGCAGCAGGTGTTCACCGACCAGCAGATCTATCAGCTGGCGCGCGATCGCACGGCGGTGAGCTCCTACTACAGCTTCACGGCGACGCGCCCGCTGGGCCAGCGCTTTCAGTTCACGGCCATCGCCTCCGCCACCCAGACGGCTGCCACGCCGGCCTCCGGCGGAGTCCCGGCGCAGGCGGCGACCGGACTCCTGCCGAACTACCAGCTGCAGATCTACGCATCGAACCTGTGGCACGAGGGCGACTTCAACGTGCTCACGCTGCAGCACGGGGACACGGAGATCGGCCGCATCGATTCGGCCAGCCTCACACTGCGCTTTCCTCTCGGGGGGGCCTGGCGGCTCGCGCCGCGCTTCACCGTCGAGCGTCTCAGCCAGCTGAGCGATGGCGGCAGCGAGACCAGCTACATCCCTTCCGCGCTGCTCGACTACCAGCGCGGCAACGTCCTGCTGCAGTTCGAGACCGGCGCACAGCTCGGCAGCCGCGAGGCATTTCTGCAGCTGGCGAACGGGCAGTTCGTGCAGACCCAGAACACCACCAACTATTACGTCAGCCTCTCCTACCGCATCAGCTTCAACCGCTGAGCAAAAGTCGGGGCGTTACGCGGGCGGTGCTGCTGCGCTTCGGTTGTGGCTCGGGCGGCCAATCTCCGTGATTGTGCGCTGCGGCTCGCGCGATACTCCCCTCCCCCGCCCGGAGGGACTTATGCCGGTTCGGAGCGCTGCCTTTGGGACACTGGCGATGCTGAGCTGCTGCCTCGTGCCGGCACTCCGACAGCTGGCGCACGCCACCACCGAGCCAGTCCGCAGCACGAATCACGCGTCCGCTACGACCGCCCATGCTCCGGCGGAGATTCCCTTCTTTCAGCCCGGCCTGTGGGAGTACCGCCGGACGATGCTGAACGACGGTACTCCAAACCCGCAGATCGCAACGCTGCGCAAGTGTGCCGATCCCAGCACGGAGATCCGCTCCAAAATGGCGGAGCTCGGCAAGCGCAGCTGCCAGTTCGCGCCGCTGAAGTATCGACGCCACCGGTACTTCTCCAGCTGGATCTGCCCGACCCAACTCGGTCCGACGCGGTTCCGCGCCGTGCTGATCGTCCGCGGCACGGTCGGCTACACGGACCTGAGCGAGATGCGCACCACGGAGCATGTCACCCGTCAGAGAATCGAGGCGGTGCGAATCGGTGAATGTCCGGCGAGCGGGCCCGACGGGCAGTTCCGTCCGAATCCGCAGACGCTGGAGCAGCGCTCCGGGGCAAGGCTCGACTTCTGAGCGGCGCGCGGCCGCGTACCTCAGCGAGTCGCGACCGTGGCCCCCGACTGCTCGAGGAGATGGTGGTATTGCTGCAGCAGCTCGCCCGGCGTGACGAATCCCTCGATGCGCAGCCACGGCGTGCCCGGCGCGGCGCGCACGAATGTCACGGACGAGTGACCCATCTTGTCGCCACGCCAGACGTTGAAGGCTCGCTGCGCGGTGAGACTCGCTTGCGCGGTGCCGGTGTAATGCTGCCATTCGGGACCGGCGTGAAATTTTTGAGCGTACGCGTGCAGGCGTGCGACCGTGTCCTCCTCCGGGTCGATGGAAATCGACATGAGGTGCACGCGCCCGCGGTCGGCTCCGAGCTCGTGATCGAATTGCGCCAGTGTCTGGCTCATCAGGGGGCAGATCGTGCTGCAGGTGGTGTAGATGAAGTTCAGAACCACCGGTCGACCGTCGTTCATCTCCTCCGGCAGCGCGACGGCTTTGCCGTCGTCACGGACGAGCCGCACGTCAGGAACCGTGTACTGCGCGCTCGACATGAACGAGTGGCTCGCCCGCGGTGGGGCGGACTGTTCCGAGCTCTCCTGCGAGAATGCCGCACCCACGGCCGCCAGGCCGATCAGCGGCGCCGCGACGCCGAGCAGTCGAAGCATCGGTGCAAACCCCCAAGTGATGGTGTCCCATCCCACGATAGGGCCGACAGCTGGCAGGCGCACTTACTCCGATTGCTACGTCACGCGGGGTAAAAGACTTCCCCGGGCAGGCGGGTGAATGCCCCATGGGATTAAGTCACCGGGAAAACCAGGGCGCGCTGGCCCGCCCGCCGCCCATTGGGCCGAGTCGACGCCTGCGCAACCCCCTATTTAGGGCACGATCCAGTCGCCGTCGGCGACCACCCGCACGGTGCCGTGCTCCTCGGTGAGACGGGCCATGTAGCCGCCCTTGGAAGCGAATTGCTGGCGGTAGCCGAGCGTGAGATGGGGGTAATAGCCCGTCACCAGGTGATGCTCAGCCATGCCCTGCAACTGCTCGATCAGGTACGGACGCACGTAGGTGTCGGCGAGGTGCGTGCCGACCTCTGCCATCAGGCCGCAAGCGACGTACGTATCGACCTGAACCTGCGCCGCGACGAGCGGGATCTTTCGCAGTGAGAACCATCCGAGTGGATAGTTGACCTGCGCGCCGCGGTGGTCGGGGGTGGCAAAGGGATACGCGAGCCGCGCGAGCCCGCGCCAGCTCGCGGGCAGAGGAATCGCCTCGAGCCCGCCCATGAGGCCCGACAGGTACACCTGCCTTACGACCGGTGGGGAGCCGAGCGCAGCGATGTCATCCGGCCGGAGCCACAGCACCAGCGCATCGGCCTTGCCGGCCTCGCGCAGCGCCGCCGCCACCCCGCGGCCGCTCGTCCCGCCAGCCGCGAGGATCCGGTCCCGGACCGAGAGCCCGTGCTCCCGGAGTCTGGTGGTGAGCACGTGCGCCGCCGCCTCGCCGCTGTCGCCCGCGCGGTAGACCTGCACGATCGCAAGGTGCTGCGTATCTCGCGCGAGTCGCGCGAGATCGGTGCCGATCAACTCGGCCTCGAGCAGCACGCCTCTCGAAAAATACAGGGAATAGAAATCGCCGTCCGAGGCGATGGGCACTTCCACATTGGGAAACAGGCAGGGGATCGCATTCTGCTCGCAGAACTCGTGCACCGGCCCCCAGTTGCTGCCGCCAAGGCCCGACAGCACCGCGAACACCGGCTCGCTTTGCAGATCGTGCTCGAGCTGCGCTTGCCAGGTCGTCGCGGGACCTGCGAGCTGCCATATGTGCAGCTGCCAGCGCCGATTCGCCGATGCAGAACCGTTCTGCTCCACGACGTAGTGCTCGAGCACATCGAGCACGCCGCGGCGCTTCACGGGATCCGCATCGGGCGTGAAGATGGTCGCAAGGTGCAGTTCCGAGGGTGTGACGCCCGGAACACGGTGCACCGCCAGACTCTTCAGGTACGCGACCAGCGCCGCCATGTCGGCGTCGTCCAGCGCGTAGCGCGGCATCAGCGAGCTCAGCGTACGCCCCTCGGGATCAACGCCCTCGCGAATGGCGCGCGCCAGCGTCGCGGGCGTATAAGGCGATCGATTGCCGTGCATGCTCCCGCTGTGGGCATGACCATGGAACAGGTTGTCGCCGGTGATCGGTGGAATGAGGGTGTTGCCTTCCGTGGAGCCAAGGCCGCTGCGCTGATGGCAATTCACGCAGGCAGCGTCGGCACCCTGCGTGCTGGCTCCGCCGTTTGTGCGGTTTCCCACGAGCGGCGCACCCGAGCCGAGTACGCCTTGCAGATAGATCGATTCGCCGGCGCTTGCGGGGACTGCCGCAGTGGCGCACTCAGGAAGCCCACAGGCCGCCGCGAGCGCGAGGCTCGCCGTGACGAGACGCCAGGCAGTCATCGCGTCGCGGTCCGGCATCCCGGGCGCGATGCCGCGATCAGGGAACGATCCAGTCGCTGTCCGCGACCAGTTGCGCGCCCTCCGGCCGCGCAAAGTGCACGATGTACCCGCCCTTGGAGGCGAAGTGCTGGTTCAGTGCAAGAACCAGGTGCGGGTAGTAGCCCGTGTTGATCAGGCGGCGTTCCGCGGAGGTCTGCAACATCTCGATCATGAAGGGTTGAACGAGGTTGTCCGCCATGTGGCTCAGCGTCTCGGCAAGGAGTCCGCAGGCAATGTAAGTGTTGACCTGGAGCGGCTCATCCACGACCGGGATGTGCCGGATCGAAAACCAGCTCAACGCGTACTTTACCCGCAGCTCGCGCTTCTCGGGCAGCTCGTACGGGTACGTCATCCGGACGCGGCTGCGCCACGCCGCTGGCAGCGGCGCCTGCTCCAGCCCCCCCATCACCCCCGACGTGTATACCACTGCAGGCGCCGCGGCGGCGTCACCCAGGTCCGCCAGATCGGCCGGTCGCAGCCACAGGACGAGGACGTCGGACTTCTGCGCCTGCCCCACCGCCTCGCGGACACCCTTGGCGCCAGAGGCCGGTGCGAGCGGCTGATTGCGCACGGGGATCCCGAGCGGCTTCAATGCCGCGGCGAGCGCGAGCGCCGCCGCCTCGCCGCCGTCGCCGGGGCGGTAAACCTGCAGCACGGACGCTGCCGGCGCCGCGGACGCAGCGTGCGCTCCGTACGCAATCTGCCTGGCGATCAGATCCGCCTCCAGCAGCACCCCCCTCGAGAAGTACAGCGGATAGAAGTCGTGGCTGTTGTCGAGCGGCGCGTCCACATTCGGAAACAGGCACGGCAACTGCCGGCGCTGGCAGAACTGGTGCACCGGCGCCCAGTTGTTTCCTCCCAGCCCCGACACCAGCGCAAAAACCGGCTCCCGCTCCATATGGGCGTCGAGCTGTGCACCCCACGTCGATGCAGCACCTGTCAGGTCCCAGACGTGCAGCCGCCAGAGCCGGTGTGACATGAACATGCTCTTGGCCTGCTGCCCATGCCCTGACGTGCGTAACGGGAGGCTGTTTCCGATCGGGAACAGGTTCTTGTCCGCGAAGTAGTGATCCATGACGTCGAGCATCGCCTTGCGTCGCGCAGGATCCGCGTCCGGCGTGATCACCGTGGCGAAGTGCAGCTCCCTTTCGCTGACGCCGGGAGCCGGGTGCGAGCCGAGCTGCTTGAGGTACTCGATCAGCGCATCCATGTCGGCATCGCTGAGTGCGAAGCGCGGCATCAGGGCGCTCAGAGGCCGGCCCTGCGAGTCGAGCCCTTCGCGGATCGCTCGCGCCAGCGTCGCGTCGGTGTAGGGATCGCGGTTGCTGTGCATCCACGGGACGTACGGCAGCACGGCCTCCTGCGTGTGGGCCTCGCGCGAGTGAAAGAGGTATGGACCGGCGATCGGCGGGATCGTCACGTCGAAGTTATACCCCTCGTAAGTGCCGAGCCCGCTGCGCTGGTGACAGCCGACGCAGGCGGCGTCGGCACCCGTGGTGGTCAGCCCGGCGGCCTGCCGCTTTCCCTCGAGCGGGGCGCCGGAAGGCAGGACCCCGCGCAGGTAGATCGATTCGCCCGCGCCGGGTTGCACCGCGAGCGCGTAAGCGCTGGCGGCGGCCAGCCCGAGCAGCGTACAGCGTGCCGCAAGAAGAAGACGAGCGGCGCGGATCGCTACCCCTTCCCTGCAGTGGAACCAGTGGGAATCGCCGGCTTCGAAAAAAGCCCAGCATCGAATTTGGGGTTTATCTCCACTTTCTCGATGAGCGTCTTCTCGGGGGGGACTGGCGTATCCCGCCCCATGGCCGTCCTCGCCACCGGGAGTACTCTCGTCTCCAGAACGAACGGCACCTGCAGGCCGTTCACATTCCGATAATCGCGGTAGTAGACCTCCACAGGATGGTCGGTGCCGTCGAGTCGCCTGGGCTGGCCTTCGACCTTGGTCTCCAGGAAGGTCTGCGCATCGACCCATACGTGGGTTACTGCGCCGCTTTTCAGAGTCAGCTTGAGCTTATAGGTATCGCGGTTCTCGACCTTTTCGATACCTTCTGATTCGATCCGGGTGCCCTTGGCCGCGTAATCGACCAGCGGACCATCGAGGTCCGAATTCTTGGAGGCAGCCTTCGTTTCATCGTCGCTGTAGGGTTCCACTTCCAGGCGGTTCAGGTAGGGCCTCAACTTCCAGCCGTTCACGCCGTCGTAAACCTGCAGCGCCGTTTTTCCGCCGACCTGGAGCTCGAAGCGCATTTTGTCCGGCCGCGCGAGCTCCATCAGGAATGGCAAATAGATTTCGTCGGTCCGGCGCGTCGGCAGCGTCGGCTCGCCCGTTTTTCGGGTCACCACGGTTGCCTGCGCCTGCGTCGGCAGTTGCAGCGTAGCCCGCTGATTCCCCCCTGCCGCCATCTTTCCGGACAGGGACATCGTCTTGACTGCCCTCCAGGCCTCCAGCCCACCCCGGGCAGCGACATTTTTCGTGACGATCTCTGAAGCTGAAAGCTTGGCTGGCGCCGAGGCAGCCGCGGCCGTCGCAGCCATGCAAGCGGCCAGAATCAAGAGAGCACACATCCGTCGAAATGCCTGATGCATGGTTATCCTCACATTCCTCGTGCGTATTACTGCGGCCGCGGAGTCTGCGCTGGACCTGGGACCGGGCGCGACGGATATTGCGGTTTTTCCGTCGAGGCCCTCCAGGCGGCGATCCGCTGGCGAACCTGTTTCTGCTGCTCCGGGGTGAGCACTTCGAGGATCTTGCCGTTCTCAAGGCGCTGGTAGCCCCGGCTCATGGCATCCGCAGCCTCCGGGCTGAGATCCTTATCATTCGCCACGGCCGCCAGATGGGACTTTGTCTCATCACGGATCTGACTGATCTTTGCCTTCTGGTCATCTGCCAGCGTCAGTCCTTCGAACAAGTCGGGTGGGGCGGACTTGCCGCGTGGTGCCGGGGCGGACTTCATGGGGGCAGGCGCCGCCGCACCGGGCTGAGTGGATTGCCCGAGAGCCCACTCGGGCGCAGCGGACAGAAAAAGAAATCCACCTGCAGCGATGAGAGTTTT
>JAFAKO010000018.1 GCA_019235245.1 Gammaproteobacteria bacterium
CATCCTGACGCCGGATCTCGGGCCGTTTCCGAAGCTCAATCCGGAGTACATCGTGCGCGCGAATCCCGACGTCATCCTCATCTCCCCGGACGAGGCCCCGCACCTGGTGCAGCGTCCGGGCTGGAGCGAGATCCGCGCGGTCCGTGAACAGCGCATCTGCTCTCTCTCAGCCGAGGTGCGTGACACGGTCGTACGGCCGGGCCCGCGGATCGCCGCCGGGCTGCAGGCGTTGGCCGACTGCCTCATGCGGGTAGCGCCATGAGTACGGTGCGCGCCATCGGCGCGAACGAGCTGCAGGCCCTGGAGGAACGCCAGCGCGGCGGCAGCTTCGCGCGCTGGGTGCTCATCTACCTGCTGGCGGCAGCGTTGCTGGCGGCGGTGAGCCTGCTCGTCGGAACCTCGAGCGTGCGTACATCGCTCGAGTGGCTGCGCTCGCCTGCGGCCCTTTCCGATACGGTGCTGTGGGATATTCGTTTGCCACGCGCCGTGGGCGCATGGCTCGTCGGCGCGCTGCTCGGACTCGGAGGTGCGATCGCGCAGAGTCTGTTCCGCAACCCGCTGGCCGAGCCGTACCTGCTCGGGAGTGCGTCCGGCGCGGCGCTCGGGGTCACGGTGTGCCTGATGGCAGTCGACATCACGATAACCGGGCTCGCCTGGCTCGGCGCGGTCGGCGTGACGGGAGCTGCGTTCATCGGGGCGGCGGCGGGCATTACGCTGACGCTGGCGCTTTCACGCGGCCTGCAGCAGACCGCGAACCTGCTGCTTGCAGGAGTCGTGGTGGCTTTTCTGCTGAGCGCGCTGACCTCGCTCCTCCTGCTGCGCTCGCCCGACACCTGGCGCGCGATGCAGGGTTTTCTCCTCGGCACCACCGGCTTTCTCGGCTGGCGCTCCGCGGTGCTTCTGGCGCTGATTTTCCTCGCCACGGCGATTCCCGCCGTGCTGCTTTCACGGGGATTGGATGCGCTCACGCTCGGCGAGGATACGGCCCGGTCGCTCGGCCTGCCGCTGGAGGCGCTGCGTGTGGTACTGCTGGCGCTGCTTTCGCTGGCGACGGCGGCCGCCGTGAGCCAGGCGGGCATCGTGGGATTCGTGGGGCTCATCTCACCGCACCTGGTGCGCGAGTCCGTTCACGTCAACAGCCGCAAGCTCATCATCGCGGCGCCATTGTGCGGAGGCGTGGTACTGCAGGCGGCTGACCTCGCGAGTCGCTGGATGATCCGGCCGGGGGAGCTCCCGGTGGGAATCGTGACGGCCTGTCTCGGCGGGTCGTACCTGGTGGTGCTGCTGTGGCGGCGGGCACAACGTGAATAGTGCGCTTGCGTCTCCGTTGCCGGCGGTGACGCCGCTGTCCGTGCGGGACGTCACCGTGCGCTTCGGATTGCGGACCGTCCTCGATGGCTTGTCGCTCGATATCTCGCGTGGCTGGACCTCGATCCTCGGTCCCAACGGTTGCGGCAAGTCGACGCTGCTCAAGACGCTCGCGGGTCTCTTCGATCCCGAGCGAGGAGCCGTGACGCTCGAGGGCAAGCCCCTGAAGGCGTGGTCGCGCCGTGAGCGGGCCAAACGGGTTGCCTGGTTGCCGCAGACGACGGAGCCCTCGGACCTCACGGTGCGGGATTGCGTGGCACTCGGTCGCTTTGCTTACACCGGCTGGCTGGGAAACCGGCGGCCGGCGGACGAGGAGGCGATCGGGCGGGCGCTCGAGGCGACCGGTGCGGCCCAGTGGGCCCACCGGCGCGTGTCGACCTTATCCGGCGGCGAGCGGCAGCGGGTCGGCCTCGCGCGACTGCTGGCCGTGGAAGCCGCGATTCTTCTGCTGGATGAGCCCACGACACACCTGGATCCGCCGCATCAGATCGATATCGCGCGCATCCTGCGGCAACAGGCACGCCGCGAGGGCACCATCGTCACCGCCATCCACGATATGGCGGTGGCGCTGATGGCGGAGCGCGTCGTCGTCATGGGTGCCCACGGCCTGATCGGACACGGCACGGTTGCGGAGGCGCTCGCGGGGGATTGGCTCACGCGGGCGTTCGGGACGCCGGTCAACATCCTGAGAAGCGGCGATTCTTTCCTCTGGCAGCCGCAGCCTCCGGAATTCCCCTAGGACGTTTGC
>JAFAKO010000005.1 GCA_019235245.1 Gammaproteobacteria bacterium
TCATCCCGCAGGGCCCACAGGTACACGGGGATACTGCCGTCGAGGAGCCGCATCTGCCCGGCGCTCTCGGGGTTGGCGCGTGTCGAGAGCAGCGCGTCGTCGACGATGTTCACGAGGTCAGGGCCGGCGACGCCCTCGGTGGTCCACAGCAGCTCGCCGGCGGGCCCGAACATGGCGACGCCCGTCGTGCGGGGCAGGAGCGAGCGGATCAGGCGGACATAGGGGTCGAACCGGTCACCGGGTTGGCCTGGAACGTAATCGTTGACCGGAAGCGCACTCATGGCAGTGAACACCATTGCGCTTCCGCGGCCCGCGATCCTTGAGCGAGTTGGCGAATCCGCACACTCGGGCGCCCGGGGCCCCGGAAACATTGACCCCAATCACAACCCACCCGGGAGGCCCCGGCGGCTAGGGGTCGGAAGCCCTGAACCAGGGTCGGGGGTCGACCGGTTTCCCGCCCTTGCGGATCTCGAAATAGAGCTCCGGCCGGGGGCTTCCGCCGCTATCCCCGGCGGCGGCGATCATATCGCCGGCCGCCACCTGTTCCCCGGCGGCCTTGTAGAGCCGCTCGTTGTGGCCGTAGAGGCTCAAATACCCATCGCCGTGATCGACGATGGCGAGGAGTCCCAGGCCCGGCAGCCAGTCGGCGTAGATGACCCTTCCGGCGCAGACGGCCTTCACCGGTGCGCCGCGCTCGGTGGCGACCAGCACCCCGTCCCAGTGCACCCCGCCCGCGCGGGTGTCGCCGAAGCGTGCGACCAGATGCCCGCTCACCGGCCACGCCAGCTTGCCGCGCAGCCGCGTGAAGGCATCGTTCCCTTCGACCGGGAAACGCTCCATGGCGGCGCGCAATTCCCGCACCAGCTTCTCGAGGCCGGACTGCTGCGCACGCAGACGCTCGAGATTCTGGGCGCGGGTGCGCGACTGGGCCTCGAGGCTCACCAGCACGTGGCTGCGCCGCTCGCGGGCCTGCTCGAGATCATTGAGCTGAGCGCGCTGCTCCTTCTCGAGCCCGGCGAGCTTGGCGTCCTCGGCTTCGAGCTCGGCGTCGAGCTCGGCGAGGCGCCGGACGTCATCCTCGATGAGGTGGATCTGGCCGGCGCGCGCGTGGCCGAAGTAGCTGTAGTAGGCGAACATGCGCCCGGCGAGCGCCGGGTCCTGCTGGTTGAGCAGCAGCTTGAAGGGCTCCTGTCGACCGATGAGGTACGCGGCGCGCATCTGCCCGGCGAGCGCTGCGCGGTTCTCTTCCAACTGGGTCTGACGCGTGCGTCTCTCCGCGGCGAGCGCCGCGCGCCGGGCGGCATCCTCCGCGCGCTGGTGGCGCACGTCGGCGAGCGCATCGCGTGCCCGGGCGACCTGCAGCTCAGCGCCGCGCAGATCGCGCGTCAGGCGGTCACGCTCGACCTGCTCGGCGCTCACCTCGCGCGTCACGCGCTCGATCTCCGCCTTCACCGCCTGCAGCTGCTCCTCGGCCTTGCGGGCATCGCTTTCGGGCCGGGCGGCGGACGGGGCAGCGCGGGCTCCGGCGGCCGGGATCAGGAGGAGGCTCGCGGCCAGCAGCACGGCAAGCGCCGGGCCGGCGGCCGGCGGGGGGCGGACGCTCCCCGCCGTGCCCCCAGGCAGGGGAACGCTATAATGCGCGCCCTTTGCCCGCGGCTCACCCGGCTGATTCATGGACCGTATCCTCGACTTCGCCAGCCATCACCCCTGGCTCGCCACCGCAACCGCCGTAGTGGCGGCCCTGGTCCTTGTATACGAAATGCGCATGCGCTCGGAAGGGCTGCGCTCGGTGTCGCCCCAGGAGCTGATCCGGCTCATGAACCAGGGGGCGCTCGTTCTCGACCTGCGTCCGGCAGAGCAGTACCAGTCGGGTCACCTGAACGGCGCCCGGCAGATGAGTGGCGAGCAGATTCTGAGCGCCGGTGACACGTTGAAGAAGCATAAGGAAAAGACGGTCGTCGTGTACGATGACGGCGGCTCGCTCGGCGCCGCGGCCGTACGGCAGCTCGCGGCCCAGGGCTTCACCCGGGTGTTTACGCTGCGCGGAGGACTGGCCGCGTGGCGTGCGGACAACCTGCCGCTGTCGCGCGCCTGAGTCCCAGCCCGTTCCATGAGTGCGCCGAAGCTCGTCATGTACGTCACGGATTGGTGTCCCTACTGCTCACGGGCACGGAGCCTGCTGGCATCGAAGGGGGTTACGCCGCTCGAGATCGACATCGAGGCCGTGGACGGTGCATATGAGGAGATGCGGGCGCGCAGCGGCCGCGATACCGTACCGCAGATTTTCATCGGCGAGACGCACGTGGGCGGATCCGATGACCTGCAGGCGCTCGATGCCGAGGGGCGCCTCGATACCCTGTTGAAGAAACCGGAGCCTTGAGACATGAATGAGAACATCGGCGACCTGCCGCTTACCAATCCCATCGATCCGAACGCGGTGCTCGCGCCGCAGAACGTCTACCTGAAGGACTGCTCGTACGAGTCCCCGAACGGACCGCGCATGGAGGGCAACTGGAACCCGCAGATCAACCTCGACCTGCAGACCAGCTCCACCGCGCTTGGGCCCGAGGTGCGCGAGGTGGTGCTCACGGTCACCGTCTCCGCCAAGCACGGCGAGGCGACCATCTTCCTGGTGGAGGTGAAGCAGGCTGGCCTGTTCGTCATCCGCAATCTTCCCGACGCGGAGATGAAGCGCGCGGTCAGCACGGTCTGTCCGGGCGTGCTCTTTCCGTATGCGCGGGCGGCGGTCTCGCAGCTCGTGAGCCAAGGGGGCTTTCCGCAGTTCCTGCTGCCGCCGGTCAATTTCGACGCGCTGTACGCTGCCAACCAGACGCAGCCGGCCGTCACCAACTGATGCCGGAGCGCACGGCGCTGCGCACGACCGCCGGTGTGCCGGTCGCGGTGCTCGGCGCGGGCTCCTGGGGAACTGCGCTCGCCATACACTTCGCCCGCAGCGGCCGGAGCGTGCGTCTCTGGGGACGCGATCGCGTGCGGCTCGCGGCGATGGCGGCCGCGCGCTGCAACGAACGCTACCTTCCGGGCGTGACTTTTCCCGCGTCCCTCGAGATCGAGCCGGAGCTCGGCGGGGCGCTCGCCGGCACGCAGGATGTGCTCGTGGTGGTGCCGAGCACTGCGTTGCGCGCGGTGCTCACCGAGCTGGCACCGCTGCTCGCCGCGCCGATGCATGTCGCCTGGGCCACGAAGGGATTCGAGCAGGCGAGCGGCAAGCTGCCGCACCAGGTCGCACGCGAGGTGCTCGGCGCCGCGCGGCGCATCGCGGTGCTCTCCGGTCCCACCTTCGCGCGCGAGGTCGGCGCGGGACTGCCGACCGCCATGACCATCGCTTCCCCCGCGGGCGGGTACGCGGAGGCGCTCGCACGTGAGCTGTCCTCGGAGAATTTCCGCGCCTACACCTCGACGGACATCATGGGAGTCGAGATCGGCGGGGCGGTGAAGAATGCGCTCGCCGTCGGCGCGGGTCTATCGGATGGGCTCGGGTTCGGCGCCAACACCCGCGTCGCGCTCATCACGCGCGGGCTCAAGGAAATGACCCGCCTCGGCGTGGCGCTCGGCGCGCGCGCGGAGACGTTCATGGGGCTCGCGGGACTCGGGGACCTGGTGCTCACCTGCACCGACGACCAGTCGCGCAACCGCCGCTTCGGCCTGCTGCTCGCGGCGGGCCGCAGCCCGGAGGCGGCACTCGAGGAAATCGGCCAGGCGGTCGAAGGCTACGCCGCCGCACGCGCCATCGAGGGTGTCGCCGCGCGTGCCGCGGTGGAGATGCCGCTGTGCGCCATGGTGTACCGCGTGCTGTACGAGCAGCTCCCGGCGCGCGAGGCGGTGCGGGCGCTCATGAGCCGCCCCATCAAGGCCGAGGCGGAATAGTCGAGGTCTTCGCCTCGCCGGGCTCGCCGGTGCGATTGAGAAAAAAGTGCGTCCCGCGCTCGCCCGCCACGCTGCGGCTGAGCGCGTAGCCGAGCGCCGGCAGGTCGATGCCCGCGAGCAGCGCCTCGCCGCGCCCGAGCAGCACCGGACTCAACACCAGGTGCAGATCATCGATGAGGCCCGCTTCGAGGTAAGCGCGGATCGTCGCCACCCCGCCGCCGAGTCTTATGTCGCGGGCGCCGGCAGCATCGCGTGCCCGCGCGAGCGCCTCGTGAATACCGCCGGTGACGAAGTGAAAGTCCGTGCCGCCCGCCATTTTCAGCGTCGGCCGCGGATAGTGCGTCAGCACGAACACCGGGGTGTGGTAGGGCGGCTCATCGCCCCACCAGCCCTTCCAGCTCTCATCCGGCCACGGGCCGCGGACGGGTCCGAACATGTTGCGGCCGAGGATCCAGGCGCCGAGGTTGTCGAAACCCCGCGCCGCAATGGTGTCGTCGGTACCGGTCTCGCCGCCTTTCTCACCATGCATCGCCCGCCAGCTGCGCGTGTTGAAGAACCACTCCATGAGCTCGAGGCCACGCTCACCGAGGGGGTTCTGCTGGTCCTGATGGAGCCCCGCACCAAAGCCATCGATGGAGATCGCGAAGCTTCTGACGGACAGTCGGGACACTTTGGGACTCCTTGTCACTTGAGCTGGCGCAGCTCTCCAATGGTGAGGGCATTGGGCGCGTGCGCCGCGGCCGTTGTCGTAGCGCCCGATGAGACGGGGCCCGATGCAGCGGTGCCCGCTGAAGGCTCCGGCGACTCCGGGAGTCGGCGCACCTTCCAGCCGGCGAGCTTCATGGTATCGGGAAACTCCGGCGATGACTTCGCGCGAGCGACCGTGCCTGCGAAATCGACCGTCCGTGAGAGTCCCTGCTCCGCATAGGTAAACGAGAGCTCATAGCTCGTCGCGGATCCAACGGCGGGCTCGGTCACCGTGCCCACGACGGTCCACGGCGCGGCGTACTCTGCCGAGGCGGTTGCGGTGGCGATGCGGATCGGGTTGTTCTTCTCGGCGAAACGCACGTTCGTGGGCGCACCGGGAGCCGGCGGTCCGTCGGGCAGCGCCGCGGTGAGAAGCACCATCACGAGCTGGGAGTTCACCGCGGCGAGATCGAGCGACTCGAGCTCCCTGCCGGCGGGCGCAGCAAACCCCCGGCTCAACATCCAGCGTCCGCCGATGAGAATTATCGTGCCGCTGCTGTGCGTGCTGCCCTCGCGCCGCTCGATGGTGATGCGTGCATCGCCGTTCGGCGCGACCTCGAAGCGCGTGCTCGCAGTCGGTGGCTGTCCAGATACGGACTGCGCCACGCTGATGTCATCCGGCGTCCAGGTCGCCCCGGCCTCTGCCCGGACGCAGGAGGGCCCGATCGCTGCACAGAGCGCGAGCATGCAGGCGTGGCTCGCGGCGTGCCGCGCATCGCTCATGCTGCGCGACTCAAGGCGGGTCCCGCTCGAAGCTGACCGTGCCCGGCGGCAGATGGACCCAGGAGTGCCTGCGACAGTTGTATACCGAGACCCGCGGCGCCGGGAAGGTGGGATCCGCAAAAGCACCGACGGCGACGCTCACCGAGCCCTCCACACCCACCTCGGTATGGAAAAGCGTCGTCCCGCACACCGGGCAGAAATGGAAAATGAACTGCGCTCCCTGGTCACCGGCGCGCAGGTACTGCGTCGCCGTACCCGACAC
>JAFAKO010000074.1 GCA_019235245.1 Gammaproteobacteria bacterium
CCCCTTGATCGATACCAGGTACTCGCGGCACGCCGCCACGGTCTCATCGGGCAGCCAGGTATTGAACAGCTTGTTGGATTTCTCCCCGGCGAACACCTCCATCCAGTGGACGCGTCGCTTGCCGCCATAGGCCCGGGCGACCGCCGCATCCATGACGCGCACGCTGGCGCGCCAGATATCGGGCCCGGTGCCATCGCCCTCGATGAACGGGATGATGGGATTCTCGGGCACCCGCAGCTTGCCGTCCTGGATGGTGATCTTCGCGCCCTGCGGCGGCGGCGCGATCTTCAAACTGGCGGCGGTGGACATGAGAGTGCTCTCCTGCAGGGGAACCCGCCGCATGGGCGCGGCCGGGCGCGCAATGCTAGCACAGCGACTCGCGGCCCCGCCCGGCACGTACCGCGGGACAGCCGCGTATGAGAGACTGGCCGGCGGCCGACACCCCGGGGGCGAGCATGAAACGAGCAGTGGATGTCCGACGCCGTCGATATCAATAGGGGCGGCGGCCTGCCGGCCGCGCGGCCATCGATGCTGCGACAGCTGCTGGTGGTCAAGCCGATCGATGCGGTGCCGGCGGGCAAGTCACGGCTGAAGCAGGTGCTGAGCGCGCGCGCGCTCATCGCCATCGGCCTCGGCGCCACGATCGGCTCGGGCATCTTCGTGCTGACCGGCACGGTCGCGGCGAACCACTCGGGGCCGGCGATCACGCTTTCGCTCCTGATCGCCGCCTTCGGCGGCGGTCTGGCCGCACTCTGCTACTCGGAGTTCGCCGCCTTCCTGCCGGTGCCCGGCAGTGCCTACAGCTACACCTACGCGACGCTCGGCGAAGCGCTCGCCTGGTTCATCGGCTGGAATCTGCTGCTCGAGTATGCGATTTCGGCATCGGCGGTAGCGGTAAGCTGGTCGGCGTACGTGGTGAGCCTCCTGAATGACGCACACATCCACCTGCCGGCCCAGTTCATCAACGCGCCGCTCGGACTGGATGCCAACGAGCACGTGATCAAGACGCACGCGCTCATCAACGTGCCCGCGGTGCTGATCGTCGCCGCCATGACGGCGCTCCTGTATGTCGGCGTACGTTTCTCCGCAGGGGCCAACTCGTTCATGGTCGCTCTCAAGGTCGGCATCATCATCGTCATCGTCATCGCCGGGCTCTCGTACGTCGATACCGCGAACTGGCACCCGTACATACCGCCGAACACCGGTGTGCGCGGTCATTTCGGCTGGACCGGCATCATGCAGGGCGCCGCCATCATCTTCTTCTCCTACGTCGGCTTCGACACCGCCTCGACCACGGCGCTCGAAGCCCGCAACCCGCAGCGCGACCTGCCGATCGGCATCCTCGGTGCGCTGCTGATCTCGGCGGTGCTGTACGTTGCCATGTCGACCGTCCTCACCGGCATGGTCCCCTACACCAAGCTCGACTCGGATGCCCCGGTGGCGCTGGCTCTCGACGCCCACCCGCAGCTCTCCTGGCTGTCGCCGCTGCTGAAGATCGGCGTGATCGCCGGCATGACCTCCGTCATCCTCACCTCCCTCCTCGGTCAACCGCGCATCCTGTTGTCGATGGCTGACGACGGGCTGTTGCCCCCGGCCATGAGCCGCTGTCATCAGCGCTTCAAGACCCCGCACGTGTCGACGGTCATCACCGGGGTCTTCGCGGCGCTGATCGCCGCGATCTTCCCGCTCGACCTGCTCACCGATCTGATCTCGATGGGCATTCTGCTGGCGTTCGCGGTCGTGTGTATCGGGGTGCTGGTGCTGCGCTACACGCGGCCCGACACACCGCGTCCGTTCCGGGTGCCGTTTGCGCCGGTCACCTGCATCCTGGGTGCCGTGGTGTGCCTCGGCATGACGTATTTCCTCTCCACGGCCACCTGGCTGCGACTCGTCATCTGGACCGTCATCGGCATGTCCATCTACGCCTGCTACGGGTACCGGCACAGCCGCCTGCGGCAATGACGCACGCGCTCCCCGGCACCCCCGCCGCGGACGGCTTCCGCATGCCCGGGGAGTTCGAGCCGCACGCCGGCTGCTGGATGCTGTGGCCGGAGCGGCCCGACAACTGGCGCGAGGCGGCGCGCCCGGCGCAGCTGGCATTCGCGCAGGTGGCCGCGGCAATCGCCCAGTTCGAGCCGGTCACCGTCGGGGTCTCGGCCGCGAACTACGAGACGGCGCGGGCGGTGCTGAGCGAGCCGGTGCGCGTCATCGAGATGGCGCACGATGACGCCTGGATGCGCGATGTCGGCCCGACCTGCGTGGTGAACGGCCGCGGCACCGTGCGCGGCGTCGATTGGCATTTCAACGCCTGGGGCGGCCTGGACGGCGGACTGTATTTTCCGTGGGACCAGGACGATCTGGTGGCGCGCAAAGTGCTCGAGATCGAGCGTCTCGATCGCTACCGCGCCCCGATGGTGAACGAGGGCGGTGCCATCCACGTCGATGGCGAGGGCACCGCGCTCGTCACCGAGGAATGTCTCCTCAATCCCAACCGCAATCCGCGCTGCGAGCGCAGCGACATCGAGCGGCGGCTGCGCGAGTATCTGGGCGTGAGCCAGATCATCTGGCTCGGCCGGGGCGTGGTGGATGACGAGACCGGCGGCCACATCGACGATCTCGCCTGCTTCGCGCGCCCGGGGGTCGTGTGCCTCACCTGGACCGACAGTCACCGCGACCCGCAATACGCCATCTCGCTCGATGCCTTCGAGCGGCTGCAGGAGGCGCGCGATGCCCGCGGCCGGCGGCTCAAGGTGGTGCGGCTGCCGATGCCGGGGCCTCTGCACATGCGGGCGCGCGAGGCCGTCGGCATCGTCGCGCGGGAAGGCACCCGGCCGCGCCGCGCGGGTGATCGTCTCGCTGCGACCTATGTCAACTTCTACATCGCCAACGGTGGCATCGTGATGCCGTTGCTGGATGCGCGCACCGACCGTGTCGCCGCGGCGCGACTGAAGCGCCTGTTTCCGGGGCGGCGGGTCGTGGGCGTTCCCTCGCGCGAGATCCTGCTCGGGGGCGGAAATATCCACTGCATCACGCAGCAGATTCCATCCGGAACGCGAAGCCGGTCACCCTCTGCGCGCTGAAGGCACGCTTCGGGGCGGACCTTCCGGTATCGTCGGATTCATGGGTGCCTCACGATCGCTTCTGCGCCTGCTCGGTGCAGTGCTGCTCGCGGCGCTTGTCCACGCGCACGCGGCGGTGCCCGACGCCGCGG
>JAFAKO010000363.1 GCA_019235245.1 Gammaproteobacteria bacterium
GATCTCGAGCGTCAGCTCGCTCATCTCGTCGGTGAGGTTGATGAGCTCGCCGCGCCGGGCGAGTCCCTCCCAGCGCTCGATGAAGCGGTCGTTCGCCCCTGCGATGACCTCCGCGAACGTACCGATGACGCGGCGGTGGAACAGCGGCTGCATCATGTAGCGCTGCCGCCTCCACAGCTCCCCCTCGCTGGTCATGATGCCCTTGCCGAGGAGGATCTTGACACGGTCGAGGCCGACACCCTTGGTGTAGTTGCGATGATTCGATACCAGTACGCGCTTGATGTCGTCCGGGTGGTGGATGACATAGGTATAAGATCGTCGCGCCGGGACGTACACCCGATAGGTATCTCCGTGGCGGGCGAACAGCTCGATCATGCGCTCCAGGGAGTCATCCGTGGAGCCGACGTCGAATTGCAGCTCGGCCTCGGGAGGCGCGTGGTTGGCGGGTGCGGCGGCGATCATGCAAGCCGTTGAAAGCCAAAAATTAATCTTATATCAGACCGACCTCCGGGGTCAGTGGCCGCAGGGCGCTGCGCGCAGCTTTCTCGCGGCGCTTCCCTACGCGCGCCGCCTCGCGCTGCGCTCGGCGCGCGCCGCGAGCAGCGCGAGTCTCGCCGGGGTCGCGCTCGCGTTGCGTGCACTCGGGGACCTGCTCGGGCGCCGCGTCGCGGCCGGTGAGCTGCGTTTCCCGGCGGGAGAGAAGCCGCGACTCGTGCGGCTCGGCCCCGCCGCTGCAGACCACACGGTCGATTTCAGCATTTCACACACCGGTCCCTGGGTCGCGTGCGCGGCGCTGAGCGGTGGCAGAGTCGGACTCGATCTCGAGATGGGAACTGACGCGCGCATCCTCGACTGGGTGGTGCGCGAAGCGACACTCAAGGCGAGCGGCGATGGCCTGCGCGCGCTGCGCGAGGCTCGGGCACTCGGAGTGCACGCGGGACAGCTCTCCTGGCGCGGAGTTGCGTGGCGCGTACGCCAGCTCGAGGGCTTCGCCGGCGCCTCCGCCTGCCTCGTCTGCGACCGGGACCTGGCGGCGATCGTGACGCGCGAGGTGGCTCTCGCGGAGCTCTTCGACTCATGAGCCCGGACGATCAGGGTCGGCTGCGCAACACGATCTACCGCACCACCACTCGCTCGGGTCGGCGCATGACGCCGGCGCGTCGTGCGCTCTATGCCATCGCGGTGCCGCTCGCGGTCGGGCTGATCCACCTGTGGTGGCGCTTGTGCCGCGTGGTGCGGATCGAGGGCATCGAGCATCTCGATGGGGCCCTGGCGCGCGCACCTTCCCTCATACCGTGCTACTGGCACCAGCACCAGCTCTACTGCGGCAAGTTCCTCGTCGAGCAACGCGCCCGCAACCTGACACCGGGCTGGCTCATCAGCCCGTCGGTCGATGGAGAGCTCGGTGCCATGATGGTGCGCCGCTTCGGCGGTGCGGTGATCCGCGGCTCATCGACGCACACCGGGGCGCGTGCGCTGCGCGACTACTACCAGGCGCTGGTGCGCGAGAACGTCTCGCCCGTCATCACCCCCGATGGACCGCGGGGTCCGCGCTTCAAATTCAAGCCCGGCGCGCTGCTGCTCGCGCAGATGTCCGGTCGCCCGATCCTGCCGATGTCCTACGCGGCCTCGCGTGCCTGGCTCATCAAGTGGGACCGCTTCGTCATCCCGATGCCGTTCGCGCGCATCGTCATCGCCATCGGTCCGCCACGCTATGTTCCGCGCGTCACCGATGCGGCCGCCCTGGAGCGCCTGCAGGCGGAGATGGAAGCCGAGCTGCCGCGGCTCTTTCGGCTTGCGGAGCGCTCGCTGCGCGGGGCTGCCGAGCCGGAGGGTCCCGCGCGTCAGTGAATGATTCTGTTAAGTGATGAAAGCCTGATCGAACAGGGTTTTACCTTGTGTTCCTCACCAAGTGTGCGAGAATCCGCCGCAACCACTTGGAAAACAGCCCGCGCAATGCTCGAGTCCGTGACGGAGCGTCACGCCAAAGCGCGAACAATTGACTAGGCTGGCTTCCTCGGGTTCGTGGGAGGTCTCGGTTCATGACGACTCCGCCGCCGGAAAAACCGGCGGACTTCACCGCGTCCGACATCCTCTCGGCTGACGCCTGGACCGGCCGTACCGTGAAACCTGTCGTTGGCATCGATGTCGTCTGCACGAAGATCGCGGTGGACTTCCAGAACATGCGCCGCGAGGGCATGGACGAATGCGTGCGGCGCAATCTCGAGCTCTTGCGCGGTGCAACAGGCGCCGACTGTGCCTTCCTCGCCGCGCTGAGCCCGGAAGACGGCACCTTCAGCGATGTACAGCTCGCCCGCAGCGCTTTCGCCCAGTGCCGGCCCGAGGGGCTCGCCGGCACGAGCCTCGACTCCTTCCTTTGGCTGAAGGGGCGGCTCGAGCACCTGAGACTCTCGGAGCTGCGCGATAGCAGCGCCCCGCGCAAGGACCAGCAGGCCGAGGCCACCAAGCTCGCCGAGCTCCACATCGGATCGGCGCTGCTCGTAGCGCTGTCCACGCAGGGCAAGCCCGCCGGCTTCCTGGCGCTCGCGCACGCACTGCCGCGGGGCGCCTGGGACGTGAACCTGCAGCTGCTGATGAAACTGATCGGCACGAGCCTCGCCACCGGACTCGAGCGCATCCGCACCGAGGCGCGGCTCGCCAAGCTCGAGGAGCGCACCAACCTGTTCCAGGCGGCGGCCAACGACGGCCTGTGGGACTTCGACGTCGAGAGCAACGAGGTATACTTCTCGCCGCGCTGGAAGGCGCTGCTCGTAGCGCTGTCCACGCAGGGCAAGCCCGCCGGCTTCCTGGCGCTCGCGCACGCACTGCCGCGCGGCGCCTGGGACGTGAACCTGCAGCTGCTGATGAAGCTGATCGGCACGAGCCTCGCTACCGGTCTCGAGCGCATCCGCACCGAGGCGCGGCTCGCCAAGCTCGAGGAGCGCACCAACCTGTTCCAGGCCGCGGCCAACGATGGCCTGTGGGACTTCGACGTCGAGAGCAACGAGGTTTACTTCTCGCCGCGCTGGAAGGCGATGCTCGGCTACGGCGACGATGACATGCGCGGCTCGCCCGACTGGCGCAGCCTCGTGCACCCCGACGACCTCGCGCGCGTGCAGGCGGCGATCCGCGATCACGTCGCAGGCAAGACCCCGATTTTCGAGAGCACGCACCGCATGCGTCATCGCAACGGCGAATGGCGCTGGGTCATCAGCCGCGCGACCGCCCGCGTCGACAAGCACGGACGGCTGCTGCGGCTCGTCGGTGTCGAGCTCGACATCACCGAGCGCAAGCTGTACGAAGAGGCGCTATTCCGCGAAAAGGAGAGCGCGCAGATCACGCTGCAGTCGATCGGCGATGGCGTCATCACCACCGACGCGAGCTCGACCATCGACTACATCAACCCGGTCGCCGAGGAGCTCACCGGCTGGCGCCTGGAGGATGCCATGGGGCGCCCGGTCGAGGAGATCTTCCGCGCCTTCCACGAAGAGACCTGCGAGCCGCTCGAGAATCCGCTTTCGGTTTCGATCCGCCGCATCCGCCCCATCAAATCGGTGCGGCCGATGCTGCTGATCCGGCGCGATGGCAACGAGCTGTACGTGGAGAGCACCGCCGCACCGATCCGCGATGGCGCTGGCCACGTCGCCGGCGGCGTGCTCGTGTTCCACGACGTGAGCGAGTCGCGCGAGCTCAATCGCCGGCTCTCCTACCACGCGAGCCACGACCTGCTCACCGGACTCGTCAACCGGCGCGAATTCGAGAGCCGCCTCGAGCGGGCGCTGAAAAGCGCCAAGGCGCGCGAGGCGTCCTACGCGCTCTGCTACCTCGACATCGACCAGTTCAAGATCGTCAACGACACCTGCGGTCACTCGGCCGGCGACGCGCTGCTCGGGCAGGTGGGCGCGCTGCTGAAATCCAAGGTGCGTTGGCGCGACACGCTCTCACGGCTCGGCGGCGATGAGTTCGGCATCCTGCTGGAAAGCTGCTCGCTCGATGAGGCGATGCGCACGGCCGAGACGCTGCGCGAGGGCGTGCGCAACTTCCGCTTCACCTGGGAGGACCGGGTGTTCCGCCTCGGCGCGAGCATCGGTGTGGTGCCGATCACCGCCGACAACGAGGACGTGGCCTCGATCCTCTCGGCGGCCGATTCGGCCTGCGCTGCCGCTAAGGAAAGCGGCCGCAACCGGGTACACAGCTTCGCCGAGAACGACATCGAGCTCATGCGGCGGCGGCGCGAGATGCAGTGGGCCGCGCGCATCAACGCGGCGCTCGAGGAGGGCCGCTTCGAGCTGTTCCGCATGGCCATCCAGCCATTGCAGCGCGCCGAGATCGGCGCGCATTACGAGCTGCTGCTGCGCCTCAAGGATGAGACCGGGCGCATCGTCGCGCCGAATGACTTCATCGCCGCCGCCGAGCGCTACGGCATCACACCGGCGATCGATCGCTGGGTGATCGAGAATGCGTTCCGCTGGCTGGTCTCGGAGGCGGACGAGCGCGAGAAGCTGCTGCAGTGCTCGATCAACCTGTCGGGGCAGAGCCTCGGCGACGACAAGTTCCTGCCCTTCGTCATCGATCAGTTCCACAAGAGCGGACTCGATGCCGCCAAGATCTGCTTCGAGATCACCGAGACCGCGGCGGTGGCGAGCTTCTCGCAGGCCAACCGTTTCATCCAGGCGCTGAAGGAGCTCGGCTGCAAGTTTGCGCTGGATGACTTCGGCACCGGGCTTTCCTCGTTCGGCTATCTCAAGCACTTCCCGGTCGATTACCTCAAGATCGACGGCAGCTTCGTGCGCGAGATCCTGCGCGACCCGATCGATCGCGAGATGGTTCGCTCCATCAACGAGATCGGGCACCTGACCGGCAAGCAGACCATCGCCGAATTCGCCGAGAATGCCGAGATCATCCAGATGCTCACGAGTCTCGGCGTCGACTACGCACAGGGCTACGGCGTCGCCCAACCGCAGCGCGTGGTGAAATCAGCCGTCGCCTGAGCCGGCTGCGGCCCGCTCCTCATAGAAGATCGAGGCACGACGCGACAGCCGCCGTCGGCGCGGTGCTCGAGCACTGCCAGAATTCCTGCTGAGCGAGCGAAGGTGCCGCCGATGGGGCGGTGCCGACCGCGGTCTTCGGAGCCTGAGGCGCAGGCGGCTGCGGGGCCTGCGGCGTCTGCGGTACGGGTGCCTCGGGTGACACGGGTGCCTGCGGTGCTACCGGCGCTGGCGTGTTCGATGGCGGAGCGTTCGGCGTCACCGGAGCATCTGGCGCGACGGGCGCATCGGGATTGACTGGAGCATTGGGATTCACCGGAGCTGCGGGATTCACCGGAACCGCAGGCACGGCGGGAGTCGATGGCGCCGGCGTGGTTGGCGTGGGCGCCGGGGCCGGGACCGTCGGGGGAGCCGGGACCGCTGGCGGAGGCGCCGCGGGAGCGGCCAGTGCGGCCAGTGCGGGAACCAGGCTCAGTGCAAGGGCGGCGCAGAAGGCTGGCGTGAGTGCGAGGATCTTCATGCACGGTTGACCCGATAGGAGTGCCGACGTTCTGACAGACTGCTCCACTTCCTGCAGCCGGCAGGATCTTGCACGACGCGTCAGAGTGGCCGATCGGGGCAGCGTTCAAAGCATGATTCGCGGATAGTTAGTGAAAAGACTAACTAACGGGGCGACGTGCTAGTGATGCTCGGCCCCGGGGGCAAGCGCGATGCGTCGCCGGGGATTAACCGCCCAGGAAATCGAGCCGCATCGAGAGATCCACCGCGCGCACGTGCTTGGTGAGCGCCCCGACGGAAATATAGTCGACGCCGGTCTCGGCAATCGCGCGCACGCGGTCCAGCGCCACGCTGCCGGAGACTTCTAGCTTGGTCGCCGCTCCCTGCGTTCGCGTGAGCTCCACCGCCGTCCGCATGTCCCCGAGCGTGAACTCATCGAGCATGATGATGTCGGGTCGCGCCGCGAGCGCCTCGCGCAACTCACCGAGCGTCTCGACTTCGACCTCGATCGCGATGCCGCCCGCGGTGCGCCGCGCCGCCTCGATCGCGCCGGTCAGTGAGCCGGCGGCGGCGATGTGATTTTCCTTGATGAGCACCTGGTCGTAGAGCCCCATGCGGTGATTGAGCGCGCCGCCACAACGCACCGCGTACTTCTGTGCAGTGCGCAGCCCCGGCACCGTCTTGCGCGTGTCGAGAATGCGGCAGGAAGTGCCCGCCACCGCATCGACGAAGCGGCGCGCAGCCGTGGCGGTTCCCGAGAGCAGCTGCAGGAAGTTGAGCGCCGTGCGCTCGCCGGTGAGGACCGGGCGCGCGGGACCGGTGATCGAGAACAGGATCTGCCCGGCCTCGAGGCGATCGCCATCGGCGGCCTGCCAGGTGAGCTGCACTCGCGGCTCGAGCTGCCGGAAGGTCTCGTCCGCCCAGGCGCGTCCGCATAGCACCGCCGCCTCGCGCGTGGTGACGGCGCCGCGCACGCGCTGCGCCGCGGGCACCAGCGCCGCAGTCACATCACCGCTGCCGACATCCTCGCGAAGCGCAGCCTCGACCTGTTTAGCGAGATCGGCGGGAAGCGCTGGCACCAGCGACCGGGCTCAGCGACCCATGAACGGCAGGCCGTGCGTCGCACCGGCCATGCACATGATCATCGGGATGGACAGCACGAAGTTGATACGCGAGGCCATGCCGGCAGCCTTGCGCGCCGCCGCCTTCTGCTCATCCGTCGCGGCGACGATGCCGAGGATCTTCTTCTGGTTCGGCCAGATGATCCCCCAGACATTCAGCAACATGATGGTGCCGAGCCAGGCGCCGGTGCCGATGGTGCGCAGGTAGTAGCCGGTGTGGCCCGCCGGATCCGCGATCGCGCCGAAACTGAAGGCGGAGAGAAAGCTTGAGCCGAGCAGCCAGGCGCCGCCGAGCCAGGTGAGGAGCGCCGCCCAGCGGAACCAGAAGAGCGCGCGCGGCGCCACGTACTTGGTGATACCTGCACCCCCGGGGCCGCCCTTGTCGGCGGCAGCGGCGGTGAGCGCGGGCGTCTGCGCGACG
Source organism: Gammaproteobacteria bacterium (assembly GCA_019235245.1). Taxonomy (GTDB): domain Bacteria; phylum Pseudomonadota; class Gammaproteobacteria; order Steroidobacterales; family Steroidobacteraceae; genus 13-2-20CM-66-19. The sequence goes on from JAFAKO010000363.1 coordinate 7,029, forward strand.
TTGAAGTAGTAGAGCAGTCCGATCCAGAACACCCCTGCAACGATGTGGAACCAGCGCGCGAGCCCCAGCTGATTGAACTGCGACCCGCCGATCAGCAGCGCGAGCACTACGGCGATCACGATGCCGAGGATCAGCGAGTGCCGGTGGTTGTTCAGAGGATTCATGGCTTTAGATCTCCAAGTTCTTGTTTCTATGGGAGCAGCGGGCAGCGAGCGGTTTGAAGAATAGGCGAGGCACCCCCATAATTCAACGCATGGTGGCGCCAAAGCCGATGGAGCCCGTGGAGCGCCCGCCGTCCCCGTGTATCAACGTCTGCTCCCTCGACGCGCGCGGCTACTGTGTTGGTTGCCTGCGCACCGGGGAGGAGATCGGCAGATGGATATCGATGAGCGCGGCGGAGCAGTGGCAACTGCTCGCGGTGCTCACCGAGCGACGCAAACTTACGAGGTAGTCGAGATGGATGTGGTGGAACGAATCAAGTCGGAGCTCTCCTCGAGCCCGGTGGTGCTCTTCATGAAGGGCACGCCCGATTTTCCGCAGTGTGGTTTCTCGGCGCAGACAGTGGCGGCGCTGCGCGCTCTCGGGGCCGAGTTCAAGCACGTCAACATTTTCGAAGAGCCCGAGATCCGCGAGGCCCTCAAGCGCTACTCGAACTGGCCGACCTATCCGCAGCTGTACGTGAAGGGCGAGCTGGTCGGCGGTTGCGACATCGCGCTCGAGATGTATCGCAGCGGTGAGCTGCGCAAGCTCCTCGCCGAGGTCGGGGCGGCCCGCTAACCCCCCGCTAACCCGGCTTATAGCGGCGGCAGCTCCGCCTCGAGCGCCGCCTCATCGCCGGCGGGCTCCGCCGCATCGCTCAGCCATCCGAGAGCCCGCGCCTTCTCCTCGGCGCCGCGGTGGCTGTCGCGCAGTCGATTGCACACCAGGCAGAAAAGCTGTGCGCTGCACAGCGCGTCATAACGGGCGCTGTGCGCACTCTGTGCATCCCACTCGAGACCCGCGACGGTGATTGCCTTGGCGAGCACGGTCTGGCCGAGCGCGGCCCCGGCGAGCGTCGCGGTGTCGAAGCAGGAGAAGGGATGAAACGGATTGCGCTTCACCGCCGCGCGCGCTACCGCGGCGTTGAGACAGGCGAGGTCGAAGGCCGCGTTGTGGCCGACGAGTATGGCACGCCGGCAGTTGTAGGCGCGGACCGCGTGGCGCACCTCGCGGAACACGCGCTGCAGCGCGTCGCGCTCGGGTAACGCCGGACGCAGCGGGTGCCAGGGATCGATGCCCGTCACCGCGAGCGATGCGGGATCGAGCCGCGCGCCCGGGAAGGGCTGCACGTGAAAATCATGCGTCGCGCCGCGCCTGAGGGTGCCGTCGGCGTCCATGTCGATGAGCACCACGGCGATCTCGAGCAGGGCATCTGTCACGACATTGAAGCCGCCGGTCTCGACATCGATGGCCACCGGCAGGTAGCCGCGAAAGCGCCGCGACATGAGGGCCGCCGCGGCGGGATCCGCGGCGGCGACCGGTTCGGATGGCTGGTCGGTCATGGCTCGAGACGCCACGCGATGCACTCTCCCGCCCGCAGCGGCACGAGCGGCGCGCTGCCGAAAGGATATTCCGGCGGCACCTCCCACGGCTCCGGCACGAGCGTGATCGTGCCTGCGTTTCTCGGCAAGCCGTAGAAATCCGCTCCGTAGTGGGAGGCGAACGGCTCGAGCTTCTCCAGTGCGCCGGCGGCGGCGAAGACTTCCGCGTACAGCTCGATGCCGGCGTGCGCCGAGAAGATGCCGGCGCAGCCGCACGCCGTCTCCTTCGCCGCGCGTGCGTGCGGCGCGCTGTCGGTGCCGAGAAAGAGCCGCGGGCTCCCGCGCAGCACCGCCGCGAGCACCGCTGCGCGGTCTTGTTCCGCCTTCAGTACCGGCAGGCAGTAATGGTGCGGCCGCAACCCGCCGGCAAAGAGCGCGTTGCGGTTCATGAGGAGGTGCTGCGGTGTGACGGTCGCGGCCACGCCGGCGCGCGCCCCGAGCACGAAGTCGACCGCGGCGCGCGTGCTGATGTGCTCGAGCACGATGCGCAGCCGCGGGTGCCGCGCCGCGAGCGGCTCCAGCACCGTATCGATGAAGCGCGCCTCGCGCTCGAAGATGTCGACCGCCGGGTCGGTGACCTCGCCATGCACCTGCAGGACGAGCCCGGTCTCGGCCATGTGCTCGAAGACCGCATCGAGCCGCCGCACATCCCTGACGCCGGCGTCGGAGTGCGTGGTGGCGCCGGCGGGATAGAGCTTGCAGCCGAGCACACCGCCCGCTGCCTTGGCCCGCGAGATCTCCTCCACCGGCGTGCCATCGGTGAGGTACAGCGTCATCAGCGGCTCGAACTGCAGTGCGGCGGGCAGCGCCGCGCGGATGCGCGTGCGATAGGCGAGAGCCGCGGCCGTGGTGGCGACCGGCGGATTGAGGTTCGGCATGACGATGGCACGCGCGAAGCGCGCCGCCGTGAAGGGCGCCACGGCAGCCAGGGCTGCGCCATCGCGCAGGTGCACGTGCCAGTCATCCGGGCGGCGCAGGGTGAGGGCCTTCACGGTGCGCCCTTCAGCATCTGCATGACCTGCCGCTTCAGCAGCAGCTCGAGCGCCAGCCGCACCCCGAAGCCGGTGACATCGGTGGGGATGTGCGCGAGCCCGCCGCTGCGCGTGGCGGAGGAGAGATCGACGTGCACCCACGGGACGCCGGGCGGGACGAAGCGCGACAGGAAACGCGCGGCGAGGATGTGATCGCCTTTGCCATCGAGTGCACACTGCACCACATCCGCCACCTTGCTCTCGAGCTCGGCGTCGTAGTCCGCATCGAGCGGGAAGCTCCAGACGCGCTCGCCGCTCATCCGGCCGGCCTCGACGAGCGCGGCGGCGAGCTCGGGCCGGTTGCTGAAGACGCCGCTCATGCGCTCGGTGAGCGCATGCACACAGGCTCCGGTGAGCGTCGCGAAATCGATGGCGAGCCGCGGCTCGGTACGACCGGCGAGCGCGAGTGTGTCCGCCAGCACCATGCGCCCCTCGGCGTCGGTATGGATCACCTGGATGGTCACGCCGTTCGCCGCGCGCACCACCTCCTGCGGCCGGTAAGCCTGCGGCCCGATGCGGTTCTCGGTGATGGCGAGCCAGGCGTCGGCGGCGAGCGGGGCGCGCAGCTCGGCGAGCGCGACGAGCGTGGCGAGCGCCACCGCGCTGCCGGCCATGTCGGTGTGCATGTCGAGCATCGAGCGGTGCGGCTTGAGGTTGGTGCCGCCGGTGTCGAACAGGATCCCCTTGCCGATGAGCGCGACGTCGGGCCGCGCGCTACCCCGCGCGCGTCTGGGACGGTACTGCAGGTGCGCGATGCCGGCATCGCGTTCGGCGTTGCCGGCGGCGACCGCGAGGAAAGCCTGCGCGCCGGCGCGGCGCAGCGCGCGCTCATCGAGCCAGCGGAGCGTCAGACCGTGGGCGCGCGCGAGCGCAGCGATGGCGCTGCGGTAGGCGCGCGCATCGAGCATGTTGGGCGGGAGCGCGGTCAGCCAGCGGGCGAGATTCGTGCCGCGCGCCACGGCAGCGGCGTAGCGCGTGTCGAGCCCCACATCGTTCAACAGCACGATGCGGCGCAGGGTGCGCTCCTCGCTCGTGGAGGTGCGCCAGCTCGGGAGCGCGAACGCGTGCGCCAGGGCGGCGGCGAGCAGCGCCTCGAGGGCCCCGCGAGCCGCGACCGCGGGACCGGCTGCTGCGAGGCCGATCACCTCCGGGCCGCGCGCCGCGGCTTCCTTCAGCATGCGGCCGGCGAGCGCCAGCCGCTCGAAGGCGCTCGCATCGCTCGCCAGGTAGCCGAGCACGGCAACGGTATGGCGGCGGTTGGCGAGCACCGTGCTGCGCACTGCGCCGGCGCGCGCCGGGGCTCGCTGGTGGAGCTCGCGCCAGCGGGCGCTCTCCGGCAAGCGCCGCAGCGCTGCCGGTGAAAGCGGGTACGGCACGATTGCGCAAAGCGCATCGAGGCCCGCGGGGTTCAGCCGCGCAGCGCTGACGATGTCTGGAGCGTGCGTCGCCGGCAGCAGCTGCCGCTCGCGTGCGCCGCCGCCTGCGCGCGCGCGGGCGCTTGCGGACCTCACTTGCTTTACCCGTCGCCGGTCGCCATCATTACTCATTCTAACGCGACAGGGCACATCACGCGCGCGACCGCAGTCGCGATCGCGCCGGCAACCTGCCCCGATCGCGCCGGCGAGCGACTCGCAATGACCGAACCACCGAAGCTTGAGGACCTCGATCCCGTCGAAACGCGGGAGTGGCTGGAATCGATCGATTCCGTGCTGAAGATACACGGGCCGGAGCGGGCGCATTTCCTGCTCGAGCGGCTCATCGACTACACGCGCCGCAACGGCGCCTATCTGCCGTTCAAGCCCAACACCGCCTACGTCAACAGCATCCCGGTCGGGCGCGAGCCGGAGTATCCGGGCAACCGCGCGCTCGAGCGGCGCATCGAGGCGCACATCCGCTGGAACGCGCTCGTCATGGTGCTGCTCGCCAACAAGAAGTCCACCGAGCTCGGCGGCCACCTCTCGAGCTACGCCTCATCGGCGACGCTGTACGAGGTGGGCTTCAACCACATCTGGCGCGCGCCCTCGGAGGATCACC
>JAFAKO010000013.1 GCA_019235245.1 Gammaproteobacteria bacterium
GGCACTGCCGGGTAGCTATGTGCGGACGGGATAACCGCTGAAAGCATCTAAGCGGGAAGCCCCCCCCAAGATTAGATCTCCCTGGGAGCTCGACTCCCCTGAAGGGCCCACGAAGACTACGTGGTTGATAGGCTGGGTGTGTACGGCCAGTAATGGCTTCAGCTAACCAGTACTAATTGCCCGTGAGGCTTGACCATATAACCTCAAGTGGTCTGACCACGCGAGGATTGATGCCGATGGAGCGATCCATCGTGAACGCGACAGGCGTCGAAACAGAAACTAACCGGATTGGAGGCGCGTGAAGCCGCTGCCGTTTTTGGCAGCGGCTTCATGATCCTCAAACAGCTTGCCTGGCGGCAATAGCGAGCGGGAACCACCCGATCCCATTCCGAACTCGGAAGTGAAAACGCTCTGCGCCGATGGTAGTGTGCCTTTCAGGCATGCCAGAGTAGGTCACCGCCAGGCTTCAAACAGAAAGCCCCTGAGATCGACGAGGTCTCAGGGGTTTTTCTTTTGGGCTCGCTATGGCTCCGAGGGTGCGACCTACTGGGTGGCGCGCCGCAATCCGCCGGTCGCCCCGCGCTAGAGGCGCTGCACTGGGACTGCGCGGCTAGCCGGCCTCGCCGAGCGTCATCAGCGCAAACTCCTCGAACAGGATCTGCGCGGCGAGCTGGCTGGTGTTGGTCGTGGGGTCGTACTGCGGCGCGACCTCGACCACGTCGGCGCCCGCGATCTGCAGGCCCTGCAGGCCACGCAGCAGCGCCAGACCCTCGCGCGAGCTGAGTCCGCCGGCCTCGGGCGTGCCGGTGCCCGGAGCGAAGACCGGATCGAAGCCATCGACGTCCACCGACACGTAGATCGGCTCGTCCCCGACCACCTCGCGGGCCTTGGCGATCACCGCGTCCAGGCCCATGCGCATGAAGTCCTCCATGTAGATCACGGTCATGCCGGAGGCGTGTGAGAACTCCCAGAACATGTTGGCGGCGCCACGGATGCCGATCTGAATGGTGCGGTCGGGATCCAACACACCATCGAGCACCGCCAGGCGGAAGGGTCCGCCATGATGAAATTTCGTGTCGTCGTAGGACCCCATGGTGTCGCAGTGCGCATCGATGTGCACGAGCCCGAGCGGTGCGTCCTTGCCGAGTGCCTTGAGGATGGGATAGGTGATGGAGTGGTCCCCGCCCACCGAAAGCGGCCGCACACCGCGCGCCCGCAGCCCCGCGTAGTACTCCTCGATATCCCGCAGGCAGTGCGCGAGGTCGTAGCGGCTGTGAAAGGGCACATCGCCCACGTCCGCTGCGCGCGCGCGGCCTTTGGGCACGCCGCGAAAGGTGGGATGGTAAGGCCCGATCCGCTCGATGGTGCGCACCGCGCGCGGGCCGAAGCGCGCACCGGCGCGATTGGACACGCCGAGATCCATGGGAACGCCGACGACCGCGATGTCGAGTCCGTCGACGCTCGGCGCGTGCGGCAGGCCGAGGAAAGTGGGCACTCCCGAGTAGGGCAATGTGCGCCGGCCATCGCCGGTCTGCACATCGCGCGCGGCCCGCAGCAGCACCGGGTCGTCGCCGTCGAATGCGCCCCGATCGGCGTAACGTGCGCGCAGGCGTTCGAGCTTTTTACTGTCCATCGCTTCGTCCCCCGGTGCGCCCAATCTACGACGGATCGGGCGGCGGCTCAAAGCGCAAGCCCTAATGCAATCTGCCGGAGCTGCTGCGCGGCGGGTCGAACCACTTCATCGGTATGCTGAAGGGCACCTTGGCCGTGGGGCAGCTGCGCACCTCCCTGGCGCTCGTCTGCCGCAGATCCGCCAGCCAGCATTCATCAAACACCGAGCAGTAACAGGCGCGCATCCTGATCTGCACGCGTTCCAGGTCGAGGCGGTCCCAGGTTTCCGCGTTGCTGTCGGTGCGCTCGAGGCTCAGGAAGGTGAGCTCGTCACCCGCCCGCAGCACGCTCGGCGCAACCGTCGAGATGTTCATGCGCATGGCGTGCATGGTCGCGGGATCGAGCTGCAGCGTCGCATCTTTCAGGCAGCAGAGTTTCAGGAGCTCATCGGCGGAGGCGATCGGCTGCTCGTGCCACCAGACCTCGAAGCTCTCGATCCGTGCCGGACCGACACCGGCGTTGTCCACCTTGAGCCATATGCGGCGCCGGCCCTGATCATCGAGATCGCCGGTGCCGTAGGTGAGAAACGGCCAGGAGTTGGCCTCGACCAGGCGATCCATCGCGTTGCCGTGATGTACCGCGACCGCGAGCGATATGAGCGACACGAACATCGCCGACAGCGCGAGAGTGAGGTCGAGCCAGCGACGCCCGGTCGGGTGGGCCGCATGCCCGGTCTCGAGCTCTGGTCTCATGCCGGGTCAGGTCAGTTCGCGAGCCTGTCGTTCACCGCCCGATTATTGGTCGGCGCGCCGGCCCGCGGCAAGCTCGCGCCCCGGTGGCGTTCACAGGCTCTGCGGTGTAACGTCGCCCCGCAACCACACCTCTCCAACACGTGCCGGTTGCCTCCTGGAAGGTTTCACATGAGATCCAAGCCGCTGCAGGCCCTGCTCGTCGCCTCGATCACGGTCGTTGCGTCGGCGGCGCACGCCGTGGACGGCGACGTCGTCATCGGCAATCTCGATGATCTCTCCGGTGTCTATTCCGACGATGGCGGGCCTGGCTCGGTCGAAGCCGAGAGAATGGCGATTGCGGACTTCGGTGGTGCGGTGCTCGGCCGCAGGATCGTCGCGCTGGTCGCGGACCACCAGAACAAGCCCGACATCGGCGCCTCGAAGTTCCGCGAGTGGGCCGATCAGAAGGGCGTCAACATGATGATCGCCGGTGCCAATACCGGGGTCACCATCGCAATGTCCAAGGTGGCGGTGGCCAAGAAGGTGCCGCTCCTCATCGTCGGTGCAGGCGGCTCGTCGCTGACCAACGAGGACTGCACCGCCTACAGCATCCACTACGTGTTCGACACCACTTCGCTCGCCAACGGCACCGCGTCGGCCATGCTCAAGAGCGGCGGCAAGACCTGGTTCTTCCTGTCGGCCGACTATGCCTTCGGCACCCAGCTGGTGAATTCCGCGTCGAAGGTGGTGGAGGCGAGCGGCGGTAAAAATCTCGGCGTGGTGCGCGTACCGTTGTCGAGCGCGGACTTCTCCTCCTACCTGCTGCAGGCGCAGAGCTCCGGCGCGCAGGTGCTGGCCTTCGCCAATGCCGGCGATGACTTCCAGAACGCGCTCAAGGCAGCGAGAGAGTTCGGCATCACCAAAACCATGAAGCCGGTCGCGCTGGTGGCGTTCATCAACAACATCCACAGTCTCGGGCTGGAAACGGCACAAGGTCTGTATCTCACCACCAGCTGGTACTGGGACTTGAACGAGGACACCCGCGCATTCGCCAGGCGCTTCATGGAGAAGATGAAAACTGAGCCGACCATGACCCAGGCCGGCACGTACTCGGCGACGCTCACCTACCTGAAAGCGGTCAAGGCGGCCGGCACCACCGATGCGGACAAAGTGATGGCGGAGCTGAGGCGCACCCGGATCAACGACATGTTCACCAAGGGCGGCTACGTCCGCGCCGATGGCGTCATGGTGCACGACATGTATGTCATGCAGGTCAAGTCGCCACGCGAGTCGAAGTACCCGTGGGACTATTACAAGGTGGTCACCGTGATGCCGGGCGAGCAGGCTTTCGGGCCGATAACCGGCCGCTGCCCGCTCGCGCCCCAATAACGCCGGCTGAGGCTGAGCGAGGCGGCGCGCGTCGCCGAGCCGCAGCTGCGGCTGGCCAACGGCGCCTTTCCCTTGCACCGTGAGTGTTCCTGCCTGTCCGAGTCAGGGGCTCACCATGAACATCCAGCCGATCGATCTGCTGGTGCACTTCGGCAACGTGCTGTTACTGATCTCGTACTCGGTGCGCAGTATGCTGCTGCTGCGGTGGTTCGCCGTGGCTTCGGCACTCACCGTCGTACCGTACTACCTGGTGCAGCCGAGTGTGCTGTGGCCGCCGGTGTTCTGGGCGTTGGTCTTCACCGCCATCAACGTCTACCAGATCGCGCGCCTCTACGCCGAGAGGCGACCGGTCGTGTTCTCGCCGGACGAGCAGAAGCTCTACGATCTGGGCTTTCAGGCACTGCGACCGAGGGAGTTTCTCTCCCTGGTGCTCGTCGGCCAATGGCGTGACGCGCAGCGCGGCGACCGGGTGCTCGCCGAGGGCGACCGTGCCCAGGTCGTCGCGATCGCCATCGCGGGAGACGTCGAAATGCAGCGCCGCGGAGGCACGGTGGCGATTCTCAAGCCAGGCCAGATCATCGGCACGGCGCTTGCGCTGACGGAGAGTCCCTCGCCCGTGAGTGCCGTCTTCGCCGACACCGGTCGCTACATCGAGTGGCCGCTGTCGCAGCTGCGGATCTTCCTCGATCGCAATCCCGGCCTTCGCATCACGCTCCAGCGTCACGTCAACCAGGATCTCGCGAAGAAGCTCGAGTCGGCGGTTACGCAGCGCTCCTGAAGTCCTGCAGCCGCCCTTGATCACGCTGCATGCTCTCCGACCAGGGCGAGGCTAGACTTGGGATGCCGCTCGCTTCAGTGTGCACGACCGCGCAGCCCAGGGGGGGAGTTCCGTGCCCGATTCCAAGCGCCTCGCCCGTCTTTTCGACTCGTCCGTGCTATGGGTTCTGCGCTGCATCATGGCGCTCGGCATCGCCACGGCGGTCGTCATCCTGGTGCTCCTGGTGGTGCGTGAGCTCGGTCAGAAGTGGGGCCAGATCGACTCCATAACCGAGCTGCAGCGCGCCGTTCAGTCACTGTTCGCCGGGGTGCTGCTGGTGGTGCTCGGTCTCGAGCTCATGGACACGCTCAGGAACTACTTCATCGAGCACCGGCTGCGGGTGGAGTTCCTGATCAGCGTGGCGCTCATCGCGGTGGCCCGCCACGTGATTCAGCTCGACTACGAGCACACCCAGCCGTGGCTCGTGGCATCGATCGCGCTGCTCATCATCAGTCTCGCCGCGAGCTACGTGGGTGTGCGGGTGCTGGTCGAAGGGCGCGTTCCCCCGCCCGGCGATCCTCCCTGAGATCGGCGGCGTTCGGGACGATCTGACGCTCAAGCTCGAGCCGCAGCCGAGGCTTCGCAGTCATCTGCCCTCGGGGCCTATTGCGCTGCAATGCCTGAGCGTAGACACTGCGCTTCGTCGCTTAAGGGGTCTGTCCGGGGATTTGGAACCGCTCGTCGAGGGCGAATGCTCGTCCGCGCGTATAAGCACGCACGGCTCATGGAGGAGTCCGAGTCGCGCGTGCAGATGTCGGCCTACCTCCACACGCCGGCGGATACCGTCGCCCGGCGCATGCTCGATTCTGCGGGCACGTACCACCGCTGGGAGCTCGAGCACGGCCGGCTGATGCACACCGTCTCGGATCGTGGACAACTGTCCGCGCAGATCACGGCGCTGCGCAACGCGGTCCTCGGGCTGGTGCACCGGCGTGCAGTCTTCGAGTACCTCCGCGTCGGGCAGATCACGGGTCCGAAGCGGCGGCGGGTCCTCGCCCTGTTTTACGGGTGCCGCGATTACACGAACGCGGTGCTCCACGAGCACGGTAACTACGTGCGCTGCAGCTCGAGTTACCTCTGTACGCAACACCTTGGCGAGCACCTGATGCACGACGCCGCCTTCGAGGAGCCGCTGCAGCTGTATGAAGAGTGGTTCGCGGATTATTTCCGTGCGTACTGCGAGACACAGATCGCCGAGACGGAAGAGGAGCGGCAGGCGAGCGTGACACTGGATGCGCTGAAGCCGCTTCTCAAGCACCGGCTCGCCGAAGCGCGCCAGGCAATCCTCGCGATGCCGCAGACACCGGACCGCGAGTGGCGCGAGGTCGAGATCCGCAAGTCGAACGGCGACACCCAGCGGATGCGTGCCATCTTCGGGCAGGAATGAGGGAAGACCTTACCCGCTGGCGCGGGCTCAGTCGCTCGTGAACTCGAATTCGAGCGTGATGCCCAGATCGCTGAACACGCGGCTCACCGCCGGCACGAGACTGAAGCTGCCCACCGCGGACGCGGGCGCGGTGATCAGCAGGCTCACCTGGCCACCCTCGGCGCCGATGCGACGCAGCGTCTCGGCGTGGGAATTGAAGAAGCGGGTCGACAGCGACAACGCCCACGCCAGGCTGCGAGTCGCGACTATGCCGATCCGCTCCTGCGCCGCGAGCAGCCGCCGCACACCGGGGAAGCTCATATCTACCGGCCAGTTGGCGGTATTCAGCGCACCGAGCCAGTAGCTCTCCGGATGCACCGATGCGATGCCGCTGCGCGAGGCGCGCGGCTCGCCGGCCCGGAAGCAGTGCGTGGCCTCGATGTCGAGCTCGCGCGAGAGCTCGCCCGGGTCGAGCGAGGGATGGCGGATGCGCAGTGAGAGCTGGAAGGGTTCAGAGTCGGGCTGGCGGAGCTTTTCTGCTTCCATGAACATTCCTCTGTCCGCAATCCTGTGGCAGCTCACCTCGCCGAAGCGGCAGGCAGTCGCCGTATCCATCCGCAGGGCCTCGTGCATACATCCTGTGCGCCCCGCGCCCCGGGGCCGTAAGACTAAATCACCCCCGGTGCTTATGCACGTCGAATGTGGACCGCGCCGCGACCCGTGCGAGAATCGTGCTCGACGGATGCGCCAAGGAGCGATCCATGATTGTCCGCATCTGGCACGGTCGCACCCGCCGCGAGCGCGCCGACGAGTACGGGGCTTTCCTCACTCTGCGTGCGATACCGGACTATCGGGACATCGCAGGCAATCTCGATGTGGCGATCCTGCGGCGTGACGAGGGCGAGGTGAGTCATTTTCTCACCGTCACGCGCTGGGAATCGGAACACGCGATCCGTGAGTTCGCCGGCGACGATGTGCTGAAGGCGAAGTACTACGCCGAGGACAAGGATTTCCTACTCGACTTCGAGCCGGAAGTGCAGCACTACACGGTCGTGGCCCGGGCGAGCTCCGAGACCTGAGCGGAGCCGGGGGCGGCTACTTGGTGGGCGTGCGGCGCGACTTTGTCGGCTGATTGTAGGGATCGTAGCCACCGCCCGGGTCCGTCCCGCTATCCGGTTGGATGCGCAACTCCTCTTCGTGCGCCTGCTCGACTTTGAGCTCGGGTGCCTCGAGCTTTCTCAGGAGGCGCGTGGTGCTGTCGATGGCGTTGCGCCCGGTCTGCTTCAGCCAGTCCCACACGGCGGTGCCGCGCTCGTCGTGCACCACCCTGCCGGTCTGTGGCGCCGCGTTCCCGGCGTGCGGTTTTGCCGGCGCCGCTTTCGGCGCCACCGGGCTCGAAGCCTGCTGCGGCCTCGGCCCCGCAGGGCCTTTCGCAGTGCTTCCGGGCCTCGCGGGCACAGGCTGGCCGCCACTCGTCGGAGCGGGTTGGACGGATCCAAGCGTTTTCGAATGATTCATAAGACAGTCGCCGCCGGCCTTGCAGAGTGGTGGCACGGTGGTACCACGTTAACCGGCGCGCCAAACCCAAGTGGTCCGGGCCCGTGAAACTGTGGAGGGAATCACACTCGCGGCGGACCCAGTTCTCACCAGCCGTCCCCGCAACCGATGGCGCCGCATATGGCAGACTGCCGGACCCCGCACGCGAGGCGCTGCCACTGCCTCGCCCGCGCTCGAAGAGGTTGCTCCGACCGATGGTCGCCACCGCTACGATTGCCGCTCTGTTCGTCTACCCGCTGAAATCTGCGCGCGGCATTCCCCGCCCGCGCGTGCGGTTGAGCACGACGGGCTTCGAGTGGGATCGGCAATGGATGCTCATCAACGCCGGCGGGGTGTTTCTCAGCCAGCGCACCCACCCGCAGCTCGCCCGCATCGTGCCGCGCATCGAAGCCGGGGAGCTGCTGCTGCTCGCGCCGGAGCTGCCGCCGCTGCGCCTGCCGCGCGTCTGCAGCGGGGAGCGGCGCACGGTGCGCGTGCATCGCGATGCCTGCATCGGGCTCGACGAAGGAGAGGCCGCCGCCGGCTGGGCCACCCGGGTTGCGGGTGAGCCGGCGCGGCTCGTACGGGTACCCGCGCGCAGCGAGCGGTTGGCGAACCCGGCCTTCGCCGTGGCGCCGGCGCCCCTGGGTTTCGCGGACGGATTTCCGGTGCTGGTGTGCAACCAGGCATCGCTCGATGACCTGAATACCCGCCTGCGCGAGACTGTTCCCATGGATCGCTTTCGGCCGAACATCGTCATCACGGGCTTGCCCGCGTGGGCCGAGGATCGTATCGATGCGCTCAGTATCGATGGCGTGACGCTGCGACTGGTGAAGCCCTGCACGCGCTGCACGATTCCCTCCATCGATCAGTTCACCGGACGGCCGGCGACGGACCCCGCGCCGGTGCTGCGCGAATTCCGCTTCGACAAGGGGTTGCACGGCATCACTTTCGGTGAGAACGCGGTGATCGCGACGGGCGTGTCGGGCGAGCTCGAGCGCGGCGCGCGCTGCCAGGTGAGCTTCGAGCTGGGGACTTAATCCGCGCGCGTTGCCGCTACGTGCGCGGCGGCCGCTGCGCTGCCGCGTAAACTGTGCACAGCGCACGGCGCCCCCCAGCCGGTTCCGCCACACTTTCGTGAGACATTGGCGGGGCAAAGTGTGAACCAGTTGGCATTTGCGGTCGGGGCCCTCGCCGGGCTCGTTTGCACGGCAGCCGCCTTTGGGCTGCTGTGGCGGCTGCGTCGGCAGCCTGCCACGCCCTACGACGCGCAACACCTGGCGGTTTTCGAGCAGTGGCCTACGACCGCGATGGCTCTGGATCCGGCCACGATGCGCTGGGTCTCCGGCAACCCGGCGTCGCTGCGCAACCTCGGCTACACACTCGATGAGCTGCGGGCGCTCAAATTCGAGGACATCTTCAGGGTCGAAGGCCCCGACGGCCGCGGCCTCGTCGTGAAGCTCCTGGAAGCCACCACGCGCACGCCGCTCGAGATGCACCAGCGCTGCGCGGATGGCTCCGAGCGCAACGTCGAGGCGACCTGCTACCGCATCGAGGTGAGCGGCCGGCAGCTGCTGGCGGTCGCGGTGCACGACGTCACCATCCGCCGCAAGGTCGAGACGCAGCTGCTCGCGAAGCATCAGCAGCTCGATCACCTCGCGCACCACGACCATCTGACCGGCCTGCCGAATCGGCTGTATCTCGCCGCGCACCTGCCCGATGCGATCGAGGACGCGAAGGGCAAGGGCACGGTGCTCGCCGTGCTGTTCCTCGACCTCGACCGCTTCAAGCATGTGAACGACTCGCGCGGCCACGAGACCGGCGACAAGCTGCTGAAGACCGTGGCGCAGCGGGTCCGCTCGACCATGCGCGCGGACGACCTGGTGGTCCGCATGGGCGGCGATGAGTTTGTCGTCGTGATGCGTGGCATCAAGAGCACCGATCAGGTGAACGACGCCGCGGCACGCATCAACCGTGCGCTGAGTGCGCCGATGGTGGTGGACGGGCGGACTCTGGTGACTACGGTGAGCATCGGGGTCGCGCTCTATCCGTACGACGGCGCCGACATGGGCGAGCTGCT
>JAFAKO010000115.1 GCA_019235245.1 Gammaproteobacteria bacterium
ATTGCGAGAATGTCGATGAGGCTCGACATGGCCGCACGGCTTCCCCAGGGGCTCGCCATCTCGTTGTGGTGCAAGGCCTGGTTGTAGAGGAAATCGAGCCGCAGGAAGGTGCGCATCCGCTCGTTCAGCGGCTGCTCGAAAACCAGCATCGCGGGCTCGGTGGCGGGCTCCGCGGAGAGATCCGTCTCGGGTGCAGCAGATTGCATCAGGACGCTATTCTGCTTGAGGCGCGCGCCGCGCGTAAACGGCGCCGGCAGATCCTCACGGGCGCGCGGCGGCGGCGAGCTCCAGGTAGCGCGTATGGAGCGCCGCCACCTGATCGCGCACCGCGCTCATATCCGTATCGTTGTGAATGATGTCGTCCGCGGCCTTCAGCCGCGCCGCACGCGGAGCCTGGGCCTTGAGAATGGCCTGCACCTGCGCCGGCGTCGAGCCGTCGCGGTCGCGCAGACGGCGGATCTGCAGCTCCTGGTCGCAATCGACCACCAGGACCCGGTCGACGTGCGAGGTGAGGTTTTTCTCCACGAGCAGCGGGATGACGAGGATCTGATAGGGGCCGCCTGCCGCAGCGGAGCGCGCCTCCATGGCGGCGCCGATCGCAGGATGGGTGAGAGCCTCGAGATCCGCGCGCGCTTTCGGATCGGAGAACACGATATCGCGCAGCGCCGGACGATCGAGGTGCCCGTCCGCGGTCAGGATCTTGGCGCCGAACCGCTCGACCAGGCGCTCGAGCGGCGGCTGGCCGGGCTCGACCACATCGCGTGCGATCTGGTCGCTGTCGAGGATCGGCACCCCGAGAGCGCCGAAGAATTTCGCGGCCGTCGATTTCCCGCTGGCAATGCCGCCAGTGAGGCCTATCCGGTATGCGCGCGTGGCCAATTGCCCGGCTCAGGTGTGGGCTGAGACTACGTCGAGATATCCGGCCACGAGCCGCTGTCCGAACATCAGCATCAGCCACCCCGCGGCGGCCAGGAAGGGGCCGAAGGGAATGGGAGTTGAGCGCTTCTGGCCACGCAGGGTGATCATGGCGAGACCGACCACGGCACCCGCCATCGCGGCGATGAGAATGGTCGGCAGCAGCATCTGCCACCCCAGCCACGCCCCGAGGGCGGCGAAGAGCTTGAAGTCGCCATATCCCATGCCTTCCTTCCCGGTGAGCAGCCGGAACAGATGATAGACGCTCCAAAGGCTCACGTAACCGGCCATGGCTCCGATCAGGCTCGAGCGCGGGTCCACGGGGATCGGGCCGCCGGAATCCGGCACGCTGCCGAGACTGGCAGCGAGGCCGCACCACAGCAGCGGCAACGTCAGGCTGTCGGGCAGCAGCTGATGATCGATGTCGATGAAGGTGAGTGCGACCAGGAACCAGGTGAGAAGCAGCGCGGCGAGCGCCGGCCAGCCGAAGCCGAATTTCCAGGCGATGCACGCGGACAATATTCCGGTGAGGGCTTCCACGAGCGGGTAGCGCGCGCTGATCGGCGCCCGGCAGCTGGCACATCTGCCGCCGAGGAGCACCCAGGAGAGGACCGGGATGTTGTGGAGCGCACTGATGCGAGCGCGGCAACCCGGGCAGGTGGAGCGCGGTACCACGAGGTTGAAGGGCTCGGCCGGCGGCAGCGGCGCGGCGGACAGGGTCTCCGCGGCCTGCTCCCGCCACTGCCGCTCGAGCATGATCGGTAGCCGGTAGATCACGACGTTCAGGAAGCTGCCGACGATGAGCCCCAGGAGGACGCAGGTGCTGATGAACACCGCAGGAGCGGCTGCGAGCAGCTGGAAGGCTGACATTACTCTCCTATCCTAATGAAAACGCCGCGCGGAGCGCGGCGCTTTCCTCCCTGGGGGCGTGCAGGCCCGGATCAGACGACCGACGCGAGCTTGAAGATCGGCAGGTACATCGCGATGACGAGGCCGCCGACCAGCACGCCGAGCACCAGCATGATCAGCGGCTCGAGCAGGCTCGACATGGCATCGACGGCGTTGTCAACCTCGGCCTCGTAGAAGGTCGCGACCTTGCCTGACATCTCATCGAGCGAGCCAGACTCCTCGCCCACGGCGATCATCTGGTTCACCATGTTGGGAAAGAGGCCCGTGTTCTCCATTGCCCGCTGCAGGCGCTGCCCCGTCGAGACTTCATCGCGCATTTTCTGCACGGCATTCTCGTAGACGATGTTGCCGGTGGCGCCGGCGACCGAATCCAGCGCCTCGACGAGGGGTACACCTGCGGCGAACATGGTGGACAAGGTGCGTGCATAGCGGGCGATCGCCGCCTTGTTCAGGATCGGGCCGATGATCGGGAACTTGAGTATCAGGCGGTCGAGGAACTCGCGCATGGCCCGCGAGCGCTTCTTGAAGTAGAAGAACGCCCAGAAGATGCCGCCGACCACCATCCCGATGTAGATACCATCGTGCTGCACCACCTGCGATACGTGAATCACGAACTGCGTGAAGGCGGGCAGGTTCGCGCCGAAGCCCTTGTAGAGCGCCTCGAACTGCGGGATCACGAAGACCAGCAGGATGATCGTCACAATCACCGCCACCACGAGCACCGCGGCCGGGTAGAAGAGCGCCTTCTTGACCTTTTTCTTCAGCGCCTCGGTCTTTTCCTTGTAGGTGGCGATCTTGTCCAGCAGCGACTCCAGCGCGCCCGCCTGCTCGCCCGCCTCGACCAGGTTCACGAAGAGATCATCGAATTGCAGCGGGTGTTTGGCGAGCGCCTCGTGGAGCGAGGTGCCACCCTCCACGTCCGCCTTGATGTCGAGGATGAGCTTCTGCATCTGCGGCTTCTCGTGCCCGGCGCCGACGATTTCGAATGACTGCACGAGCGGAATGCCGGCCGCGAGCATGGTGGCGAGCTGGCGGCTGAAAACGGCGATGTCCTCGGGCTTGACCTTGCCGCCGCGGCCGACGACGGCGGACTGCTTCTTGACCTTCGACGGCGCGATGCCCTGGCGGC
>JAFAKO010000153.1 GCA_019235245.1 Gammaproteobacteria bacterium
CGAAGCCTACACGCGCCACGTCCAGCGCCAGACGCAGCATCGCCGCGACCGCCTGCGCAAGCAGGGCGCCCGCCGCGGGCAAACCAGCCCGGCGAAGCCGCCCGCGCGTCGCCCCGCGCTTGAGCCGAACCCTGACGTCGGGCGGAACGGCCCGGCGCAACCGGAGGCACTCCGCCACCTCACGACCGGGGCCGACGCACCGGCCGAGCACGACTCGCCCGCGACGCCGGACGGTGCCGAGGGTGCCGCGGGTGCCGAGGGTGCCACGGGAGCCGGCCGCGCCGCTTCCGCGGAGCCCGCGCTCGATTCATCCGTCCGCACCCTCAAGGGCCCGCCCAACCCCTGCGCCGGCAGCCAGACCGGCGCCGGGCGCGCCGGCATCGCCACGAGCGGAGTGGCGAACCACGCCGCGGACGGCGCGACGACTGCGCGCCCGGCCCAGGCGTGCCGCCTAGCCTGCGATCGCATCGGGTGGAATCACCCGATGCGTGAATCGCCGGCTCAAACAAGGCTAGACACGGTTCCGGCTGGCGATAGCCGGCCGGAAACGAGTCTAGCCCGAAGTTTATGTTGATCCCGCGCCATCCAGCCATGTTTTACGGAGTCCGAAGCGATCTCGGTTGGGTTGGTTGTGTCCATACGAGGGACTTGCGGAACGGCGACTCGGTGTGATTCGCTGCGGCCGTGTTCATCGATGTCGTCCCGAACGGCCGGTCGGCACCTGCGGTGCTGCTGCGCGAGAGCTGGCGCGAGGGCAAGCGCGTGCGCAAGCGGACCATCGCCAACCTCGGCGCGCTGCCGCCGGCGGTGATCGATGGGCTGCGGGTGTTGCTCGCTGGCGGCAGCGTGGTGGCGCGCCCCCAGGAGGTGTTCGAGATCCAGCGCTCGCTGCCGCACGGCCATGTGGCAGCGGTGATCGGCATGATGCGCAAGCTCGACCTGCCGCGACTGCTCAGCCGCACCGTGTCGCGCGAGCGCGATCTCGCCCTGGCGATGATCGCCGGCCGCCTGATTGCGCCGGCCTCCAAGCTGGCAACGCTGCGCGCGCTGTCGCCGCAGACGGCGAGTTGCAGCCTGGGCCGGGTGCTCGACCTCGGCGTCATCGAGGAGCGCGAGATTTACGCCGCGCTGGACTGGCTGGGCGCGCAGCAGGAGCGCATTGAGCGAACCCTGGCGCGGCGGCACCTGAAGGACGGCACGCTGGTGCTCTACGACGTCAGCTCGTCCTATCTCGAAGGCCGCTGCTGCGAGCTCGGCCGGCACGGATACAGCCGCGATCACCGTCCGGATCTGCTGCAGATCGTCTATGGCCTGCTGTGTGACCGCGACGGCCGGCCGGTCGCCATCGAAGTCTTCGAGGGCGACACCGGCGACCCCAGCACGCTGCCGGCGCAGGTCGAGAAGCTGAAGCACCGGTTCGGCCTGCAGCACGTCGTGCTGGTCGGCGACCGCGGCATGATCACCGCGGCGCGCATCCGCGACGACCTCAAGCCGGCCGGGCTCGACTGGGTCACCAGTCTGCGCGCGCCGCAAATCCAGGCGCTGGCCGAAGACGGGGCGCTGCAATTATCGCTGTTCGACGAACGCAACCTCGGCGAGATCACCAGCCCCGACTATCCCGGCGAACGGCTGATCGTCTGCCGCAACCCCGACCTGGCGCGCGAGCGTGCGCGCAAGCGCGAGGACCTGCTGGCTGCGACCGAGCGCGATCTGTCGCGCATCGCCGCGAGCGTGCGCCGGCGGCACGCGCCGTTGCGCGGCAAGGCGCAGATCGGGCTGGCGGTCGGTGCAGTGGTCGACGCTCACAAGGTCGCCAAGCACTTCGCGCTGAGCATCACCGACGACAGCTTCACTTACAGCCGCAAAC
Organism: Gammaproteobacteria bacterium; assembly: GCA_019235245.1. GTDB lineage: Bacteria > Pseudomonadota > Gammaproteobacteria > Steroidobacterales > Steroidobacteraceae > 13-2-20CM-66-19. The sequence goes on from JAFAKO010000153.1 coordinate 1,868, forward strand.
CGGAGAGCATCGCGCGCGAGGCCCGGCTCGATGGCCTGTATGTCATCCGCACCAGCCTGCCGGCAGCGGCAATGGACGGCGCAGCGGCGGTCCGCGCCTACAAGGAACTCGCACGCGTCGAGCGGGCGTTCCGCTCGCTCAAATCGATCGATCTGCAGATCCGCCCCGTGCATCACTGGATCGAGCCGCGCGTGCGGGCGCACGTGTTCCTCTGCATGCTCGGCTATTACGTCGAGTGGCACCTGCGCGAAGCCTGGGCGCCGATCCTGTTCCATGATCACGACCGGGCGGCGGCGCAGGCGCAGCGTGTGTCGCCGGTGGCCGCCGCCGAGACCTCGGATGCCGCAAAACGCAAGCGCGCCACACGCCGCACGGACGACGGACTACCGGTCAGCGGTTTCCGTGATCTGCTCGATCACCTCGCCACGTTGACGCTCAACCTGGTCGCCTCGCCGCACGCGCCGAACGCCGCCATCACGCTGACCGCCAACCCCACGCCATTGCAGGCCAGGGCGCTCGAATTGCTCGGCCTCGCCCCTATGCGTGTCCAGTAGACCGCCAGACCGACTTCGCAGAAGTGCCGATAGCACCGGCCCTTTCTCCGCCCTCACAGTATAAACTTCGGTATAAACATCTTTGCAGAGGAGATCTCAGAGTCCGTCTCGAATCTGTTTGTCAACGAGCGAGCCTGCGTAGCAGGAGCATAGCGGAAGCGGCGTAGAGGAAGGCTTCTGCTGAGGCGATGGTGGCCTCGAAGTCCTTCGCGAGCCGCCGGTTGCGGTTGATCCAAGCGAAGAAGCGTTCGACCACCCAGCGGCGGGCATGCACGGTGAAGCCGACCTGATCGTCGGGCT
>JAFAKO010000168.1 GCA_019235245.1 Gammaproteobacteria bacterium
ATCGAGAGCCACGTGCTGCAGGCTTTCGTGAGCGAAGGTATCAAGCCGCTGCTCGACACCGTCCTGACCTTCGGCGCCGGGCATTTCTACGTCAGCCAGTCGGACAAGGGGGGACTCGTCTTCGGGGGCGCCATCGATGGCTACAACACATATGCTCAGCGCGGCACGCTGCCGATGGCCGAAGAAGTCGCCGCTGCGGCGGTGACACTGCTGCCGGGGATCGCGCGGCTGCGAGTGCTGCGCCAGTGGGGCGGCGTCATGGACATGACCATGGACGGCTCCCCGATCATCTCCAGGACCCCGATCGAGGGTCTGATCCTCAATGGCGGCTGGTGCTACGGCGGCTTCAAGGCCATTCCCGCCGGCGGGCTCACCACCGCCCACCTGATCGCCACCGGAGCGCCCCACCCCGCCGCCGCGCATCTCGATCTGGCGCGCTTCGCCGAGGGACGCACGGTGGATGAGCGCGGCATCGGTCCCTTTCCCTACCTGCACTGAGGCCACCCGATGCTGCGGATCCCCTGCCCCTGGTGTGGTGTGCGCGATGAGAGCGAGTTTCGCTATCGCGGCGCGGCCGAAGCGCGCCGTCCTGAGGCCGCGGCGGGTGCCGCGGCCTTCAACGCTTACGTCTACGAGCGCGACAATGCCCGCGACTGGCACTGCGAGTGGTGGCTGCACGTCGCGGGCTGCCGCAGGCTGCTGAAAGTGGTGCGTCACACAGTCACGCACGAGATCCGCTCGGTCGAGGCAGCTCCGGGGGCGCCGGGCGCGGAGCGCGGCCGCTGATGGCATGCCCCGCCCGCATCGCCCGTGGACTGCTGACCGATCCCGCGCGCCCGCTTCACTTCCGGTTCGACGGCCGCGAGCTTCAGGGGCTGGCCGGCGACACCCTCGCCTCTGCGCTGCTCGCCAATGGCGTGCTGCAGGTCGGACGCAGCTTCAAATACCACCGACCCCGCGGCATCGTCACCGCCGGCCCGGAGGAGCCCTGCGCGCTCGTGGATGTGATCGGCGCCCGTGGCCGGGAGCCGAACCTGCCCGCGACGACGCTGCCCCTCACGGCGGGGCTCGTCGCGGAAAGCCAGAACCGCTGGCCCTCGCTGCGGTTCGACCTCGGTGCGCTCGCCGATCGCGTCGCGGGATTTCTGCCGGCGGGCTTCTACTACAAGACCTTCATGTCCCCTGGCTGGGGCTGGGAGCGCCTGTACGAGCCTCTCATCCGTCGGGCCGCGGGCCTCGGGCGTCTCGAGGCGTCCGTCGGCCCGCATGCCGATCCCGCCGAGACGGTGCACGACCACGCCGACGTGCTCATCGTCGGCGCGGGGGCCGCGGGACTTGCGGCGGCCCATCGCCTGGGCGCGACCGGCCTGCGCGTCCTCCTCGCCGAGCAGGACCTGGCGCCAGGCGGCGGGACGTTGCTCGATGGTCGCTGGGCACGCTGGCGCGAGTCGACCGGCGCCGCGCTGCAAAGCTTCCCGACACTGCGCTGCCTGATGCGGACGACCGTGCTGGGCGCCTATGGCCACGGCGTTTTCGGCGCGCTCGAGACACTCTCGGCCGAGGAAAGCGCCCGCTTCGGCGGGCTGCGCGAGCGGTTGCACGTCCTGCGCGTACGCCGCGTCCTGCTCGCCACGGGTGCGCTCGAGCGCTTGATCGCCTTCCCCGCTAACGATGTGCCGGGCGTCATGCTTGCCGGGGCCGCGCTGCGCTTCCTCACGCGGTACGGTGTGGCAGCCGGCCGCCGGCCGGCGCTCTTCGCCAACAACGATGAGGCGTACGAGGCGCTGTTCGCACTCGCCGCGGCGGGCGTTCACTGCGCGGGTGTGATCGACCCGCGGCCGGAATCACGTGCGGCGGCGCGCGCCAAGGCGCTCGGAATTGCCGTGCACAGTGCCGCCGTCGTGGGCGCGGTGGGCGGCCGGCACGCGGTACGCACCGTAACGATCACCGAGCTCGATGGCCGGCCGCGCTTCGTGCTCGAGGCCGATGCGCTGCTCGTCTCCGGGGGGCACACGCCCGTGAGCGGTCTCGCCGCGCAGCTGGGAGCGGCGCTCGCGTGGCACGAGCCGCAGGCGACCTGGATACCCGAGCTGCCGGCCCCGATCGGCCGGGTGGCCGGGAGTGCGCACGGAGTCTGTGGGCTCGCCGCCGCGGCCCGCGATGGTTATGAGGCCGGCGACGCTCTCGCGGTGGACCTCGCGCGGCCGCACGCGGCGACCGAGCCCCCCACGTTGCCACCGGATCCCGAGGCCACGGCCATCGGCGCCCTGTGGGAGGTGCGCGGTCGGGGCAAGGCGTTCATCGACCTGCAGAACGATGTCACCGCCGATGACGTGCGGCTCGCCGTGCGCGAGGGCTACGAGCACCTCGAGCACATGAAGCGCTACACGACCTTCGGCATGGCGACCGACCAGGGCCGTATCGGCGGCCTTCTCGGCTGCGCGGTGCTCGCCGCAGCGCGCGGCATACCGGTCGCGGAGACCGGCACCCTGCGGGCGCGGCCCTTCGCGCAGCCGGTGCCCTTCGCAGCGCTCGCCGGCGCAGAGGTGCGCGCGCACTACCGGCCGAAGCGCCGGCTGCCGCTGCACGCGTGGCACGAATCGGCGGGCGCGACGTTCGTATCGACCGGGTTGTGGCTGCGGCCACTCGTGTATTCACGCGAGCCGGGCTGGACGCCGGTGCTGGAAGAGGCGCGCGCGGTGCGCGAGCGCGTCGGCATCACCGACGTCTCGAGCCTCGGCAAGATCGACGTGCAGGGCGCGGACGCAGCTCGCTTCCTCGATTTCGTCTATGCCAACACCTTCTCCACGCTCGCGGTCGGCCGGGCGCGTTACGGCATCATGCTGCGCGAGGACGGCCTGCTCCTCGATGACGGCACTACCTCGCGCCTCGCCGCCGGGCATTTCATCCTCACCACGACGACCGCCAACAGCGCGAGCGTGCTCGAGCACCTGGAGTTTCATCGCGAGAGCAGCTGCGCCGCGCTCGATGTGGTGCTCACCGACATCCTCGATCAGTGGGCGCAGTTCGCGCTGGCGGGGCCGCGGGCGCGCGAGGTGCTGGCGCCACTCGTCGCGCTCGATCTGTCCAACGAGGCCTTTCCGTTCATGGCGGTGGCCGAGACCATGATCGCGGGCGTCCCGGGCCGGCTGTTCCGCATCTCCTTCTCGGGAGAGCTCGCCTACGAGATCGCGGTGCCCGCGGGCGCCGCGCTCACGCTATGGTCGGCGCTGCTGGAATCGGGAGCACGCTTCGATATCCGCCCCTACGGTCTCGATGCGCTCAATACGCTGCGCATCGAGAAGGGACATGTCACCACCGCGGAGCTCAACGGCAACACCACCGCCGACGATCTGGGCCTGCAGCGCCTGTTGAAGCAACAGGGCGACTTCATCGGCCGCACGCTCGCGCAACGCCCCGGCCTCACTGTCAGCGAGCGGTTGCAGCTCGTCGGTGTGCGGCCCGTGGCGCCCACGGCACGGCTGCGCAACGGCAGCCAGCTGGTCGCAGCGCAGGCGCCAGGTGCGAGCCTCGGCTACCTGACCTCTGCGACCCGCTCGCTCGAGTTCCAGGGCTGGGTGGGTCTCGCCCTGCTCTCAGGCGGCCGGCAGCGGCTCGGCCAGCGGCTGCTGGCACGCTCGCCCGTGCACGATGAGTCCGTGGAGGTTCAGATCCTGAGCGCCCACATGCTCGACGCCGAGAATACGCGTGTCCGCTCCTGAGGCCCCCGTTACGCCGCAGACCTCCGCCGGCATGGCCTGCGCGGCGCTCCCGGCCGATATCATCGAGCTCGTTGCGCTCCGCGAGCGCATGCAGGTCCTGAAGGCGTTAGCGGCGCGCCGGGGACTTCCGGTACCCGCTACAGGCTGGATCGCGAGCGGACGCGAGACGCTCGTGCTGTGCGTGCGACCCGAGCGCTGGCTTGTGCTCACTGTGCCGGCTGCGCCCGGCAGCGCGCTCGCGGCCTGGCAGCCGGCGTGCGCCGGCTGTGCGGCCACCATCGAGCTCTCCGCGGGCCTCGCTGCGCTCTGCCTGACAGGGCCGGCGGTGCGCGAGGTGCTGGCGCGCGGTTGCCGGCTCGATCTGCACCCCGAGGTGTTCGTGCCGGGTAGCGCTGCAGCCACCTCCATCGCCCAGGTGCCCGTGATCCTCGCCGCGCTTCCCGGCGGCTGGCTGCTGCTCACGCCAGCGACCACCGCGGAGCACTTCCGCGACTGGCTCGCCGCCACCGCCCGCCCGTTCGGCTTCGCCACGGGCGCGGGTGTTACTGTTGCGTCCCTGGCCGGAGAGAGAGCCCCATGAAGGATTCCGCGCGCGCCGTCATCATCGGCGGAGGTGTCGTCGGCGCCAGCGTGCTCTACCACCTGGCGAAGATCGGCTGGACCGACGTGCTGCTGCTCGAGAAGAGCGAGCTCACCTCCGGCTCCACCTGGCACGCCGCCGGTGGCATGCACACCTTCAACGGGGAGGCGAACATCTCGCGGCTGCAGAAATACACGATCGACCTGTACCGCGAGATCGAGCAGCTCTCCGGGCAATCGTGTGGCCTGCACCCGAACGGCGGGCTGATGCTGGCGGCGACCGAGGGCGAGCTCGACAGTCTCAGGCTCATCTGCTCACGCGCCCGTTATCTCGGCATGGAGACCGAGATGATCCCGCTCGAGAAAGCGCAGCAGCTCAACCCGCTGATCGACCCCAGCTACTTCATCGGCGCCCTGTGGCGCGCCGATGGCGGCCACTGTGACCCCTCCGGTACGACTCACGCCTACGTGAAGGCTGCGCAGCAGCTCGGTGCCGGCATCGAGCGCTTCACGCGCGTGCTTTCGCTCACCCCGCGGCGCGATGGCTCCTGGGACGTGCTCACCGACAAGGGCCGCGTGCACACCGAGCACGTGGTCAATTGCGCAGGATTGTGGGCCCGCGAGGTGGGCCACATGGCAGGCATCGAGCTGCCGGTGCTGGCGATGGAGCATCATTACCTCATCACCGAGGACCTCCCCGAGCTCGCCGGCCGTGAGCGCGAGATCGTCAACACCACCGACTACGCCGGCGAGATCTATCTGCGCCAGGAGCGGCGCGGGGTCCTGATCGGCACCTATGAGCCTCAGGGGATCGTGTGGGCGCCGCTGCAGACGCCCGCTGACTTCAGCATGCAGCTGCTGCCGGAGGATTTCGAGCGGCTCGCACCGTATTTCGAGGTCGGGTTCCGCCACTTCCCGGCACTCGGCCGGGTCGGCATCCGCAAGGCCGTCAATGGCCCCTTTACCTTCGCGCCCGACGGCAATCCGCTCGTCGGACCGGTGCGGGGCCTGCGCAACTACTGGGTCGCGTGCGCCGTCATGGCAGGCTTCAGTCAGGGCGGCGGAATCGGACTGGTGCTGTCGCGCTGGATGGCCCACGACGACCCCGGGCAGGACATCATCTCGATGGACGTCGCACGCTTCGGCGCCTTCGCGACGCCCAAGTACACCGCTCTCAAGGTTCCCGAGAACTATGCGCGGCGCTTCCGCCTCGCGTACCCGAACGAGGAGCTCCCGGCCGCGCGACCCGTGCGCCGCTCGCCGATCCACGAGCGGCTGCTGGCCGCGGGCGCGGTGATGGGCGTGAATTTCGGCCTGGAGAATGCCCTGTGGTTTGCTCCAGCGGGCGTCCCACCGACCGAGACCCCCACCTACCGCCGCTCGGAAGCCTTCCCGTTGGTACGCGCCGAGTGTCTCGCAGTGCGCCGCGACGTCGGCCTGTACGAGACCACCAACTACGGCAAGTACGAGGTCAGCGGTAGCGGCGCGCGAGCCTGGCTCGATCGGGTATTCGCCTCGCGGCTCCCCCGCCCCGGCCGCCTGGCACTCGCGCCGATGCTCAATGCCGCCGGAAGGATCATGGGCGATCTCTCCCTGGCATGTCTGGCCGATGACCGCTTCCTCGTCATCGGCTCGGGATTCGCGGAAGAGTTTCACCTGCGCTGGTTCGCGCACGCGGAGCCGCCCCCGGATGTGTTCGTGCGCTCCGCGGCCTCGACACTCGCCGGACTGGCGGTCGCCGGCCCGCGCGCGCGCGAGCTACTGCAGCGCCTGACGCGGGTCGAGCTTTCCGCGCCGGCCTTCAGGCTGTTCCAGGTGACCGAGACCGCCATCGGCCTCGCGCCCGTGATCCTCGCGCGCGCCGGCTTCACCGGGGAGCTCGGCTACGAGATCTGGACGACGCCGGATTACTTCGCGACGCTCTACGATGAGCTGTGCTCGGCGGGCGAGAGCCTCGGGCTCACCCATTTCGGCGGCCGCGCCCTGTCCTGCCTGCGCCTCGAGAAGGGTTACGGATCCTTCAACAAGGACTTCCGGCCGGACTACACCCCGGGGGAGACCGGGCTCGACCGCTTCATCGACTTCAGTAAGGCGCAGTTCACCGGGCGCGCGGCGGCGCTCGCCGAGCGGACCACGGGCCCGCGCCGGCGGTTCGTCGTCATGGAGGTCGACACCGATACCGAAGTGGTCGGCTTCGAGTCGATCCTCCACGATGGCACGGCGGTGGGCTATGTGACCTCCGGCGCCTACGGCCACTGCGTCGATAAGAGCCTCGCGGCGGGCTATGTGCCGACGGCACTCGCGCGCGATGGCGCGGTCTTTCGGATCGATGTCCTCGGCGAGATGCGCGTCGCCACGGTGCGATCCCAGCCGCTCTACGATCCAGAGGGCCTGCTCCTGCGCAGCTGACGCCTCCGATCAAGGATGTGTCGGGACCTCGTCCGTTCGAGTCCGCAAAAGTCCGTTCAAATCGCTGTCATTATGTAACGAGAGGCGCGGCTGCCGTCAGATCCGGCTGCTAGCCTCGATCGTGCGTTGGGCTTGAAGAAGAATCGAGGACTCAGCCCCGAGAGCATTTCCAGGGAAGCGACGGCCCACCGCCAGTGCAAGAAGGGTGCATCGGGCGCCATATCCTGAGCCGTTGATGACGCGAGCCGTACTCCCCCGTCCGGCTCGCGTCTTTTTTTGGCCTGGTGCCCCGGCTGCGTGGCAGGCGGCCTCCTGTTTTCCGCGGCCGCGTTGTTCGCCATCACGGTCGGCGTCAGCGTCGTGCCGCAGATTCCTTTCGTCCGAGCGCGAAGCGCAGCCCGCACAGGTCTGCACGGTTGCGAGCGCGCCGAGCGCGCATGCATGATATGCCGCTCTTTCAGGACCGGGGGATCCATGCATCGAATCGCAGCCGCCCTGTTACTCATGGCGGCACCGGGCGCGTTCGCGTACACCGCCGCCGAGCTCGCCGCCAAGAACATCGAAGCCAAGGGTGGCAGCGAGAAACTGAATGCCATCCAGTCGCTGCGCATGTCGGGAAAACTACTGCTGAACGGCGGCGCGATGGAGATGGGCTTCAGCATGCTGGTCGAGCGCCCGAGCGACATCCGCTACGAGCTCCAGCTGCAGGGGCTCACGCGCGTGCAGGCGTACGACGGCTCGCAGGCGTGGCAGATCAATCCCTTCCAGGGGCGCAAGGACCCGGAGAAGCTCTCTGCGGACGATGCCAAGGCACTCGGCGAGGACGCGGCCGACTTCATCGGCACGCTGGTCGACTACCAGGCGAAGGGCAAGCTCGACTATCTCGGCACCGAAGACATCGACGGCACCGAAGCGCACAAGCTGCGGCTCACACGCACCAACGGAGACGTGACCTACGTCTATCTCGATCCCGACTACTTCCTCGAGATACGCACCGTGAGCCGTCGCATCGAGCACGGCGTGCCGAACGAGACCGTGACCGAGTACGGCGACTACGAGAAGGTGAACGGGGTCTACCTGCCCTTCGCCCTCGAGTCCTACGAGAAAGGCTCGAACGATCGTCAGAAGCTGCAGATCGACAAGGCTGAGGCCAACGTCGCTGCGGACAAGAGTCGTTTCGGGTTTCCGGCCCCGCCCGCGGCGGCCGCGCCGGCGAAGTAACCCCAGGAGAGACGCTGATGCGCTGTAATCCCGCGCTGCCTTTGTGCGCGCTGCTGTCCGGCTACCTTGCTACGGCACTGGCGCAAACCCCGCCGCCGGTCCTCGATTCGGGTGTGATCTCCGGGCTCGGCGCGCGCAACATCGGCTCGGCCGCCATGAGCGGCCGCATCGCGGCGCTCGCGGGCTACCGCGACGCCTCCGGGAAGGTGGTGCTGTTCGTCGGGTCGGCGAGCGGTGGGGTGTGGAAGTCCACCGATGGGGCCACCACCTTCAAGCCGGTGTTCGACGAGCAGGCGGTGCAGTCGATCGGCGACATCGCCATCGACCCGTCCAATGCGAACAATATCTGGGTCGGCAGTGGCGAGTCCTGGACCCGCAACAGCGTGTCCGTCGGCAATGGCGTCTACAAATCCACCGACGGCGGCGAGACCTGGACCCACGTCGGCCTGGACAACTCCGAGCGGGTGGCCAGGATCCTGGTCGACCCGCGCTCCAGCGACACCGTCTATGCCTGCGTGCCCGGCAAGCTGTGGAGCGATTCGGCCGACCGCGGCCTGTACAAGACCAGCGACGGCGGCAAGACCTGGACGCTGGTGCTCAAAGGCGCCAACCTGTCCACCGGCTGCTCCTCTTTGGCGCTCGACCCGAAAGATCCCGACGTGGTGTTCGCCGCGCTGTG
>JAFAKO010000325.1 GCA_019235245.1 Gammaproteobacteria bacterium
CACTGCAACGACTGGCACACGGCCTTCGCGCCGCTCTTCCTGCGGACGCTGTGCGCCAACGAGCCGCTGTTCGCGAGCACGCGCAGCGTGCTCACCATTCACAAGATCGGCTACCAGGGCATCTTCTCCGCGACTCACGTCGCGGACCTGGATCTTCCCGCCGAGTCGCAGGGCCTCCTCTATCAACCGGAGCTGCAGGCGGGGCGCATCAACGCGCTGCGTCACGGCATCCTCTATGCCGACACCATCACCACCGTGAGCCCGACCCATGCACGGGAGCTCTGCAGCGACGAGTACGGCATGGGGCTCCAGGACAGCCTGCGACTGCGCGCGGCCCAGGGTGCCGTGTCAGGAATTCTCAACGGCGTCGACTACGAGGAGTGGGATCCCCGTCGCGATCGCTATCTGCCGCTGCACTTTGACTCCGGGAGCCTCGCGATCAAAGCGCAGCTCAAGCAGCAGCTCCTTGCGCGCCGCGGCCTCGATGCAGCACCCGGGGTGCCGCTCGCCGGCATGGTGAGCCGACTCGCCGTGCAAAAAGGCATCGAGCTGATGTTCGATGCGGTCCCTCGGGTGCTGGCCGCGCGCGAGCTCGCGCTGCTGGTGCTCGGCAGCGGTGAGCCGCGCTACGAAGAGTTCTTCAGCGCCCTGCAACAGCGTTTTCCCGGTCGCGTCAGCTACCAGCGCGGCTACGACGATGAGCTCGCCCACTGGATCGAGGCGGCGAGCGATATGTTCCTCATGCCCTCGCGCTACGAGCCCTGCGGTCTCAACCAGATGTACAGCCTGCGCTACGGCACGGTGCCGATCGTGCGACGCACGGGGGGACTCGCCGATTCGGTCGAGCATTACGATGCGGCGAGCGGACGCGGCACCGGGATCGTGTTCAACGACTTCGACTCCGGCGCGCTCGCCTGGGCACTGAACACCGCACTCGACCTGTACGCGCAGCGGGCGTCCTGGGCGCGCATGGTGCGCAACGGCATGCAGTGCGATTTCTCCTGGCAGCACCAGGGGGCGCAGTACCTCGAGCTCTACGCGCGCCTCACGGCTTGAACGAGGCGTGCTCCTCGAACGGGATGCGGCCGAGCCCCTCGCCCAGCGAGATTTTGCCGACCAGCCGGTAGGGCAGCAGGCTCGTCGGCACGTGCGTCAGCAGCTTCATCACCGCAGCGGCGAGGTTGGTGGTCACGTTGGTGTCGAACTCGGCATCGCCGTGCGCCGGCACGACGAAGCTGTCCGCGGATGAGCCGCTGGCGAATGGCTGACCGGCGACCTCGATGGTGTACTCGAGACCCTTCACCGGCAGCTCCCGATCGTTGGGATTGTGCAGGTGCAGGCGCACCTTGAAGTGCTGCATCCACACTTCCGCGCTCGTGACCTGCAACCCGGCGATCGCCACCTGCGGTGGCTCGAGCTTCGGCTCGCTCGCGCAGGCGCCGAGCAGCGCCAGCGCGGCCGCGAGACGCGCGGCTTTGCGCAGCGGGGTCACGCGCGGCCGAAGACCGCGTTGAGCTGCGCGCAGTGGCGCGCCAGCCCGGCCGTCAACGCCCCCGCGGGCACGCGCCACAGCCAGTTGCCCGCCGTCGTGCCCGGGGTGTTGATGCGCGCCTCGGAGCCGAGTCCCAGCAGGTCCTGCAGCGGAATGATCGCGAGCTCGCCCACCGAGGCGAGCGCTGCGCGGATGAGCGCTTCGGGCATGCCCCCGGAAGTGACGTGCAGATAGAGATCGACGCGGGCGCGCGTCCCGGCATCGAGCGCGCCGTACCAGCCGAGGGTGGTGTCGTTGTCATGGGTACCGGTGTACACGACGCAGTCGCGCACGTGACGGTGCGGCACGTGCAGGTTCCCCGGCAACCCGTCGAAGCCGAACTGCAACACGCGCATGCCGGCAAGTCCGAAGCCGTTCTTGAGCGCGAGCACGTCCTCGGTGATGACGCCGAGATCCTCGGCGACCAGCGGCATGTCGGGAAACGCCTCGCGGATCCGATGCAGCAGGTGCTCACCCGGTGTGGCGAGCCAGGCACCACTGCGTGCATCGGGCGCCTCCGCCGGGATGGCCCAGTGCGCCGCGAGCGCGCGAAAGTGATCGATGCGCAGCAGATCGAGCCGCGCGAGCTGCGAGCGCAGGCGCGCGAGCCACCAGGCGAAATCGGTGTGCTGCAACGCCTGCCAGTCGTACACCGGGTTGCCCCACAGCTGCCCGAGCTCGGAGAAGTAATCCGGCGGCACACCGCCCACCACGGCCGGTGCGCCGGTCGGGGTGAGCCGGAACAATCCACGGTGCGCCCAGGTCTCGACGGATGAGGGACCGACGTAGAAGGGCAGATCGCCGAACAGGCGCACGTCGCGGCTGCGGGCATGCTCGCGCAGGCGCTTCCACTGCACGTAGAAGGCGAACTGCTCGCGCTCGATGGCACTCACCTCGCCGGCGAGCTGCCGCCGTGCCTCATCGAGCGCTTCAGGCTCACGATCGCGCAGCGGCACCGGCCACTGCCAGAACGGTGCGCCGCCGTGGGCGCGGCTGAGTGCCTCGAAGAGCGCGTAGTCACGCAGCCATGGTCCGGAAACCGCGAGGAACTCCGCGCCGATCGGCGACTGCGGATCCGGGAGCTCCGCGGCATCCAGGAAGGAGGAATTGCCGGCGAAATCCGAGCGTACCCAGTAGGGCGAGCGGTCCGGGCCCACCGGCCCGACCGGCAGGATCTGCCAGACGGAAAATCCCGCCTCGGCCAACCAGTCGATGAACGCGCGCCCACCGCGGCCGAGCGCGGCATCGAGTGCGGACATCGGCAACAGCACACCGGCGCGACGCCGGTCGAACACGGGCAGTCTCGTGCTCATGATGGTCCGTTCACTGGCGCCGGTCGCCCGCCCTCAGGCGTTAGCGCGCCGCATGACCCCGCCGTGCTCGGGCGTGCCACCGCCGCTCGCGATCGGCAGGGCGAGCACGCCCGGGGGCGTCTGCTGCAGGCGCCGGTACAGCGCCAGCAGCTGGCGGCGGTAGAGCTGATCGAACTGGCTCACGGCTTCAGCGGGGTTGTAGTCGCCGAACCACCAGAACCAGTCCGAGCTCTCGCACAGAGCCAGTTGTCGGACGGCGGCGGCTTGCTCGAGCGGATCGCTCGTCTCGCGCATGGTGCGGTCATAGGCCTCCTTGGCATCGCACAGCAGGTCCCAGGCGCGGTTCTTCGCCTCATCACCGATCCAGGTCGCCAGCGTCCCGTGTACCCAGCTGCCGGCACACACCTGCGGCAGCGGCAGCGGCTCGATACCGCGCTCCAGGCAGTCCGACAGCGTCGTGAGCTCGAGCAGCGGATGGTCGGCGAGCTGCTCGTACAGCGCGCGCAGAAAATAGTAACCGTTGAAGGGATAATGCTCCCAGGCATTCTCGCCATCGAGCGCGATGAGCACGGCGTGCTTGCCCCCCGGCGCGTAATCCTGCACGAGCTGCTGCAGCTCGTTCACGAGGTTGGCTGCGGCGTCATCGCCGTGCCAGGTCGCGTAGGTGAAGCCGATGAGGTCGGAGAGCGCGTCGTCGCGGAAAAAGCAGCTCATGCCGCTCGTGCCGAGCCGATAAGGCCGGTTATAGGCCTGCAGGTCCCGCGCGGCCTCGGCGCCGCTCAGGGCGAGGCTGTTACGCAGCACCGCGGAGCTGCTCGCCGTCCAGCGGAAGCCGCCGACGCTCGCGAGCAGCTCGAGCGTGGCCCCGCTGATCGCGCCCTCGGCCGGCCAGCAGCCGCGCGGGGCTGCACCGAAGGCGCGGGTGAAGACCCGGATCGCCTCCTCGATGTGCCAGCGCGCACGCGCAGCGCCCTGCGGGTAACCGGCGTGAACAGGCAACATCATCCGCGGCACGGCGTCGCGCGCGCACTGAAAGTCGAGCAGCAGCGGGATGATCGGATGGCCATACGGCGTCACCGACAGCTCGCATTGGCCGCGCTCGGCGAGCTGCCGGTAGCGGGGAATCACTTCGCCGACCAGGCGCCCGATCAGCTCGAGCAGCGAGCGGCGCTCGGCGGAGGTGAACTCGCGGCCACGCTCGGTGAGGTGGGCGACCAGGGGATCGGCGCGACGCACGGTCTCGCCGAGCCAGGCGAGGTGGTACCAGACGGCCAGATCGTGGATGAACTGATCCGAGGCGTAGCTCACGCGCTCCGGCGTGCCGAGCGTCTCGGCAATGGTCGCTAGCTCCAGGTACGGTCCGAAGCGCTCGATCATCTGCTTGCGCTGGGCGCGCAGGCAGCCACGCAACAACTCGAGCCGCACCACCGGATCGGTCGGCACGCTCTCGGGTCCGAGCAGCGCCAGGATCGGATCGGGCAGGGCGCTGCCGCCCTCGAGGTGCGCGGTGATGCGCGCGGAGATCTCCTCGAGCTGCTCGATCAGCAGTGGCGTGAAATTCACCACGCAGCGCGCCTCGCGGTTGCCTTCGAGGTGGGCCGCCATGTCGGTGTAGTCCTTGACCGCGTGCAGGTACGTCCACGGCAGCGCGTAGCGCCCGGTGAGCGCGTCGCGATACTGCGGCTGGTGCATGTGCCACAGCAGGATCACCGGCAGACGCGCCGCTGCAGTCATCGCGGGGCGCTGCGCAGGGCGCGCAGCATGTCGGGGGTGACGAGCACCACGCCCTTCTCGGTGACGTGAAAGCGATGCGCATCGGACTCGCGGTCGACGCCGATGGTGGTGCCGTCGGGAATCTCACCGCCCTCATCGACGATGGCGCCGCGTATCACGCAGTTACGGCCGATCTCCGCGTTCGGCAGGATGACCGAGCGGTAGATGTTGCTGCGTTCCTCGACCCGCACGTTGGAGAACAGCAACGATTCGCGCACCACCGCTCCGGAGATGATGCAGCCGCCGGACACCATGGAGTTGATGGCGCTGCCGCGGCGGCCTTCCTCGTCGAGCACGAACTTCGCCGGTGGCTGCTGCACCTGGTAGGTCCAGATCGGCCAGTCCTCGTCGTAGATGTTGAGCTCCGGGCGCACGTGCACGAGCTCGAGGTTGGCATCGTAGTAGGCGTCGATGGTGCCGACGTCGCGCCAGTAGCTCTGCGCACGGGTCTTCACGTCCTGGAATGGGTAGGCGAATACCTGGCGGTTGGCGTCGATAGCCTCCGGGAGGATGTTCTTGCCGAAGTCGTGGCCGGAGGCCTCGTTGGCGGCGTCCGCGGCGAGCACCGTCTCGAGCAGCCGCGTGTTGAACACATAGATGCCCATCGAGGCGAGGATCGTGTCGGGCCGGCTCGGCAGGGTGTCAGGAGTCGCCGGCTTCTCCGCGAACTTGGTGACCCGATTCCATTCGGTCGCGGTCAGCACCCCATAGTGGCGCGATTCCTGCGCCGGCACCTCCACCACGCCCACCGTGATGTCCGCGCCCTTCTCCACGTGGTAGGCGATCATCGGGCCGTAGTCCATCTTGTAGATGTGGTCGCCGGCGAGCACCAGCACGTGCTTGGGCCGGTGGCTGAGGATCAGCTCGATGTTCTGATGCACGGCATCCGCGGTGCCCCGGTACCAGACGGGGCCGAGCTGCTGCTGCGCGGGCACCACCTCGATGAACTCGCCGAACTCGCCCCGCAGGTAGCTCCAGCCGTGCTGCACGTGCTGGATGAGCGACTGCGCCTTGTACTGCGTCAGGATGGAGATCTGGCGGATGCCGGAGTTGACGCAGTTGGAGAGCACGAAATCGACGATGCGGAACTTGCCGCCGAAGGGCGTGGCCGGCTTGCAGCGGTGCGCGGTGAGATCCCCGAGCCGCTCGCCGCGGCCGCCGGCCATGATGATCGCCAGCGTGCCGCCGGTGAGGCGGCTGACGTAACGTCCGGAGGAAGCACGTGCGGGCTGACGTGACATGGCCCTTACTACAACTCAAGGCCCGCAGTTGGCGCAACACCCGGACATCACAACCACTTCATCAGCCCAAGCTCGAAGGGATGTGACAGCAGCTCGTGCCGGGGATAGATGCGCACCTCGGTACGGAACTGCCCGCACTGCGGCGGCTCGACATCGAGCGCAAACACCACCGCGCCGTCGGCATCCTGCTCATCGGTGGCCGCCAGGGCCGCCTGCCACAAGCCGTCGTAGGGCTCCTGCCCGTAGGAGGAAAGCGGCGGAGGCGAGAGATCGGCCACCGGCAGCAGCCGCCGCGCCGCGAACTCGACCTGCACGTCGGCGGGGGCGAGGCCGTTGAGGGCCGCCGCCACGCGCACGCGCAGCCGCTCGCCGCGCGGCAGATCGCGCCCGGCGTCGCTGAGCAGCTTAAGACTCACCTTGGGCCACGCCGCGCGCACCCGCTGCTTCCAGTCGGCGAGCGTGCGCGCACCGGTGAAGCCATCCGCCGCGAGGCGCCGGTACTGACTGGCGGCCGGGGCGTAGAGTCCGCGGGTGTAATCGAACAGTACCCGCCGCATGTTGAAGCGCGGAATGACCGTCATCATGGCCCGCTTGCTGCGCTTGACCCAGTCCCGCGGGCAGCCGGTATCGTCGCGGTCGTAATAGAGCGGCAGGACCTCCTCTGCGAGCGTACCGAGGATGAGCTCGGCCTCGAGCGCGTCGCGCCGCTCGGGATCCTGCACGTTCGCCGGCGGGATGCCCCAACCGTTGTCCTGGGCCCAGCCCTCCGCCCACCAGCCATCGAGGATGCTGACATTGAGCCGGCCATTGATCGCCGCCTTGATGCCGGAAGTACCGCTCGCCTCGAGCGGCGCGATGGGGTTGTTGAGCCACACGTCCACACCGGACACCAGGCTGCGCGCAAGCTGCAGATCGTAGTCCTCGAGGAAGATGACACGCCCGAGGAACTCCTGGCTCATCATCAGTTGGCGCAGCTCGCGCAACACCTGTTTGCCGGGTTCATCTGCCGGGTGCGCTTTGCCCGCGAACAGCAGCACGACCGGCCGCCCGGCCCCGTTGATGAGCCGGGCGAGCCGCGCGCGATCGCGCAGGAGCAGTGTCGCACGCTTGTAGGTCGCGAAGCGCCGCGCGAAGCCGAGGGTCAGCACGTCGGGCCGCTGCGGGTCCAGGAGTCGGGTGATGTGGCGCAGCTGTGCGGGACTGCCGCCCTTGCGCTCGTACTCGCGCTGCAGCCGCTCGCGCACGTTCACGAGCATGCGGGACTTCACGTCCTGCGAGGTGGCCCAGTAGCGCTCATCGGGCACCTGCTCGAGAGCGCGCCAGAACTGCGGATCACGCAGCCGCTCGCGCCAGTCGGCGCCGAGCTCGCGGTCGAAGAACTCCATCCAGCGCTGATGCAGAAAGGTGGGCACGTGCACGCCGTTGGTGACGAAGCCCACCGGGTTGTCCTCGGGGCGCACTTCCGGCCACTGGTCGGCACATAGCCTGGCGGACACCGCACCGTGGATCCGGCTCACCCCGTTGACGTGACGGGTGCCATTGAGTGCGAGGCGCGTCATGTTGAAGAGCCCCGGCGCCGACGGCGCACGCGCCAGCTCGAGAAAGCGCTCGGCGGGAATTCCCAGCTCGCGGATGAAGCCCTCGAAGTGCTGCACGATGAGCTCGAGGCCGAAGGCATCGTGACCGGCCGCGACCGGAGTGTGGGTGGTGAAGACGCACTCCGCCGCCACCGCTTCGAGCGCCGCGTTGAACGGCAGTCCCTGGCCGAGGTGCTCGCGCAGCAGCTCGAGAATGAGGAAGGCCGCGTGCCCTTCGTTGAGGTGCCAGACGGCAGGCTGTACCCCGACCGCCCGCAGCGCTCGCACGCCGCCGATCCCGAGGATCATCTCCTGGCGCACGCGCGTCGATTCGTCGCCACCGTACAGACGATGCGTGATGTCGCGGTCGGAGGGGGCGTTTTCGGCGCAGTTGGTATCGAGCAGATATACCGGTACCCGCCCGACCTGGGCCTTCCACACGCGCGCGACGACATCGCGCGCCGCGACCCGCACGCTCACCTTGACCCAGTCGCCATCGGGGGTACGCACCGGCTCGACGGGCAGATCGCGCGGGTCGTGCTCGAGATACTCGGCGTGCTGCACACCGTCGGTATCGACCGTCTGGGTGAAATAACCCTGCTCGTACAGCAGGCCCACGGCCACGAAGTTCGCGCGCTCGTCGCTCGCCGCCTTGCAGTAATCGCCGGCGAGCACGCCGAGGCCGCCGGAGTAGATGGGGAAGCTCTCGTGAAACCCGTACTCGGCGCAGAAGTAGGCCACGAGGGTCCCCTCGCCCGCGGCGAGCCGCAGGTAAGCATCGAGTGTCTGCAGCGCCTTGTGGTATCGGGCGAGGTACGACTCATCCGCCGCGTGGCTCTCGAGGCTCCTCTGGTTCAGGCAACGGAGCACCAGACGCGGGTTGCCGTTGGTCTGCTTCCACAGCTCCGGATCCAGGTCCTCGAAAAGCGCGCGGATCGGGCGATGCCAGCTGAAGAACAGATTCGCCGCGAGCTCGGACAGACGGGCGAGGCTCCCAGGAACGATGGGAGTGATTTCGAGAAGCGAGTTTCTCATCCATGGGCTTTCGGCGAGAGGGACCGCCGGAGTCTAGCAGCCCGCCCGGCCGCCCCCGGCGGCAAAGCCCTCGCGAGGCAGAGTGCAACGGGAGCCTGAGGACGGATGCGCACTGGGCGTGCGCATGAGGTATGCGCATGGTCCGTGCGCATGAGAGATGCGCATGACCCGTGCGCATGAGAGATGCGCATGACCCGTGCGCATTGAGGCTGCGCATTCCCCTGCGCATGACCAATGCGCACACCACGTGCGCGTGACTCATGCGCATGAGCTCGCGACGTCCCCTCGTGCCCGGGCGGCAGGGCTCACCCAACGGCGCCCCCACTTATGGAGATGTCACAGTATTAGTTGACTAATAGTAGTGTGCACTTAATAATAGCCTGCAGTGGATGATAGTCAGGCACGAAAATTCCAGAAAGACCTGAATGCAGGGCTCGTCGCACTCGTTTTGCTCGCGGTGCTCGCAGGAAGCCCTGAAGACCTCTACGGCTACGAGATCGCCAAGCGCCTGCAGCGCGCGAACCAGGGGGAGCCCCTGTTCAAGGAGGGAACGATTTATCCGGTCCTGCGGGCGCTCGCCGCGGGGGGTCTCCTCACCAGTCGCGTCGTACCGTCCTACGCAGGTCCTCCGCGCCGCTATTACCGCATCACCGAGGAGGGGCGCGCCGTGCTTCGCCAGTGGAGCGAGATCTGGCGGCAGACGCGCGGCTTCGTCGATCGCTTCACCGAAGGAACCGAGTCATGAGTGCCAATGCTCCCCGCTCGATCGATGAGTATCTGAAGCAGCTGCGCGGCGCGCTGGCCGGTGAGGATGCCGCCCTCGTGCAGGATGCGCTGTACGACGCGGAGGAGTACCTGCGTGCGGAGTTGGCCGCTCATCCCGAGCGCTCCGAGGCGGACGTGCTCGAGCTGATCGCGAGCACCTACGGCGCGCCCGACGAGGTGGCCGCGGCTTATCGCGACACCGAAGTCAAGGTGAAGGCGGCCCTGCGGCCGCCGGCGCCATCCGCCACCGCACAGCGCAGCGGCATACGGCGCTTCTTCGCGGTGTTCATGGACGTGCGCGCCTACACCTCACTCTTTTATATGCTGCTGACACTCGCGACCGGCATCGTGTATTTCACCTTCGTCGTCACCGGACTCGCGCTCTCGGCCGGGTTCGCTGTGCTGGTGATCGGCATTCCCTTCTTTCTGGCCTTCATCGGCATCGCGCGGGTGATTGCGCTCGGCGAGGGGCGGCTGCTCGAGGCGACGACCGGCGAGCGCATGCCGCGCCGGCCGGTGCATCCGGGGCCCCCCGGCGGCTGGCTGCGCCGCATCGGCGACATGATGAAGGATGTGCGCACCTGGACCACGCTGCTCTACCTGCTGCTCATGCTGCCGCTCGGAATCATCTATTTCACCGTCGCAGTCACGGTGCTGGCGGTGGGGCTGGCGTTCACCGCCACGCCCTTCCTCGCTGTCGCGCAATCGCTGGGGCTGCTGCACGACACGGTACTGTTCTCCGACGATGCGCGGATCGGGGATATCGCGGTTGCCGACCATTCACTGCTCACGTCCCTCCTCCTCGGCGTGCTGGGGGTGCTTCTGGTGACGCTGCTCATGCACCTGGCCCGCGCCATTGCCCGCGGCCACGCACGGCTGGCGAAATCGCTGCTCGTCGAGCCGGCGGCGTGACGCGTGCCGTGGCGCGGCGCCAGCGGGTTACACTCCCGCCTGTGTTGCGTCGTTCCCTGCTCCTGCTGTGCCTGCTCGCCGTGGTCGCGTGGACGCTCCGGGTATACGCCGGCGATGCGCACACCGGCGACAGCAAGGCCGGCGTCGCGACCTCGCACGGTTGCCTGCCGACCGGCGACGGCTACCTGCGCGCGCGTATCCGCGGGGCGCTCAATCTCGACATCGACTGGAACAACACCGAGATCGAGTGCGATGGCGGCCCGCGACCCGATGGCAGCGGTGTACGCGTCAGCTTCGCCGGACCGCCGCACGGGGATGGCCGGCGCACGCGGCTGGTGTTCGGCGTCGGGTCGATGCGCGAGGGGGTCGCCGGCCACGATCTGCCGACCAACCTCACCGTGATCTTCGAGGGTGAGGCACGACTGTTCGCGACCCGCGGCGCGGATCACTGCACGGTGGATGACCTTCGCCAGGAACGCGTCGGCGCGCTCGGCGGTCCGAAGCGCGTCTGGCGCATCATCGCCCGCGGCTTCTGCATCGCGCCGGCGAGCACGCTCAACAGCGACGCGCGCATCCTCGTCGACCGCTTCGACTTCGCCGGCACCGCGGTGTTCGAGTAACAGGAACTGACTCATGTCGCAGCAGCGAGCACGCCGATCGTGGCCGACCCTGGTAGCGGGACTGAGCATGGCCGGGCTGCACGCGCAGGAGCCGGGGCGCCCGCTCGATCTGGCAACCTTCCCGCGCACCACGCTCGAGATCACCCACCAGGGCGGCGGCCAGGTGCACAAGTTTCCTTTTCAGGTCTGGGTGGCCGATACCCCGGAACGCTCGGCCCAGGGGCTGATGTTCGTCAGCGACCTCCCCGAGACCATGGGCATGGTGTTTCCAGTGATGCCGCCGCGGATCGAGAACATGTGGATGAAGAACACGTACATCGAGCTCGACATGCTGTTCATCGACGCGCACGGGCGCGTGACCAAGATCATCCAGCGGGCGGCGCCGCTTTCGCTGCAGACGCTGAGCTCGGACACGCCGGTGTCCGCAGTGCTCGAGCTGCGGGGCGGGCAGGCGGCGAAGCTCGGCCTGCAGAACGGCGATGCGGTGAGCTGGAAGAAGCCCGCGGCGCAGTGACCGCTAGGACTCGGGAAGCGGAGCGCTGCGCAGCTCGGGTTCCTTCTTCTTCGGCCGCGGCTTGAGAATGCGCGGCTGGATCGGCTGGCCGTAGACGCGATTCTGCGAGCCCGCGTGCGGCGCAAAGGAGCTCGGCTTCGCGCGCACGGGCTCGGCCTCGACCGGTGGGCTGCCGCAGCGCGCGAGGGCTGCGAAGCGCGTGATACCCGGTGCGCCGAGGGCAAGCAGTGCGAGCGCGCAGTACACGGCGACTCTCATGGTGTGTCCTCCGACACCAGTGTACGCAGGAACGCTCGCCGATAAAGAGCGCGGGCGTTATGACAAAGCGCAGCGCGTTATGACAACCGGCGCCGCTCGCCCGCCTACTCCTCCTCCGAGCGCGGACGCCACGCCTGCACCAGCTCCTGCTGCTTGCGCGCCGGCACGGGGTCGTAGTGGCTGAGCTCCATGGTGTAGGCGCCCTGCCCGCCGGTGAGCGCCTTGAGGCGTGACTGGTACTCGGAGATCTCCGCGAGCGGCACGAAGGCGTTGACGGTCGCGCGCTGCCCGGGGAGCGTGCTGTTGCCATTGATGCGCGCCCGCTTGGTGGCGAGATCGCCGGTGATGTCGCCGATGGCACTCGCCGGAGCGACGATCTCCAGGCGCATGATCGGCTCGAGCACGATGGGCGAAGCCTTCTGCAGGGCATCGAGAAATGCCTTGCGTCCCGCGGACACGAAGGCCACTTCCTTGGAGTCGACGGCGTGGTGCTTGCCGTCGTAGACGGTCACGCGCACGTCCTGGATGGGAAAGCCCGCGAGTGCCCCCTCGGTGAGCACCTGGCGGACACCTTTCTCCACGGCCGGGATGTACTGGCCGGGGATCGCGCCACCCACCACATCGTCGACGAACTCGAACCCCACGCCGCGGCCGAGCGCCTCGACCCGCAGAAACACCTCGCCGAACTGACCGGCACCGCCGGTCTGCTTCTTGTGGCGGCAGTGCCCGTCGGCGGGACGCGTGATGGTCTCGCGGTAGGGGATGCTGGGCGGGTGGGTCTTCACGTGCACCCCGTAGCGCTCGGTCATGCGCTCGAGCAGTACCCGCAGATGAAACTCGCCCATACCGTAGAGCACCGTCTCGTTCACCGCCGCATGGTGCTCGATGCGCACGCACGGATCCTCGGCGGTGAGCTTGTGCAGGGTGTCGGCGAGGCGCTGCTCATCTCCGCGCCGCTCCGGCTCGATGGCCGTGCCGAGCATCGCCGGCGGGAAGGCCACCGGCTTCAGATGGTACTGGTCCTCATCGTGCGAGTCGTGCAGCACGGCGTCGAGGTGCAGCTCATCGACCTTGGCGATGGCGCAGATGTCGCCGGGTACCGCCGCGGTGATTTCCGCGGTGTCCTTGCCCAGCATGCGGAACAGATGTGCGATCTTGATCGGCTTGCGCGCATCGCCCACGAACAGCTGGCTGCCGGGCCGGATGGTGCCCTGGTGCACGCGCAGTACCCCGAGCTTGCCCACGTAGGGATCGATGGACACCTTGAACACGTGGGCAATGACGTGGCGCGCGGGATCCGGCGTCACCGGCACGCGTTGCGCCGCCTC
>JAFAKO010000080.1 GCA_019235245.1 Gammaproteobacteria bacterium
GGGTAGCGATGCACGAGTGCGTAACCCGCGCAGGCTGCCAGCAGGAAGATGAGCGTGCTCGAGATGAGGTAGGGCACCAGCCAGCGGACCGCGGCGGGTAATTCCGTGACGAACACCTGGCGCAACGCACTGCCGGCGCGCCACGCACCATGGTGCAGGGTGGCGTGCGCGTGCCCGTAGGCACGCTCGAGGTAGGCGCGCGTGCGGCTCGCCGGCATCAGGGCGCGCGCCCTCGCCAGGTCATGCGCCAGCAGCCGATAGTCATCGGCGAGCCGCACGGCATCGGCGACATCATCGCCACGCCCGTGATCGAACTTGCGCGCGCGCGCCTCGGCCGACTGCCAGTCGCGGGCACGCGCGAGCAGCGCGGCGGCGAGCGCCCGCTGGCGCGCGGCGTCCACGACGCCGGTCATTCCGGGCGTGCCAGTCGCTCGACCCGCGAGCGCCACTGCAGCTCATCGCCCTCGCTGAGGTCGGCGGCGGCACCGAGGTAGTGCTGCAGCAGCTGACGCGCCAGGCGCACGCGTGCCTCCGGCACGAGCGTCGGCCAGCGCTGCAGCAGGTCCGCGGCGATCTCCGCGCCGACGCTGTCGAGCTTGCCGACGCGCTCGGCGGCGTTCTGCAGCAGCTCCACATCCGCGGCAGCACGCTGGTACACGAGCAGGGTCCCCGCGGCCATGTCGCCGCAGCGCAGACTCTCGCGCGTCAGCATCATGAGCGTCAGTCCGACGCCGTACGCCACCGGCAGGCTGTCGATGAGGCGGAAGACGTTGCGCACCAGCAGGGCACCGATCCCCGGCGCACCGCCCGCGCGCGTCACGATGCGGATCCCGGCGCTGCGCTTGCCGGGTGTGCGTCCGTGCAGCACCACCTCCACCGCCGGGTGATAGAGGAAATAGATGGCGAGCGCGGGCAGCACGACGCCGAACCACGCCTGGCCGTAGCCCGCGGGCGCATGCAGCGAGAAGCCGCCGTTGTAGATGAGCGCCGCCAGCACGTACCAGGCGATCGCCAGCACCACGCGGATGTGCCAGTCGATGATGAAGGCGAGCGAGCGCGCTCCCGGCCCCGCCACCGGCAGGGCGACCTCGATCCCGGTGACACTCGCGACGTTGAGCTCCGGGAGCGAGCTCATGACTCCTCCGCGAGCAGCTCTGCCTGGTACTCCTGCTGCAGGGCGTCGATCAGCTCATCGAGATCGCCGTCCATGATCTGCGCGAGACGGTACAGCGTCAGGTTGATGCGGTGATCGGTCACGCGTCCCTGCGGGAAGTTGTAGGTGCGGATGCGCTCGGAGCGGTCGCCACTGCCGACCTGCAGGCGGCGCGACTGTGCCTGCGCGCTCTGCTGCTTCTCCTGCTCGGCGGCGAGCAGCCGGGCACGCAGCAGCGCCATGGCACGTGAGCGGTTCTTGTGCTGGGAACGCTCATCCTGGCATTCCACCACGATGCCGCTCGGCAGATGCGTGATGCGTACCGCGGAATCGGTCTTGTTGACATGCTGGCCGCCGGCGCCGGAGGAGCGGTAGGTGTCGATGCGCAGATCCGCCGGATTGATCGCGACTTCCTCGACCTCATCGAGCTCGGGAAGGATGGCGATGGTGCACGCGGAGGTGTGGATGCGACCCTGCGCCTCGGTGGCCGGCACGCGCTGCACGCGGTGCGTCCCGGATTCGAACTTGAGCCGCGAGAAGGCGCCCCGGCCGGCGATGCGGCTGATGATCTCGCGATAGCCGCCGTGCTCGCCGGGGCTCTCGCTCAGCACCTCGGTGCTGAAGCCCTTCGATTCGGCGTAGCGGGCGTACATGCGGAACAGGTCACCGGCGAAGATCGCGGCCTCATCGCCACCGGTGCCGGCACGCACTTCCAGGAATATGTTGCGCTCATCGCGCGGATCGCTCGGCAGCAGCAGGCGGTGCAGCTCGAGCTCCTCGGCCTCGAGCTCGCGCGTGAGCCGTGCCACCTCTTCGCTGCCGAGCGCGCGCATGCCTGCATCGGCATCGCTCTCCAGCTCGCGCGCGGTCCGCAGATCCCGCTCGAGGTCGTGATAGCGCTGCAGCCGCCCGGCGAGCGGCTGCAGACGCGCGTACTCGAGCGACAGCTCGCGGAACTCCCGTGAGCCGCCGGCCATCTCCTCGCTCGAGAGCAGCCTGCCGACCTCCTCGGAGCGGTCGGAAAGTTTCTGCAGGCGCTGGCGGATGGAGTCCTTCATGGTCGTGGACGGGGCAGAGGTGGCAGCGCCGGGCCCGGGCGCCGTGCTGGACCGAGCGCCGCTTGCGCCCGGCAACCGCGAGCGCGGCATTCTCGGGGATGTTTGCGCTTTGTGACAAGTTACGCAGTGCGGAGGGCTGCCCGAGCCCCTATAGTGATAAGGTGTCAGCAATGGACGGCATTTACCGTATTTCGCCGCATGTGTGCGCGGCGGCACTCGCCGTGGCGCTGCTGAGCGCCTGCGTCAGCAACCAGCCGGGCAAGTCCTCCGCGGCCAGTGCGCACCAGGATCCGGCGGCGCTGGCGCTCGTGGCCGAGTCCGACCTCAAGGGCGGCGAGTGCCGCGCGGCGTCGGAGAAGTACGCGCAGGCGGCCTCGCTTCCGGCGGCCAACGTGCAGCTCGCGCGGCGCGCGACCCAGGTGGCGATGGCCTGCGAGCATCTGCCCGCCGCCTGGCAGGCGGCGACGCGCTGGCGCGCGCTCGCACCCAACGATCGCGAAGCCAACGCGCTCTATGCCGCCGTGGCGTTGAAGTTTTACCGCACCGCCGAGGCGCGTACCGCCATCGCGGATTTCTGGCGCGTCGAGGAGCAGTCCGCGGGCGCGAGCGCGGTGCCACCCGGCCGGGGACAGTCATCGCCCGTACCCGGGGTGGCCGGTGCTGACCGTGCCCACAGCCGCGCGCAGCAGCGCGCCTCGAAGAGCATCAACGAGCTCACGCAGATCCTGCTCGAGGAGTCCGACGCCAGCGCGGTGCTCATCGCCATGAGCGGCGCACTCGAGCCGACCGCCAATTCGACCGACACCTGGACGCTGCTCGGTGAGCTCGCGCTCGCTGCCTACGACGGACAGCGGGCCCAGGGTTACGCGCAGCGTGCCCTGCAGCTCGATCCCAAGGATCTCGCCGCCCTGCGGGTGATGGCGCGCGGTTATGTCATGCGCGGCGATGCGGCGCAGGCGGTGGCGACGGCGCGCCGCGCGCAGGCCGATGACGCGACCCGGGGCGGTTTCGAGCTCGCCGAGGTGCTGGCCTCGCTCGATCGCAGCGAGGAAGCGCATCAGCAGCTCGAGCAGCTGCGTGCGGCCGGAGCCCCGCAGGGCGAGGTCGATCGCCGTCTCGCGCTGCTGGCCTTCAATTCCGGTGACATGAAGGAGGCGCGCCAGCGCTTCACCGACCTGGTCTCGAGCGGCGAAGCCAACGATGCCGCGCAGCTCTATCTCGCCGACATTGCCGCCCGCGACGGCGACCCCGAGGGCGCCATCGCCGCCTACCGGCGCCTGTACGACTCCTCGGTCGCGGTGCCGGCGCGCTCGCGCGCGGCGGCGCTGCTGCTCGATCGCAGCGCGCGCACCGAGGCGCTGGCGCTGCTCGATGACTACGCCGCCGATCACCCCGAGGACGAGCTCGACCTGACACTCGCGAAGGCGCGGCTGCTCGCCGATCACGGCGAAGCGGACGCGGGACTGACGCTGCTGACGACGGCTCTCGAGCGCCATCCCCAGCATCCCTCCATCAAGTACGATCGGGCGGTGATTCTCGAGCAGGCCGGGCGGGTGCACGAGTCGGTCGACGCGCTCGAGCACATGCTGAGCGAGCGACCGGACGATCCGACGCTCCTCAACGCCCTCGGCTACACCCTCGCCGATCACACTCTCGAGCTCTCGCATGCGGAGACCCTGATCCGCCGCGCGCTCACCGTGATGCCGGACAACCCGGCGGCCATCGACAGCCTGGGCTGGGTGCAGTTCCGCCAGGGTGATGCGCACGGTGCGGCAGTCACTCTCGCGCATGCGTACGCGCTCGGTCACGATCCCGAGATCGCCTCGCACTGGGGCGAGGCACTGTGGGTGAGCGGCCAGCAGGCGGAAGCTCGCCGCGTCTGGGCCTCGGCGCTGGCGCGCGACCCCGATTCAAAACCACTCAAAGCGACCATCAAGCGGCTCATCCCCGATGCAAAGTAGCGGCCTGCGGCTCGGCGCGGCGTTGCTCGCCGTGCTGGCCGGCTGCCGCTCGCTGCCGCCCGCGCCGCCGCCACCGCCCGCGGAGAGCTGGGACGCACGGCGCACGCAGCTGCAGTCGCTGCAGAGCTTCCATCTGCGCGGCCGGGTGGCGGTCGCGGCGGGCGATGAGGGCTTCAACGCCAGCTTGCGCTGGACGCAGCAGGGCGATCGTTCGGAGCTCGCGCTCGAGGGCCCACTCGGTGTCGGTGGCGCCCAGATCAGCGCGAGCGGCGATGAGCTCACCGTGCTCACCGCGCATGGCGAGCGCATCGAGAGCAGCGCCGCACACGCGGAGCTCGCCGCCCGGCTCGGGTTCGATCCGCCGCTCGCATCGCTGCGCTACTGGGTGCTCGGCGTTCCGGATCCCGCGCAGCCGGTCGAGGAATCGCTCGATCCCGCGCAACAGCGCCTCGCCGCGCTCGTGCAGCAGGGCTGGCGCGTGGAGTATCAGAGCTACGCCGCCATGAGCGGGGAAGTGCTGCCGGCGCGCATGACGCTGCAACGGGACGCGGTGCGCGTACGACTGCTGGTGGATGACTGGCAGCGATGAGCGTCGCAGCGGCCATCAGCCACTGGCCGGCGCCGGCGAAGCTGAATCTGTTCCTGCACGTGACCGGCCGCCGCGCGGACGGTTATCACGAGCTGCAGACGCTGTTTCAACTCATCGACCTCCACGACACCATCACCATCTCGCCCCGGGAGGACGGGCGGATCGAGCGCCCGAGCGGACCTGCGGGCGTGGCTCCCGAGGCCGACCTCACGTTCCAGGCCGCGCTCGCGCTGCAGAAGCTGACCGGGACGCAGCGGGGCGCGGAGCTCCAGGTTCACAAGCGAATCCCTCAGGGCGCAGGCCTCGGCGGTGGCAGCTCCGATGCCGCGACGACGCTCCTGGCGCTCAATCAGCTCTGGGGCTGTGGGCTGAGCCTCGATGAGCTCGGCACGCTGGCGCTGCCGCTGGGAGCGGATGTCCCTGTTTTTATTCAGGGTTTCTCGGCCTGGGCGGAAGGGGTGGGGGAGCGGCTCACGCCGGTGGAGCTCCCCGAGGCGTGGTACGTCATCATCTATCCCGGGGTGGGCATGAGCACCCGGGAGGTGTTCCAGAGCCCTGAATTGACACGAAATTCCCCGCTCATCACAATACGCGCCTTTTTTCAGTCGGGCGGCCGCAACGACTGCGAGCCGGTGGTGCGGGCACGCGCCCCGGAAGTGGCGAAGGCGCTCGATTGGCTGGCCCGCGAGGGTAGCGCGCGACTGACCGGCACCGGCTCATGCGTCTTCACGGCGCGCGCGAGCGCGGCCGAGGCCGAGCGGGTCGCGGCGCGTGTTCCCGACCGCTGGATGAGCTTCGTCGCCCGCGGACTGAACCGCTCGCCGGTGCACGAGCAGCTCCGGCAACGCGGGCAGCGCGGCTGAAGCCGCAGTAAGATGCGCGCCCGCACCGTTTTCCGCCCGGGCGGAAATGCTGGGGTGTCGCCAAGTGGTAAGGCAGCGGGTTTTGATCCCGCCATACGGAGGTTCGAATCCTTCCACCCCAGCCAACTCGCCAGGGGAAGCGGGAGGTAGCGAGCATCGCACGCTCATGAGCACCAGCGACACACTGGCTCTGTTTGCAGGCAATGCCACCCCGGCGTTGTCACAGGACATTGCGCGCAGCCTGCAGATACC
Source organism: Gammaproteobacteria bacterium (assembly GCA_019235245.1). GTDB lineage: Bacteria > Pseudomonadota > Gammaproteobacteria > Steroidobacterales > Steroidobacteraceae > 13-2-20CM-66-19. The sequence goes on from JAFAKO010000080.1 coordinate 5,877, forward strand.
GCTCGGGCGCGCCTACGCCGGCCGCTTCAGCGATGGCGAGATCAACATCGAGCTGATGGAGAACGTGCGCGGCCGCGATGTGTTCATCGTGCAATCGACCTGCCCGCCGGCCAACGACAGTCTCATGGAGCTGCTGGTGATGGTGGATGCGGCGCGGCGCGCCTCCGCGGCGCGCATCACCGCGGTGGTGCCGTACTTCGGCTACTCGCGCCAGGACCGGCGGCCGCGGGCGACGCGCTCGGCGATCACCGCCAAGCTGGTGGCCAACATGTTGTCCAGCGCGGGCATCAGCCGGCTGCTGACCATCGATCTGCACTCGGACCAGATCCAGGGGTTCTTCGACATCCCGGTGGACAACGTCTACGCCTCACCGGTGCTGCTCGGCGATGCCTGGAAGCAGGCGTACGACGACCCGATCGTGGTCTCGCCGGATGTCGGCGGCGTGGCGCGCGCGCGCGCCTTCGCCAAGCGCCTCGACGATGCGGATCTCGCCATCATCGACAAGCGGCGGCCGCGCCCGAACGAGTCGAAGGTGATGAACATCATCGGCGAAGTCGAAGGCAAGACCTGCATACTGGTCGACGACATGGTCGACACCGCCGGCACGCTGTGCCAGGCGGCGCAGGCACTGAAGGATGCGGGGGCGGTGAAAGTCGTGGCCTATATCACTCACCCGGTACTCTCGGGGGGTGCCGTCGAGCGCATCTCGCAGTCGGCGCTCGATGAGCTGGTGGTGACCGACACGATCCCCTTGAGCGCCGCGGCGCGCGGCGCCGGGCGCATTCGCCAATTGTCGGTGGCGGAGTTGCTGGCCGAGACCATCCGGCGGATTCTCGATGAGGGCTCGGTGAGCTCGCTGTATGTCGATTGAAGCTTTCCAGGAGGTGTGGGTTTGGTCGCGAACCCGCGCCGCGTCAGTCAATCAACGGAGACTCTGAATCATGCGTATTTCGTTCACCTTCGGCGCGGACATCCGCGGGACGCAAGGCAAGGGTGCGAGCCGCCGCCTGCGTCACGCCGGAAAAGTTCCCGCCATTCTCTACGGCGCTCATCAGGATCCCCAGCGCCTGGTCCTCGACCAGCAGAACCTGCTGACGATGATCAGCGATGAGCGTTTCTATTCCTCGATCGTGCGGCTGAAAATCGGCGAGGCGACGCAGGAAGCCATCATCAAGGACGTGCAGATGCATCCGGCGAAGAACTTCGTGGTGCACGTCGACCTGCAGCGCGTGGTGGAGAACGAGGCCATCCGCATCCGCCTGCCCATCCACTTCAAGGGCGAGAGCGTCTCCCCGGGTGTGAAGACCCAGGGCGGGGTGGTCTCGCACATGCGCGCCGATGTCGAGGTGAGCTGCCTGCCGAAGGATCTGCCCGAGTTCCTCGAGCTCGACCT
>JAFAKO010000086.1 GCA_019235245.1 Gammaproteobacteria bacterium
GCGCAAACTAGGGCATAATTCGACGGGATTTTTTCGGAATTGATCGATTATGTGTAGTCGGCCGAAATGGTGGAATTCACGCAGCGGGTCGCGCGTCGCGACGCGTCTGCGTGCGCTGCCGCCAGCCGAGCTCACCGAGCACGAAAATGAACCGCGCGACCTCCACACTGCCGACACCGCTCGCCGCCGCCAGGCGCACGGGGCTGTCGTGGCGCGTCGCTCCGCCCCTCATCAGCACCGCACTGCTGTACCTTGGCGTCGGCATACTCGCGACGCTGCTGCCGCTTAGGTTTTCCGCGCAGGGGCTGAGCCCCTCCGTCATCGGCCTGCTCGCGACCGCGGAAGCGGTCGGGTTTCTCGTCGGCTGCCTCTACGCTCATCGGCTGATAGCGCCGGTCGGCCTCGAGCGTGCCTACGCGGCATTCGCCGGCATGAAGGCGGTTGCGATCCTCGGCCTTTACTTCGCCGCAGACGCACCACTGCTGGTGCTGATCCGCTTCGTGATCGGTCTGAACGCAGCGGGTCTCGCGGTGATCGTCGAAAGCTGGCTCAACGCCCTCGTTCCCAACGAGCAGCGCGGCCAGGTCCTGACGCTGTACGTGCTCATCCTCGGCCTGTTCTACGGCGCGGGCCAACTGCTCGGCCAGAGCCTGAACGTCCGCGGACCGGAGTTTCTGTTCTTCGCCGGCATCGCGACGACGCTCGCACTCGTGCCGACGGCCAGCATCAACGTGCGCGCACCGAGCATGCCCCACAAGATCCAGCTGCGATTCGTGAAGGCACTCCGTACCTCCCCGGTGAGCGTGCTGGCGTGCCTGCTGAACGGACTGGTGCTGACCGCCTTCACGACGGTCGGACCGCTTTTCGGCGAGAGAATCGGCTTCGGCCAACGCCAGATCGTGCTGCTCATGGCGTGCGTCTCGCTCGGGGGCCTCTTCCTGCAATGGCCGATCGGCTACCTCTCCGACAAGGTCGACCGGCTGTACGCGCTCATCGGTCTCGGCGCCGGCACGCTCGCGGTCACCGCCGCACTCGTGACGGTGAACGGCCACTCGCCGTTCCTGATGCTGGTACTGCTGTTCGCCGTGTTCGGTGGCTGCTCGGAAAGTCTCTACGCGGTCGGCGTCGCGCACGCCAACGACCGCGCCGAAGCGGTGGACTACGTCGCACTGTCCTCGACGCTGCTGTTCGTCTGGTCGCTCGGCGGAGCGATCGGTCCGGCCGTCGGGTCGCTCGTCATGGAACTCACGCGCCCGAATGCCTTTTTCGTGTATGCGGTCGTCCTGAGTCTCGCATTCACGCTGTTTGCGCTCTGGCGACTGCGGCGGCGCCGCAGCGAGCGCAGCAGCGAGACCCGCGAGGAGTTCCTCGCATACCCGCAGACCTCACCCGAGATCTATGCCTGGCTTCCGTACCACACGGACGACCTTGGGCACGGCGTGGACGCTCGGCGCGGCCCCGCCGCTCCACCGCCGACGCATGCGCGATGAGCGTCGTGAGCTGCGCAAGCCCGAGCCACAGCCTGGCGAGCGCGGGGTCAAGTTGGTTTCCTGCTGAGGTGCGCCTGCTTGCCGATGACTCCGAATTCGGCGGGCAGCCGCGCATAGACGAGACTCAGGTCTTCGTCCCGCAGACTGGTGAGGAGCTTGTCGGCCATCTCGTTCGTGAGGATGAACTCGACCTCCATGGTCATCTCGCCCGCGAGCTCGAAAAAGTGCTGCGAGTGCAGAACGCCATGACGACCGAAGCCCTCGACGGCGCGAAACACCGATCCGCCATGAACCCCCATCCCGCGGGCGTGCTGCAGCAGCCATTCGTAGAGCAGCTGGTGACGATGCCGGATGTTCTCGTGGACGTAGAAACGCAGATAGGTGGCGTTCATGCGATGCGCTCCCTGACCCGATCCTCCTACGACCCGGCGACTCTGCTAGAGTCTTCGCGTTCAGGGCTGGGGATTATCAGCGGAGATCCCGTGGCGCGAGTCGCGATAAGCCAGTCAATCTTACGCTTGTGGATCGCGCTACTCATATCAGCGGCGCTAGCCCTCGCTCTCCGCGTTCCGGCTGCTCGGGCCGAGGAGGACACCTGTGCCGGGTTCACCTGGGATGTCCGTAGTGAGCGGGCACTCTTTGCAAGCGAGGCGCAACCCGCTGCAGCCGGATCAACCCTCTCAACCTCCCCCACACTGGCGGTCAACCACCTGTATCAATTGAAGCTCGCAGCGCCGTCAGACATTGCATTCCTGCAACCGCCCGGCGGGAAGCGGGGGGAGAACGGAGCCTATGCGGGTCTGGCGCGGCTGACGGTCGACTCGGCAGGGCCTTATCGAATCTCGCTCGACGAATCGCTGTGGGTGGATGTGATTGTCGGTGGCACGCCTGTCCCCGCCAAGGATTTCCAGGGACGTCCCGGCTGCCATGCGCCGCACAAGATCGTGGAATTCGTCCTGCCGGCAGGGGTCCCGATAACGCTCCAGTTCAGTGGCGGCAGGGTCCCGCAGGTGAAAGTCAGCGTGACCCGTTCGCGCGACGGGCCGCCATAGCAAAAAGCAGCTGAGGGAAGCGCTTCACTCAACGCCGACGATGACGTGGTCGGCTTTTATGAAGGCGTGCGCCCGCTGACCGGCCTTCAACTTCAGGCGCTTCGCCGAATGCGTGGTGATGACCGACACGATCTCCACGCCTTTCGCGACCTGTATCGTCACTTCGGTGCTCACCGGGCCGCGGGTGATTCGCTTGATGGTGCCGCTGAAATCGTTGCGGGTGCTCAGCTTCATGTCATGTCCTCTGCTTCGCTGAATTAAGGACGGCGCGCAACCGCACTTTTACCCGCGCGGTCCGCATGCGACCGCTGAGGCGCGCTACCCCTGCGGCTCCGGCGGGGCGCTTCCCCGCTCGTGCCCGGTCTGCGATCTCCTTGAAGGTTCTGGCCGCGCGCAGCTGCGCGTCGTCCTCGAATGCGCGGTAGCGCCCGATGAGTTTCCGCCCGAAGGAAGTGACGCGCGCGCCCCCGCCGCCCCGGCCACCGGTGGCCGTGACCACGATGGGGTCATCGAACGAGTCGTTGAGGCTCGCGAGCAGCTGCCAGCCACGGCGGTAGCTCATGCCGAGATCGCGGGCGGCCTGCGAGAGCGAGCCGGTACGGTGAATGGCTTCGAGCAGTGCGATCTTGCCGGGACCGACGCAACAGAGTCTTGCGAAGTCGACGCGCAGACGAATGGTCGGGTTGGTCACAGCAGTGAACTCCAGTGCTATCTTAGCGCGCAGCGAATCGCCGGGGCGACATGTGTTTGCAACGTTCCAGGCGAAACTGCTATTGCTATGCGGAAAGATATATAACGGATCGCCCGCCGACACATGACGCGAATTCTCCCTGTCCTGGCGTTGCTATGCCTCCTCATGCCGGGCTCGCCGCCGGCAGCGGCCGAGCCGCCGGCGGTTCTGGTGTTCGCCGCCGCCTCGCTCACCGATGCCATGCAGGCAATCACCGGCGCGTACCAGGACAGCGCGCACGTGAGGGTGAAATCATCGTTCGATTCGAGCGCGGTGCTCGCGCGCCAGATCGAAGCCGGGGCCCAGGCGGATGTTTTCTTCTCGGCGGACACCGCCTGGATGGATTATCTGCAAAGCCGCAAGCTGATCCAGGCGGCCAGCCGCAGGAATCTCCTCGGCAATCGTCTGGTGCTGATTGCTCCCGCCCAAAGCACGATCCAGCTCACGATCGCGCCGCACTTTCCGCTCGCGGCGGCACTCGGTGACGGCCGCCTCGCGACCGGCGACCCCGATTCGGTCCCCGTGGGCCGCTACGCACGCTCGGCACTCACGCAGCTCGGCGTATGGGACGCGGTCGCGCCGCGGCTCGCGCGGGCGGAAAACGTCCGCGTGGCGCTGCTCTATGTTGCTCGTGGCGAAGCTCCGCTCGGCATCGTATATGCCAGTGATGCGCGCGCCGACACGAGCGTGCGCGTGGTCGATACCTTTCCCGCAGGCTCTCACGAGCCCATCGTGTACCCGATCGCGTTGACCGCGTCCGCGAAGAGCGAGGCGG
>JAFAKO010000096.1 GCA_019235245.1 Gammaproteobacteria bacterium
CAGCAGCCTGGAGGCCGGCAGGTCCTGCGGTCCGCGTCGCAGCAGCGCGATCTGCGCATAGAGCCGGATGAACTCGCTCATGACTTTCGGTAAGCGCGCGCGCCTCGCATAATGGTGAGGTCCGATTGTACAGGTCATCCGCAGCTCCGGTTTGCAGCCCTTAGTCGCCACACCGCCGGCTCTCGCCGCGCTCAGCACACGTCTCGCCGCGCACGCACGCATTGGCCTCGACACCGAGTTCCTGCGCGAGCGTACTTACCGCGCGCAGCTGTGCCTGCTGCAGGTCGCGAGCGCCGATGAGGCACTGTGCATCGATCCGCTGGCATTGGCGGATCTCGCGCCGCTCGCGCCGCTGCTGACGGGCAGCTCGGTGCTGAAGGTCATGCACGCCTCGCGCCAGGACCTCGAGGTGCTCCTGCCCGTGGCGGGGCTGGCACGGCCGGTGTTCGACACGCAGATCGCCGCGAGTCTCACCGGGCTGCCTGCGCAGGTCGGTTATGCGGAGGCCGTGCGGCGCTTTCTCGGCCGGGAGCTCGACAAGGCGCACACGCGCACCGACTGGTCGCGCCGGCCGCTGACGCCGCAGCAGGTGGAATATGCGCTCGATGACGTGCGCTACCTGCTGCCTCTCGCCGCACGGCTCGAGGAGGAGCTCGGGCGGCTCGGGCGGCGCGGGTGGCTCGAGGAGGAGCTGGCGGCGCTCTCCGACCCACGCACGCTCACCGTTGCGCCCGAGGATGCGTGGCAACGCGTCAAGGGGCTGCGCGCGCTCGACCCGGCACGCGAGCGCCTGCTGCGCACGCTGGCCGCGTGGCGTGAGCGCGCCGCGCTCGAGCACAACCGACCGCGTGGCTGGATACTCGACGACACGGTGCTGCGCGAGCTGGTGTTGCAGGTGCCGCGCACGCTCGCCGCGCTCACCGCGACTCCGGAGATGCCGCCGGGCCTCGTGAAGCGCCGCGGCGCGGAGCTGCTCGAGTGCATCGAGAGTGCCGGGGTTCCCTCCCCGCCGCCGCTCCTGCCCGGGCGTCAGCGCCCCGATCCGCAGCGCGCGGCGCTGGTGAAGCAGCTGAGCGGCATCAGCCAGGCGGCGGCGCGCGAGCTCAACCTCGTTCCGGAAGTACTCGCGACCCGGCGCGATCTCGAGCAGCTTGCCGAGGGCCGTCGCGACGGCGCGGTGCTGCACGGATGGCGCCGGAAAGTTCTCGGCGACCGGCTGCTCGCGGCCCTGTGACCGCGCGCCCGCAGTCGCGGACGGCCGGCTAGCGGCCGCGGCGGGCGCTGCCGCGCCGGCTCGTGCGCCGCGGTCCGCTCCGCTTGCCGCCGGAGCCGGCCTTCGCCGCGCGCTTGGCCGTGGGTGCGCGGCGCTTGCGGGTCGGCGCTGCGCGGCGCGCGGCTACGGTGGCGCGCGGCACGGCGTGCAACGCCTGCTCGAGCCGCTCGGTGACCTCCTCGACGCTGCCCTCCGCGTGGATGACGCGCAGCAGTCCCCGCGTGCGGTAGAAGTCGATGAGCGGCCGGGTCTTCTCCTCGTAAACGCGCAGCCGCTCGGCCACCGTCGCCTCGTTGTCATCCGGCCGCTGAACGAGGCGGTGGGGCGCGCCGCTGCTGTGACAGGGCTCGCTCCCGATGAGCTCCGCCCCGGAGGTGGAGACATTGAATACCCGGCCGCAGTCCGCGCAGGTGCGCCGGCCGGAGATGCGCCGCACCAGCTCCGCGTAGTCGACTTCGAGCTGCACCACTGCATCGAGCGGTTGCCGCAGGGTCTTCAGCAGCGCCTCGAGCGCCTGCGCCTGGGCCAGGTTGCGCGGAAAGCCATCAAGAATGAAGCCGCGCCGCGCATCCGCCTCGCGCAGCCGCTCGCGGATCATGCCGAGCACGAGCGCGTCCGCGACCAGGCGTCCGCCCTCCATCGCCTGCCGGGCCTTGCGGCCGAGCTCGCTCCCGGAGGCGACCGCGGCGCGCAGCAGATCGCCGGTGGAGATCTGCGGGATGTGCTCGCGCTGCATGAGACGTTGAGACTGGGTGCCTTTGCCCGAGCCGGGAGCGCCCAACAGGACGATGCGCATGTTTGTCGCTGGATGAAAGCCGCTGCGGACCGCAGCATGAGGGTTGGCAACGTTACCGGCCGCCCCGGACGAGGTCAAACCAGGCCGCCGTGTGCCGCCGGCTCGCACGGTGAGTTATCCTCGCGGCATGAAGAAAAAGCCGGTGCGCAACGCGTTCTATGCCCAGTCGGGTGGCGTGTCCGCCGTCATCAACGCCTCCGCCTGTGGCGTGATCGAGACGGCGATGCGCTCGCGACAGATCGGCCGGGTGTACGCCGGACGCGATGGCATCGTCGGCGCACTCACCGAGGACCTGATCGATGTCGGCCGCGAGAGCCCGGCGACGATCCGGGGACTCAGGCACACCCCGGCGGGCGCCTTCGGCTCGGCGCGCTTCAAGCTCAAGGGCATCGAGCAGAATCGCGCCGAGTATGAGCGGCTGATCGAGGTATTTCGCGCCCACAACATCGGCTACTTCTTCTACAACGGCGGCAACGACTCCATGGACACCGCTCTGAAGGTGTCGCAGATCGGCGCGGCGCTCGGCTTCCCCATCACCTGTGTGGGCGTCCCGAAGACGGTCGACAACGACCTGCCGCACACCGATTGCTGCCCGGGTTTTGGCTCGGTGGCCAAGTACATCGCCGTGTCCACGCGCGAGGCGGCGCTCGATGTGGCCTCGATGGCGCGCACCTCCACCAAGGTGTTCGTGCTGGAGGTCATGGGCCGGCACGCGGGCTGGATCGCCGCCTCCGCCGGGCTTGCCGGCCGCAGCGCCGAGGAGCCCCCGCACATCATCCTGTTCCCCGAGGTGCCCTTCGAGCAGCAGCGCTTTCTCGAGCGCGTGCGCGCGGCGGTGGAGCGCCATGGCTACTGCGTGATCGTGGTCTCCGAGGGCGCCGCCTACGCGGACGGTAAATTCCTCGCCGAGGGCGGCACGCGCGATGCCTTCGGCCATACGCAGCTCGGCGGCGTCGGACCGGTAGTCGCCAACATGGTGCGCGAGGCACACGGCTACAAATACCACTGGGCGGTCGCGGACTACCTGCAGCGCTCGGCACGGCACATCGCCGCGCGCGTCGATGTCGAGCAGGCCTATGCGGTCGGCAAGGCGGCCGTGGCGCTCGCGCTGAAAGGCGTGAATGCGGTGATGCCGACCATCGTGCGTCGCTCCGACCGGCCCTACCGCTGGTCGATCGGCCACGTGCCGCTCGGCGAGGTTGCCAACAAGGAGAAGAAGCTGCCGCGCGAGTACATCCGCGAGGATGGCTTCGGCATCACGGCCGCCTGTCGCCGCTACCTCGAGCCGCTGGTGGGCGGGGAAGCGTACCCGCCGTACCGCAACGGCCTGCCCGACTACGTTCGCATCAAGGGCGTGGCGGTGCGGCGCAAGCTCAAGGACGAATTCAAGGTCTGAGCGGCACTTGCTGCGCTGCGACGCGGGGGCCGGGAGCCGTTCCCGGCGTGCTATAGTGCGCGGCCTTTTTTCCGGGAGATTCCTGATGGATGCCACCCAGTGGCTGTGGGCCGCGATCGCGGCCGGCGTGCTCGCCGTGCTGTACGGCGTGTTCTCGATGACTGCGATTCTGCGCCTGCCCGCGGGCAACGCCCGCATGCAGGAGATCGCGGCGGCGGTGCAGGCCGGTGCCAAGGCGTACCTGAACCGCCAGTACAGCACCATATTCATCGTCGGCATCGTGTTGTTTCTCGTCATCGGCTTCTGGCTCGGCTGGCCGACCGCCGGTGGATTTGCGATCGGCGCGCTTCTCTCCGGTCTCACCGGCTACATCGGCATGAACATCTCGGTGCGCGCGAACGTGCGCACGGCGGAAGCGGCCACCCATGGGCTGAACGCCGCCCTCAGCGTTGCGTTCCGTGGCGGCGCCATCACCGGCATGCTCGTGGTCGGTCTCGGACTGATCGGCGTCGCCGGCTACTACGCGCTGCTGCGGCAGATTCCCACGATCGGCAACGAGGGCGCGCTGCACGCGCTCGTCGGGCTCGCCTTCGGTGGCTCCCTGATCTCGATCTTCGCGCGCCTCGGCGGCGGCATCTTCACCAAGGGTGCGGACGTCGGCGCGGACCTGGTCGGCAAGGTCGAGGCCGGGATTCCCGAGGACGATCCGCGCAACCCGGCGGTCATCGCCGATAACGTCGGCGACAATGTCGGCGACTGCGCCGGCATGGCGGCCGACCTCTTCGAGACCTACGCCGTCACCATCGTCGCCACCATGCTGCTCGGCGGCCTGCTGTATGGGCGCGAAAGCGCCGACGCCGCGCTCGCCGCAGTCATCTATCCGCTCGCCCTCGGCGCGGCTTCGATCGTCGCCTCGATCATCGGCACCTTCTTCGTCTCCGCGGGTGCCGGCGGCAAGATCATGAACGCGCTCTACAAGGGCGTGATCGTCTCCGGGCTCGTTTCGGCGATCGCGTTCTGGTTCATCACCGGGCAGATCCTCCCCGGGCACACCAATCTGTACTTCTGCGCGCTCATCGGCCTCGCGCTCACCGCGGCCATGATCATGATCACCGAGTACTACACCGCCACCGAGTACGCGCCGGTGCGCCGGGTGTCGGCGGCTTCACAGACCGGACACGCCACCAACATCATCGCCGGGCTCGGCGTCTCGATGAAATCGACGGCGCTGCCGGTGATTGCCGTGTGCTTCGCCATCTGGGGCTCCTACCGGCTCGGCGGCCTCTACGGCATCGCCATAGCCGCCACCTCGATGCTGTCGATGACCGGCATGATCGTCGCGCTCGATGCCTATGGCCCGATCACCGACAACGCGGGCGGCATCGCCGAGATGGCCGGCCTGCCGAAGGAAGTGCGTGCGATCACCGATCCGCTCGATGCGGTCGGCAACACCACCAAGGCGGTCACCAAGGGCTACGCCATCGGCTCCGCGGCGCTCGCCGCACTGGTGCTGTTCGCCGACTACACCAACAATCTCGCCGCCGCCGGCAAGCTCGCCAACTTCTCGCTGTCCGACCCGGCGGTGATCATCGGCCTGTTCATCGGCGGGCTGGTGCCGTACCTGTTCGGCGCCCTGGCGATGGAGGCGGTCGGCCGCGCGGCCGGCGCGGTGGTCAACGAAGTGCGCCGCCAGTTCCGCGAGATCAAGGGCATCATGGCCGGCACGGAAAAGCCGGACTATTCGCGTGCCGTCGACCTGCTGACGCGGGCGGCCATCCGCGAGATGATCGTGCCGTCGCTCCTGCCGATCCTCGTGCCGATCGTGCTGGTGCTGGTCCTCAACTCGCTCATGGGACCGGGCGCCGGCGTGCGCGGACTCGGTGGTCTCCTCATCGGCACCATCGTCACCGGGCTGTTCGTCGCGATTTCCATGACGACCGGCGGCGGCGCCTGGGACAACGCCAAGAAATACATCGAGGAAGGCCATTTCGGCGGCAAGGGCTCCGAGGCCCACAAGGCGGCGGTGACCGGGGATACGGTCGGGGATCCCTACAAGGACACCGCAGGTCCCGCCATCAACCCGCTGATCAAGATCATCAACATCGTCGCGCTGCTGCTCGTGCCGCTGCTGTGACGGCAGTGCCGCGGCGGCGCGGCGGTGGCGGCGGGTGACAGGTCCGTTTGCCGATGGTTAGCCGCGAGGCTAACTATCGCGAGTTCACGCAATCTGGAGCGCGACGGGGCGCCCCCTACGCCGCCAGCTCCAGCGGCTGCGGGCGTCCGATCGCATAGCCCTGGAGGTAATCGACGCCCATCCGGCGGGCGGCCTCCTCGGCGGCGCTGTCCTCGACGTGCTCCGCGATCACCTTGAAGTTCAGCGTGCGCGCGAGCTTGATCATCGCCGTCACCATCGCCTGATTGACGCTGTCACGTGCGAGGTTGCGGATGAAGGATCCATCGATCTTCAGGTAGTCGAGCGGCAGGGTCTTGAGGTTGGAGAAGGAGCCGACGCCCGAGCCGAAGTCATCGAGCGCGAACTGGCAGCCCATGCCGTGCAGCACGCCGACGAAGCGGCGCGCGTGGTCGAGGTTGGCGATGACGGCGCTCTCGGCGATCTCGAAACACACCTGTCCCGGGGTGACGCCGGTGCTGTCGAGGCACTCCACCACGAACTCGAGGAACTGCAAATCGCCGAGGGTCTGCCCGGAGATGTTGATCGCGACGCTGCGGTGCGAGGGCACGCTGATGGCACCGCGTCCGAGCGCGGCGAGCGTCGTCTGCACCACCCAGCGGTCGACCAGCCCCATGAGGCGGTAGCGCTCCGCGGCCCGCATGAACTCCGCCGGCGACAGGTCGTGCCCCGATTCGTCCTGCAGCCGCACCAGCACCTCCATCGCCGGGCCGCCGTCCTCGCCGTGCGCGGGGACGATGACCTGCTGGTAGAGATGGAAACGGTTTTCCTTGAGCGCGCTCTGCAGCCGCTGCAGCCACTGGATCTCGCCGGTGTGACGCGCGAGCGCCTCATCGCGCGCCGAGTAGACCACCACCCGTCCGCTGCCCTGCCGCTTGGCGACGTAACAGGCGGTGTCGGCCGCGGCCAGCAGCTCTTCCTGCGTGCCGCTCTCGCGCGAGATCTCGACGAGCCCGATCGAGGCGCCGATGTTGAAAATCTTGTCGCGCCACACGAAGCGGTGGTCGCCGACCGCACGGGTGACATCGTCGGCTATCTGCCGCGCCTTCTCGAGCGGACAGCCGACCAGCAGGATGCCGAACTCATCGCCGCCGAGCCGCCCGACCGTGTCGCTGTCGCGAACCGCATCGCGCAGCAGCTTCGCCACCTCGCGCAGCATGCTGTCGCCGGCCAGGTGCCCGCTCGTGTCGTTGACGATCTTGAAGCGATCGAGGTCCAGGTAGCACAGGACGTGCTGCCCATCGCCGCGGTGGCCGCTCTCGATCGCCTCCTCGAGCCGCCGCTCGAATTCACGCCGGTTGACGAGCCCGGTGAGCGCATCGTGGGTCGCCTGATACGACATCTGCCGCGTCAGGCCGCGCATCTCGGTCACATCGTGCAGCATGACGACCGAGCCGATCAGCTCGCGCGCGCTGTTACGGATCGGTGACGCCGACAGCTCGATCGAGCGCTCGCTGCCGTTGGCGCGCGACAGCATCAGCGCGCGGCGGCTGAGGTTGACGGCGGCGCCGGTGGTGAGCGCCTGGTGCACCGGGTCCGACAGCAGGCGCCGGTCGGTCTCATCGACCAGGCTCACGATCTCCTCGAGCAGCCGGCCGATCGCTGCATCGGCGGGGCTGGCGGTGAGCTGCTCGGCCGCCGGATTCATGTAGTTGATGCGCCCGTCGCGGTCGGTGCCGATGATCGCCTCGGCGAGCGAGCTGAGGGCGAGTGCCGGCAGGCCGCCGTCGTCGGCCTCTTCCGCGGGCAGGCGCAATGCCTGGGCGGTCATCGTCGGCAGGATCTCGACGCCCGTGACGAGCAGTGCAACCCCATTCTCGTACTCGACCGGTGTCGAGGCGATCTCGAGGCGCGTCATCTGGCCCTGCAGGCCCACCATGTCGATCTCGTAGCGCTCCGCAGCGCTCTCGCCCGCGAGGCGCCGCGCGATGTTCTCGCTCACCAGCTCGGAGTACTCGGGGGGCACCAGGTCCGCGAGCCGCCGGCCGATGAGCTCGGCGCGATCGACACCGACGAAGCTGGCAAACTGCCTGTTGGCATAGAGAATCACATCGCCGTGCACCAATACCGCCTCGTGAATGCGCTCGCCGAGCTCGGTGAACAGCTTGGGCGCGTGCGCGGCGTCGCGCTCGTTGCCGGTCGCGGTACGCGTCAGCAGGTGATTCACCGCCGTGATGAGCGAGGCTATCTCGGGCTTGTCGCTCGTGAGGTCCACGCGCCCAGGCAGCCGCCCGCCGATCGCGACGCGCTGCAGCTGTTGGGAGAGCTCCGCGAGCTGACGCAGATCGCGTCGCTGCAACACGTACAGTACGAGCAGCAGGCCGGCGATGAGCGCGAACAGGAGGGACAAAAGCCCTGCAATCGACATCTGCGTTGTTCTCGACCCTTCTCTTGGGGTCCCCGTTGGGCTGCACCGGCGCTTCTGATTCGACTTGTCGCGCCAATGGCTTATCGATGGGGCAAGCATATCCCAGCGAGGGCCTCGCCCCGTCGGTATTTGACCATATCTCGTCGCAGGCCGGCTTGGCAGCGGGCGCGAAAACCCTTAACTTCTCCGGCCTTTTCAGGCGTCGCAATAAGTCCAATCGGGAGGCCCGGGTGCAGACGGTGGATGCCCGCGAGCAGATGATCGAGCAACAGGTGCGCGCCTGGGAGGTCCTGGACGAGCGTGTCCTGGATGTTCTGCGCCGCGTACCGCGCGAGCTGTTCGTGCCGCAGGGACAACGTTACCGCGCCTACGCCGACGCCGAGGTGCCGCTGCCGCGCGGCCAGCATATGTTGCGTCCGAGTGTGGTGGGGCGGTTGCTGCAGGCGCTGCTGCCGCTGCCCGCGGAGCAGGTGCTGGAGGTCGGCGCCGGCACCGGCTTCGTTACCGCCTGCCTGCGCACGCTGGCGGGCCAGGTGCGCTCAGTGGAGATATTCCCCGAGCTCGCCGAGGCGGCACGCCACAACCTGGCGCTTTTCGGCCTGCGTGACATCGAGGTGGCCGATGCCGATGCCCTGCAGGAGGAAAGCGGCGCGCGCTACGACGTGATCGCTCTCACTGCGTCGCTGCCGGTCTACGATGCGCGCTTCGAGCGCATGCTGAAGGTCGGCGGGCGGCTGTTCGTCGTGGTCGGCCACCCGCCGGTGATGGACGCGCGGCTCGTGCAGCGAACCTCCGCGGACTCGCTCACGCGCCGCAGCCTGTTCGAGACCGTCATCGATCCGCTGGTGAATGCGGTGCGACCGCCGGAATTCACGTTCTGACGAGCCGGCTCCACCGGCACTGACCAAAGGGAAATGCCATGAATCGCGCTGCGACCCTCGCCGCCCTGTTGTTTGCGCTGCCGCTCGCTGCGCCTGCCAAGGATCTGAACGCCGTGTTCGAGGACGCGCTGCGCAACGATCCGGTCATCCGCCAGGCCGACGCCAACCGCCTCGCGGCACGCGAGTCCAAACCCCAGGCACTCGCGGCGCTCCTGCCGCAGGTGAACGGCACGGCCAGCGCGCTGCGCGATCACACCTCGGGCTTCGCCGACCAGATCACCGCCGTCACCGGTCCCAAGGGCCAGCAGCAGGTGGTGGTGCTGTCGGAGCCCGACCGGATCGACACGACCAGCCGCAACTGGGGACTCAACCTGCGGCAGAACGTGTTCTCGTGGTCGAACTGGATGGCGCTCAAGGCCGCCGGGCGCGAGGTCGCGCAGGCGGAGGCGAATTATGCCGCCGCCGAGCAGCAGCTGATCCTGCGCGTCGCGCAGGCCTACTTCAACGTGCTGGTCGCGATCGACACGCTGGAAGCGGACCAGACCTCCCTCGGGGCGATCGCCCGGCAGCTCGATCAGGCCAACAAGCGCTTCGAGGTCGGGCTGATCGCCATCACCGACGTCGAGGATGCCAAGGCGGCCCGCGACAGCGCCGCCTCCACCGTGATCGCCGCCAAGCGCACGCTGGCAACCAGCGAGGACCAGCTGCAGGAGATCACCGGGCAGAAATACGATGCGCTCGCCAAGCCCGGGCCGGACATGCCGCTGACCAATCCGGAGCCTGCGGACGAGGGGCGCTGGGTGAATATCTCGCTCGAGCAGAACCTGTCGCTCATCTCCAGCCGCCTGGCGGCGGACATCGCGCGCGACAACGTGCGCGTCGCCCAGGGCGGGCACCTACCGACCCTCGACATCGTCGCCGGTCGCTCCTACGCGTGGAGCAGCGCCGATGAGAACATCCTCGGGCAGGAGTTCTCCAACGTGGAATCGAAGCAGAACGATCGTCAGATCGGCCTGCAGTTCACGCTGCCGATCTACAGCGGCGGCTACACGCAATCGAAGGTGCGCCAGGCCGAGTACCAGTGGATCGCGGCCAAGGAGGGCGTCGTGCAGAGCTCGCGCGCCACCGAGCGCCAGGCACGCGATGCGTATCTCGGGGTGATCAGCGGCATCGCACGCGTCCAGGCGCTGCGCCAGGCGGTCGAATCGAACCATACCTCGCTCAAGGCGACCGAGGCCGGTTACGAGGTCGGCACGCGCACCTCGGTCGATGTGCTCAATGCGCGGCGGCTGCTGGTGCAGGCGGAGACCGACTATGCGGGCGCGCGCTATGACTACATCGTGAGCGTGCTGCAGCTGCGGCTCGCTGCCGGCAACCTCGACCGTACGCAGCTCAACGACCTCAACGGCTACCTCACCGTGCCGGCGCGTACCTCGCCGGCGGTCGCGACTCCCGAGACGGTGAGCCCCACGGTGCCGCCACCGGCAACTCCGCCGTCGCCGCCGCCCCAGACCCCGCCGCAGACCCCGCGCCGCCGCTAGGCACGCGGGCCCGGGCTGCCGGGCTCTTCCAGCAGGGGCTCGATCAGCGCCAGCAGCTTGCCGAGGGCGCCGCGGTTGGCCTCTACCGAGGCGCGCCCGGCCGTGCCCATGCGCTCGCGCGCTGCAGGATCGGCGAGCAGCGCGGTGACGCGCGCAGCGAGCTCGCCGCCATCGTGCACGACCTCGGCGGCACCGCGCCCGATCAGCAGCCGCGCGATCTCCTGTGCGTTGGCGGTGTGTGGCCCGACCAGGATCGGCACCCCGAGTGCGGCAGGCTCGAGCAGGTTGTGCCCACCGATCGGGACCAGGCTGCCACCGACGAAAGCCAGGTCCGCCGCCGCATAGAACTCCAGCAGCTCCCCGAGCGAGTCGAGCAGCAGCACCGCGCAGTCGGCATCGCCGACGGAGGCGGCACCGGCCGAGCGTCTCGTGAAGGCCACACCGGCGCTACGCAGCGCCTGCGCGGCCTCATCGAACCGCGACGGGTGGCGCGGGGCGAGGACCAGGAGCGCGCCCGGCAGTCGCCGTCGCGCGCTTTGCTGCGCGGCGATGACCGCCTGCTCCTCGATGCCGCCGTGCGTGCTGCCTGCCACCCACAGCGGCCGGTCCGGTGCGTACTGCGTGCGCAGCTGCGCGCCGCGCGCCGCAAGTCCCTCGGGCAGCTCGAAGTCGAACTTGATGTTACCGGTCACGTGTGTGTTGGCCGGGTCCGCGCCGAGGGAGCGGAAGCGCTCGGCATCGCCCGCGCCCTGCGCCGCCACCAGCGCGGTGCGCGCCAGCGTATCGCGGAACAGGGCGCCGAGGCGTTGGTAGCCCTTCACCGAGCGCGCGGAGATGCGCGCACTCGCCAGCACCAGCGGTACGCGCCGCCGTGAGCACTCGCGATACAGGTTCGGCCACAGCTCGGTCTCGAAGATGACCGCCAGGCGCGGCTGCACCCGCCGGAAGAAACGCCGTACCGCCCCCGGGAGGTCAAAGGGAACGTAGCGTACCTGTGCCAGGTTGCCGAACAGCGCACGCGCACGCGCGCAGCCGGTCGGCGTGAAGGTGGTGACCGTGAGCGGCAGCCCCGGGTGCAGCCGGCTGAGCGCGCTCACGAGCGGCGCACACGCCTGGACCTCGCCCACCGACACCGCGTGCAGCCACACGCCGTGCGCGGCGAGGCGTGGACCGTAGCCGAAGCGCTCGCGGAAGTTGTGCCAGTAGGAGCGGTCGCGCAACCCGCGCCACAGGAACACTGCGGACACGAGCGGCACCGCGAGATACAGGGCGAGCAGGTAGAGAAACCGCAAGCAGCGACCGTCGCGACTAGGCCGGCGATGGCTCGCTGCGCGCGGCCGCCTGGCGGTAGCCATCGAGCAGCGCATGCCAGTCGGACTCGCCGAAGCGCTCTGCCGGCACCGACCACGTCACCTTCTCGAGCGAGCGGCGCAGCCGCACCAGATTGCCATCGCGCCACAGGCCCGGGGCGCGCAGCTGGCAGCGGTCGAAGTCGATCAGGTACACGCTCTCCTCGCTCAGGAGCACGTTGTGCGCGTTGAGGTCTGCATGGCAGACGCCCAGATCGTGGAAGCGGCGGATGCAGCGGCCGATTGCGATCCAGGTAAGCGTTGCGAGCGCGCCGGTCTGCAGGCAGTCCGCCAGCGAGCCGACGACCGCCAGACGCTCGGTGATGATGTCGCCGCTGTAGCTTGAACCCGCATGGCTGTAGCGCGCCGCGATGGGCGCCGGCACCGGCAGCCCCGCCCGGTGCAGCCGGTAAGTGAGCTGCCACTCGGCGAACGGGCGGGTGGTCTCCTCGCCGCGCCACACGAAGCGGTCCGCCGAGAGGCGCGCCATGAGCCCGCCACGGCAATAGTGCCGCAGCACGTAGCGGCGGCCGTCGCCGCCGTTGACGAAGCGCGTCGCCGCGCGACCGCGGCTCGCGCTGCCCTCGAGCGCCCCCTGCGCCTCCCAGTAACGCGGCTCGAACCACTCGGCGCTCAAATTGCCCGCGCGGGAGGTGTCATATAGCATGGCGCCCCCCGTGGTGGCGCTGCGTTTCACCTCCGGTCCGAGCGCGAAGCGCCCATTCACAAAGCTGACTCCATGATGCTGCCTCTTTCCGAGCCGCCGCGCAGTGTCTGCATCCTCAGGCTGTCGGCGATCGGCGATGCCTGCCACGTCGTGCCGATCGTGCGCACCTTACAACAGGCATGGCCCGCCACACAGCTCACCTGGATCATCGGCAGGGGTGAGGCGCGACTCATGAGGCTCCTCGAGGGTGTGGAGTTTATCACCGTCGACAAGGGCGCCGGGCTGACGGGGCTGCGCGCCCTGCGTGCGGCGCTCGCCGGGCGGCGCTTCGAGGTGCTGCTGCACATGCAGCTCGCGCTGCGGGCGAGCCTCGCAGCCGCCTGCGTGACGGCGCGCGTCAAGCTCGGCTTCGACCTGCCGCGGGCGCGCGAGCTGCAATGGCTGTTCACCAACGCGCGCATCCCGCGGCGCGCCCGCGAGCACGTGCTCGACAGCTTCTTCGGCTTCCCGCTCGCGCTCGGTATCGGCGAGCGCCTGCTGCGCTGGGATCTGCGGCTGCCGGCGGACGCACAGGCCTATGCCGCGCGGCTCACACCCGACAGCCAGGCGACGCTCGTCATCAGCCCCTGCTCGAGCCACGCACGGCGCAACTGGCGCCCGGAGCGCTACGCGGCCGTCGCGTCCCATGCCATCGAGCGGCACGGCATGCGCGTGATACTCGCCGGCGGCCCGAGCGAGAGCGAGCGCCGCATGGGCGCGGCCATCGAGCAGGCCTGCCGGGTGCCGCTCACCAACCAGATCGGCAAGGACACGCTGCCGGAGCTGCTGGCGCTGCTCGCGCGCGCGCGCCTCCTGGTGAGCCCCGACTCGGGCCCGGTGCACATGGCGACCACGGTCGGCACGCCGGTGATCGGTCTGTATGCGGCCACCAATCCGGCGCGCAGCGGTCCGTATCTCTCGATCCCGTGGTGCGTGGATGCCTACGCCGAGGCGGCGCGACGCTTTCGCGGCTGCGATCCGGCCGAGCTGCCGTGGACACACAAGATCGAGGAGCCCGGAGTGATGGACCTCGTGCAGGTCGATCAGGTCACCCGGAAGCTCGATGAGTTGCTAGGATCACAGACATGAAGGAGATCCTGGTCCCGCTCTCTCCCGGCGAGCTGCTCGACAAGATCACGATCCTCAGGATCAAGGTGGCGCACATACAGGACGCCGCCAAGCTCGCCAACGTGAAACTCGAGCTGTCGCTGCTGGAGCAGACCTGGAAGGACTCCGGCGCCGCGGTGCACGACGTCGCGCGCGAGGAGCGCGCGCTCGAGAGCGTCAACGGGCGGCTGTGGGACATCGAGGACCGCATCCGTGACAAGGAAGCGCGGCAGACTTTCGATCGCGAGTTCATCGAGCTCGCGCGTGCCGTCTACATCTGCAACGATGAGCGCGCCGAGATCAAGAAGCGCATCAACCTGCAGCTCGGATCACGGCTGATCGAAGAGAAATCCTACAAACAGTACCGGTAGCGCCATGCGTCAACATTCCTGGCATCTCCTGGCGGCACTGATCGGCGTGGGCCTGCTCGCCGACAGCGCTGCGGCCCAGCCGGCACCCTCCGGTGCGTTCGCGGATCTCAGCTGGCGGCTCATCGGGCCGATGCGTGGCGGGCGCACGCGCGCGGTGACCGGCGACCCCGCGCAGCCGGGCGTGTTCTATATCGGCGCGGTGAACGGCGGGGTGTGGAAGACCGACGACGCCGGCCGCACCTGGCGGCCGATTTTCGATGCGCAGCCGACGCAGTCGATCGGGGCGATCGCCGTTGCGCCCTCCGATCCCAACATCCTGTACGTGGCGAGCGGCGAGGGCCTGATGCGCCCGGACCTGTCGGTCGGCAACGGCATCTACCGCTCGCGCGATGGCGGCCGCAGCTGGACCCACCTCGGGCTCACGCAGGGTCAGCAGATCGCCGAGCTCGCCATCGACCCGCGCGATCCCGCGCGCCTGTTCGCCGCGGTTCTCGGCCATCCCTTTGGTCCCAACACCGAGCGCGGGATCTACCGCTCGGTGGACGCGGGTGCCACCTGGCAGCGGGTGCTCTACAGGGACGAGAACACCGGCGGCTCCGCGGTCGCCATCGACCCCTCGAACCCCGAGATCATCTACGCGGGGCTGTGGCAGGCACGCCTCGGGCCCTGGGAGGACAAGAACGAGTTCAACGGCACGGGCGGCGGCCTGTTCAGGTCGAGCGACGGCGGCAACACCTGGAAACAGCTCACCGCGGGGCTGCCGGCGGATCTCTCGCAGGTGAACATCGCGGTGGCGCCCTCCTCGCCACGGCGGGTGTACCTGTCGGTCGCCACCAGCGCGCCTTCGGAATACTCCTCGTCGGCGGGCCTCGGGGTGTTTCGCTCCGACGATGGCGGCGAGACCTGGACGCGCGCCACCGGCGATCCGCGCCCGGCGCTGCGCATCGGCGGCGGCGATCTCGCGGTGCTGCGCGTCGACCCGACCAATGCCGATGTGCTCTACAGCGCCAGCATCGTCACCATGAAATCCGCCGATGCGGGTCGCACCTGGCAGTCCCTGCGCGGCGCGCCCGGCGGCGATGACTACCAGAACCTGTGGATCAGCCCGCGCGACCCGCGGTCCATCGCGCTGGTGAGCGACCAGGGCGCGGTCATCACCATCAACGGCGGTGAGACCTGGAGCAGCTGGTTCAACCAGCCGACGGCGCAGCTGTATCACGTGAGCGTGACGCCGACCTTCCCGTACCGCGTCTGCGCGGGGCAGCAGGAGAGCGGCTCGGTGTGCATCGCCAGCCGCGGCAACGACGGCAGCATCACCAACCGCGACTGGCATCCGGTCGGTGTCATCGAATACGGTTACGTCGCACCCGACCCGCTCGATCCGGATGTGATCTACGGGGCCGGCCGGAGCGAGGTCTCGAAGTTCCACGTCTCGACCGGGCAGCTGCAGAACGTCACGCCCATTCCGCTGCGCGGGCCGCAGGTGTGGGTCCATCGGACGCAGCCGCTCATGTTCTCTCCGCTCGATCCGCACACGCTCTACTACGGTGCGAACCGCCTCTATCGCACCACCGACGGCGGCAACACCTGGGAGGTGGTCAGTCCCATTCTCGCCCGCGAGGCGGGCGCGGTCCCCCCGAGCGTCGGCGCGCTGCGGGTCAAGGGCGCCGAGGACCAGCGCGGGGTGATCTATGCACTCGGCCTGTCGCCCCTCGATCGCGGTCGGCTGTGGGCCGGCACCGACGACGGCCTGGTGTGGGTCAGCAGCGATCAGGCGCGCACCTGGTCGAACGTCACACCGCCGGACCTCGTTCCGTGGAGCAAGGTGACGCAGATCGAGGCCTCGCATTTCGACGCCAACAGCGCGTACGTGTCCGTGAGCCGCCTGCGCATCGATGACCTGCGCCCGTACGTGTATCGCACCCGCGATGGCGGCCGCAGCTGGCAGGCGATCGTGAGCGGGCTGCCCGCCGACGCGCCGGTGAATGCCGTGCGCGAGGATCCACAGCGCCGCGGCCTGCTGTTCGCGGCCACCGAGTCGCCAGTGTGGGTCTCATTCGATGACGGCGACCACTGGGAATCGCTGCAGCTGAACCTGCCGCATACCTCGATGCGCGACCTGTGGATACACGAAGACGATCTGATCGTCGCCACCCACGGCCGCTCGATCTGGATACTCGATGACATTGCACGGCTGCGGCAGCTGCCGGCCGCGCCCATGCACGAGGCGCAGCTGTTCCGTCCGGCCGCTGCCTACCGCATGTATCGCAGCACCTGGACCGATACGCCCATTCCCCCGGATGAGCCGCTGACGGAGAATCCGCCTGCCGGGGCGATGATCGAATTCTTCCTGCCGCACGATGCGCGCCAGCCGCTCGTGCTCGAGGTCCTCGATGGCAGCGGCGCGCTCGTGCGGCGCTTCCGGAGCGATGATATCCCGCAGCCCGGCGCCGAGGAGCTCGCGCGCGAGCTCATCCCGGGCTACTGGCTCGCGCCCCCGCAGGCGCTGCCCGCGCGGGCCGGCGTGCACCGCTGGGTCTGGGATCTGCACTACGCCCCGCCGGTGTCCGCGACACACGGCTACCCGATCTCGGCCGTGCCGCACGCGACTCCGCGCCAGCCTCTCGGACCCCTCGCGCTGCCGGGAACCTACCAGGTGCGCCTCACCTACGACGGGCACCGACTCGAGGCGCCTCTCACCCTCAAGGCCGATCCGCGTGTGACCGCCTCGGCAGAGGATCTCGCGCAGCAGCTGCGGCTCGCCACCCACCTCTCCGAGCTTCTGACGCGGAGCTCGCAGGCGCTGCTCACCGCGCAGTCCGAGCAGGCCCAGCTGACCGTGCTCGGTCCAGCGGCGGCAACGATCGCTGGCAGCTGGCAGGCTCGACTCGCCGGGCTCACGGGCAACGCGCAGGCGACCGCGGCCGACTCGGGCACCCAGGAAGCGAAGCCGCCCGCCCCGCCGCCGAACCTGAAGGACGTCCAGTCGCAGATCGCCGGGCTGTACGAGGAGCTCCTGCGCGGCGATGCCGCGCCGACCGCCGCGCAGCGGGCCGCGTCCGAGGACCTCCAGGGGAGCCTTGCGGGGCTGATGGACAGCTGGCAGAAACTGCAGACGGAGCTGCCGGACCTCAACCGGCGGCTGCGGGGGGCAAAGCTTGCGCCGATACGCACTGACCTCGCGCCACCGCGCGATCCTGAGCTTGCGGATGTGGAGTGAGGAGCGGGAGCGCCGCGAGCGCTGCGGCCGCGGTGGTCAGCGCCGCAGCGTGTACTCCGCGCTGCAGTAGGGGCACTTCGCCCAGCCGCTCTCTTCGATCGGCAGGTACACCCGTGGATGGGAATTCCACAGGTACATCTGCGGCATCGGGCAGCAGAGCGGCAGATCCTCGACCGTGATGTCGTACTGGTTCTGGGCGTTCGGTTCTATCAGGGGCCTGACGGTCGCCGCCATTGCAAGACTCGCCGATGCGCAAGGTTGATGCGCGGATTATACCCGCGGCGCCTCGCCGCACATCGTGGCGTTCCAGAGTGCCGTGACGGCGCCGCGCATGGCGGCGAACTCCTCGGCGGGCACGATTGCCGCCGCAGCATCATCCAGAGAGAGCCGGTGGATGCGGGCACGGTACGCGCGGTACGCCCCCGTCAGCACGTCCACGCTCGCCTGGGGCACCAGGTCCCCGGAGGCGACCGACTCGAGCTGCCGGATGGTGTCGGAGAACATGGCCACCGCGGGATGCTCGTGCGCCCACCGCAGGGCCCAGTACTGGGCCAGGAACTCGATATCGGCGATACCGCCGGCATCCTGCTTGATGTCGAAGCGCTGGCTATCGCCCCGGGACAGCTCGCGGCGCATGCGTTCGCGCATGCTGCGCACGTCCTCGCGCAGCGTGTCACGCCGCACGCAATCCCGCAGCACCTCGACACGCACCGCCTCGAAGCGCGCGCGCAGCTCCGTTGAGCCTGCGACCGCCCGGGCATGCAGCAGCGCCTGGTGCTCCCAGGTCCACGCCTCCTGCCGCTGGTACTGGGCGAAAGCCTCGATGTTGGTGACCAGCAGCCCGCCCTTGCCGCTCGGCCGCAGCCGCACATCGACTTCGTAGAGCCGGCCGGCCGCAGAGTGCATGGTGAGCAGGTGCACGATGCGCTGGGCGAGCCGCACGAAGAACACCTGGTTGTCGATGGGCCGCGCACCGCGCGTCTGCTGGTGCTCGCCACGGGAGTCGTGCAGGAACACCAGGTCCAGGTCCGAGGAATAGCCGAGCTCCATGCCGCCGAGCTTGCCGTAGCCGACCGCACAGACATTCACCGCGCGCGTGTCCGTGCCGTCACCACAGGCCGGCGCTCCGAACTGTGCGGTGATCTGCCGCCAGGCGAGCTGCATCGCCTGCTCGACGATCAGCTCGGCAATGTCGGTCAGCCGATCGCTCACCTGCATGAGCGGCAGCAGGTCGGTGAGGTCGGCGACTGCGACGCGAAACAGGGCGGCACGCTGGAACTGCCGCAGGGTCTCCACCTGCTGCTCCGGATCCTCCTCGCGCAGCTGCTGCATGCGCGCCTCGAGATCGGCGGCGAACGCCGCGCGTGTAGGCAGCTGCGTCAGCAGCCGCTCGTCGATCAGCTCATCGAGCAGCAACGGATGCGCCGCGATCTGCGCGGCGAGAAAGTCGCCGTGACGGCACAGCTCGACGAGCCGTGCACGGGCCGCGCCGTTCTCGCGCAGCAGCGAGAAATAGGCGGAACGCTTGCCCGTGGCCTCGATGATCGTGAGCACGCGGCGCAGCACCGGCAGCTGGGCGCTGCTGTGCGCGACATCCGCCAGCAGTGGCGGCAGCAGCGCCTGCAGACGCCGCCGCCCGGCCTCATCGAGCCTGCGGACGCTTGCCTGCGAGCGCAGCTCGAGCAGCAGTCGTGCCGCCTCGCCGCTGTCCGTGAAGCCGGCATGCGCCAGTGCTTCGGCGAGCGCCGCCGTCTCCGCACGGGTCTCCCAGAAGCGCCCGAGATCGATGCGCACCGCCGTCGCATCCGGCTCCTCGCCGCCGGAGAACACCAGGCGGAAGTGCTGACTCACGCGTGCCCGCTGCCGGTCGAGCTCGGCGAGAAGCGCTGGCCAGTCAGGAGCTCCCATCGCGAGCGCGATGCGCTCGCGGGTGAGCGCGTCCGCCGGCAGGCGGTGCACCTGTCCGTCGGCGAGCATCTGCAGGCGGTTCTCGAGGCGACGCAGAAAGGCGTAGGCGGCGGCCAGCTCATCGACCGTCTCCGGGGGGAGAAGCCGCGTACCGCCGAGCCTGCGCAGCGCCGCCAGGAGCGATGGCGTCTGCAGGAGGCGGTCGCGCCCGCCGCGGGTGAGCTGCAGCGCCTGGACGATGAATTCGATCTCGCGGATGCCCCCGGGGCCGAGCTTGATGTGGTCGGCCAGCTCGCGCCGCGCCACCTCGCGCCCGATGAGCGCCTTCATCTCGCGCAGGCTCTCGAAAACGCCATAGTCGAGATAGCGCCGGTAGACGAACGGACGGATGGCGTTCGCCTCGAGCTCCGCATATTGCTCGGCAGCCGTGACCGGCCGTGCCTTGACGTAGGCGTAGCGCTCCCAGTCCCGCCCGTGACGCGGCAGGTAATCCTCGAAGGCGGAGAAGCTCGACACGAGCGGGCCGGAATCGCCGAAGGGCCGCAGCCTCAGGTCGACGCGCAGCACGAAACCCTCCGGGGTGGAGGTCTGCAGCAGCCGCACCAGGCCCTGGCCGAGGCGCGTGAAGAATTCCTCGTTGCTGATGGGCCGTGCGCCGTCGGTGTCCCCGTGCTCGGGAAACAGCAGCACGAGGTCGACGTCCGAAGAGAAGTTCAGCTCGCTTCCACCGAGCTTGCCCATGGCGATCACGAGGAGCGGCTGCGCCGCGCCGGCCGCGTTGCGCGGCTCACCGTAGCGCCCCGCGAGCTCTGCGCGTGCAGAAGCGAGCGCCGTAACGATGGCCTGATCGGCGAAGGCGGTGAGCTCCCCGAGCGTCGTGGGGAGATCCGCCCAGCCGGCGAGGTCCCGCCAGGCAATCCGCGTCAGCTCGCGCCGGCGCCAGCGGCGCAGCGCGTCTTGCGTATGGACGTCTCCTTGGGCGGTGCCGCTGGCTGCCGCCGGGGAACGGGCGGCGTAGTCCTCAGGGGTGAGCGAGCGTTGCAGATCACCGCTCGCGATCAGCTGCGGCAGGAGCTCGCCGTCGCGGGCACAGGCTTGCGCGACGAAATCGCTCGCGGCGAAAACTCCGGCAATCGAGCTTCTGACGGCCGGCGGCCCCGCCGCCAGCGCCGCGCGTGCCGCGTCGCCGAGCTCGGCGACCGCACGGTCGACCAGAGCGGTGAGCTCCGGATTCAATGGGTTGCGCTGGGACCGGACATGGTGGGCAGGAGCTTAATGCACCCCCACCCCCTTCGCAGACTTTGAGGGGCCGCCTTCGATGGGTACGTTCGAGGGCAATGCGCACGGGTCGTGCGCACGGGTCATGCGCATGGGTGATGCGCACGGGTCATGCGCATGGTGATGCGCACGGGTCATGCGCACGGGTCATGCGCATGGGTCATGCGCATGGGTCATGCGCACGAGTGATGCGCACGGGTCGTGCGCATGACCGCACAGCGCGGCTCATGCGCCCGAGTCCGCGGGGGAGCCGGATCGTCGGCGCGCTCAGTGAGAGGAGCGGCGTCCTGTCAATTCCAGATATTGCCGCCGAGGTCGTGCACCGCGGCCGTATCCAGGCGGCGGCTCAGACCTTTGAAATGTGAGGTGGCGATGTAGACGTGCGCACCCTGGGAAGCCTCGATCGACGCCTGCTCCCCTTCGATCTGACTGTTGTCGATGTGTACGTTGGCGGCACGGGCCGCGATACCGACTCCGCTCGCGCTGATGTGGCTGTTGGTGATGTAGATCTCGCAGCCGTCCAGAGCGCTCACGGCATCGCCGTCGAACACCAGGTTGCGATTGTCGATGTGCAGCAGCCGCGATCCCTGGCAGACGATCGGCTCGTGGCGCCGCTCGAGCGGGGCCGCCGTCGTCGAGTCGCGCAGGCGTGCCGGGGCCGGAGCCCCGGACTGCGCGGCGGTAATCGAGTAACCGGGACCGGATTCGAGTACCCGCCCCGCAGGAACGTGCTCGAGCCCTCCGGAGCTCTCGGAAGTGAGTACCGGCTCCGAATGCGTGGCCGGCGCCTCGACCGCAGCTGCCGTCTCTCCCGGGCTCGCGGTCGCGTCTGCCAGTGCCGGCTGCTCCTCGCTGTCTGCAGCAGCGGTGGAAGGGAGCGGGCTTGCGGAGGCCGCGCGGCGCGCTTCGGCGGGCATGGCAGCCGGGATCGCGGCCGGCGATGCGATCAGCTCGTCGGCGCGCACCACGCGCAGATCGCCACCGCCCTTCGGCCGCACCGTGAAGGTACGGCTGTGCTCATCGGTCGCGACGATCTCGAGAGACTTGTTACGCTCGAGCGCCCCCCGAGCCCAACCCATCTCGTCCTGGCTCTCGCGGCCGCAGCCGCCGAGCAGCAGCAGACCGACACAGGTGATCCACCTTCCGCGACCGTAACGCAGCTTACCCATGGAGCCTCCTCAGCCGGACGATAAACCTCGAGGGCGCACCAAGGAAGTGCTGCACTGAATCATCAGCTCGGTGTCGTGACGGGAGTCGCAAGGTGCGGGCGGGAACGCCGGCACAAAAAAACAGGCCCCACAGAGTGGGGCCTTGAGGAATGCGCGGAATAGGGGGTCTTGTTCCGCGTCTTTCCGGGCTGGCGCCTGGCAGAGACCGGGCGCCAGCCCGTAACTGTTATGTCAAGCGTATCGACTGTCGTCCGTGTAATCGATACCTCTTTAGAGAGGGTCCTTACATATCCATTCCGCCCATGCCGCCCGGCGGGCCCGCATGGGTGTGCTCTTCGTCCTTCGGAGCCTCGGCCACCATGACCTCCGTCGTGAGCAGCAGACCCGCAACCGAAGCGGCGTTCTGCAGCGCAAGGCGGGTCACCTTGGTCGGATCGAGAATGCCCTCTTCGAGCATGTCGCCGAACTCACCGGTGGCGGCGTTCCAGCCGAAAGCAGCCTTGCCTTCCTTGACGCGGTTCAGGATCACCGCGGCATCCTCGCCGGCGTTATCGACGATCTGGCGCAGCGGCTCCTCGATCGAGCGGGACAGGATGCGGACGCCGACGTGCTGGTCTTCGTTCGCGGTCTCGATCTTCTCGAGCGCACGCTGCACGCGCACCAGCGCCACGCCGCCGCCGGGAACCACGCCCTCTTCGACCGCAGCACGCGTGGCGTGCAGCGCGTCCTCGACGCGGGCCTTTTTCTCCTTCATCTCGATCTCGGTGGCAGCTCCCACCTTGATCACGGCGACACCGCCAGAGAGCTTCGCGACGCGCTCCTGGAGCTTCTCCTTGTCGTAATCGGAGGTCGCTTCCTCCGCCTGCTGGCGGATCGACTCGATGCGCGCCTTGATGTCGGCGGGCTTGCCGGCGCCGTCGATGATCGTGGTGTTCTCCTTCTCCACGACCACCTTCTTCGCCTCACCGAGATCGTTCAGGGTCGCCTTCTCGAGCGACAGGCCGACCTCGTCGGAGATCACCGTGCCGCCGGTAAGAATGGCGATGTCCTGCAGCATGGCCTTGCGGCGATCGCCGAAGCCCGGTGCCTTGACACCCGCCACTTTGAGGATGCCGCGGATGTTGTTGACGACCAGGGTCGCCAGCGCCTCACCCTCGATGTCCTCGGAGATGACCAGCAGCGGCCGGCCGGACTTGGCCACGCCCTCGAGCAGCGGCAGGAGCTCGCGGATATTGGAGATCTTCTTGTCGACCAGCAGGATCACCGGCTTTTCGAGCTCGGTGGTCTGGTTCTGCTGGTTGTTGATGAAGTACGGCGAGAGATAGCCGCGGTCGAACTGCATGCCCTCGACCACTTCCAGCTCGTTCGAGAGTCCCGAGCCTTCCTCGACCGTGATCACGCCTTCCTTGCCGACCTTCTCCATCGCTTCCGCGATGGTCTTGCCGATCGACTCGTCGGCGTTGGCGGAGATGGTGCCGACCTGGGCGATCTCCTTCGGGTTCTTGCACGGCTTGGAGAGCTTCTTCAGCTCATCGACCGCGGCGCTGACGCCCTTGTCGATACCGCGCTTGATGTCCATCGGGTTGCGTCCCGAGGAGACGGCCTTGAGGCCCTCGCGGATGATCGCCTGGGCAAGCACGGTGGCGGTGGTGGTGCCGTCGCCGGCCTCATCGGAGGTGTTGGA
Source organism: Gammaproteobacteria bacterium (assembly GCA_019235245.1). GTDB lineage: Bacteria > Pseudomonadota > Gammaproteobacteria > Steroidobacterales > Steroidobacteraceae > 13-2-20CM-66-19. Next base: position 23,239 of record JAFAKO010000096.1, read on the forward strand.
AGCGACTTCCTTCACCATCTGCGCGCCCATGTTCTCGAACTTGTCCTTGAGCTCGATTTCCTTCGCGACCGATACACCGTCCTTGGTGACGGTGGGGGCCCCGAAGCTCTTCTCGAGCACGGCATTGCGGCCCTTGGGGCCGAGTGTCGCCTTGACGGCGTTGGCGAGGACGTTCACGCCCTTGAACATGCGCTGGCGTGCGTCATCGCTGAATCGAACTTCTTTGGCTGCCATTGTCGTAATCCTCGATTACTTGCCTTCAATCACGGCCATGACGTCTTCCTCGCGCATGACCACGAGCTCTTCGCCGTCGACCTTGACCTCAGTCCCGCTGTACTTGCCGAACAGGATCTTGTCGCCGACCTTCACATCGAGAGGCCGAACCTGACCGTCTTCCAGAATCTTTCCCTTACCAACCGCGACGATTTTTCCCTGAACCGGCTTCTCGGCCGCGGTATCGGGAATGACGATGCCGCCCGGGGAGGTACGCTCCTCCTCGAGGCGCTTCACGATGACGCGGTCATGAAGAGGACGAATCTTCATGGTGAACGCTCCTTAAAACGTTGATGATTTTGATGAAATGTCTGCCCGGGAGGCCTGTTAGCACTCTCCCTTGGCGGCTGCTAATGATAGGGAGGCAAGCCCGGATTTCAAGCCTGGACGGCATTTTTTTCGGTACGAAGGGCCGCGGAACGACCTCCTCCGGGGTGAAGCGTAGTTCCTGCCCTTCCGCGCCGGTCTGCGCTATAAGGACGCAGTTAAACCGCCGGTCCGCCATGCCTTTACCTTCCACGAGACATATTCTGGCCGCCCTGCTCGTGCTGCTGAGCGCGGCCCTCGGGGCGCAGACGCCCTCCTCCCCGCCACCGCAGAAGGCTTCCGGGGTCGATGCGCTGCTCGGATCCGCCCGATCGGGTGGCGATGAGTTCCTGCCCCCCGACCAGGCGTTTCGCTTCGATGCGCTCGCCGCCGGGATTGACCGTATCCGGCTGAACTGGGAGATCGCGGACGGCTACTACCTCTACCGCGCCCGCATCAAGGTGAAATCCCCGGGTGCCGGTGCGCAGCTCGGGACTCCGGAGTTTCCCAGCGGCCAGGTGAAGATGGACGACTACTTCGGGAAGCAGGAGGTCTACCACCACGAGTTGTCCGTCTCGGTGCCGGTCACGCGCTCCTCCGGCGGAGACCTCGATGTGCCGCTCGAGGTGACGTACCAGGGTTGCGCCGAGGCGGGCCTGTGCTACCCGCCGCAGACCAAGACCCTCACCGTGCGGCTCTCCGGGGGCGCCGCGGCGGATGCCGGGGGCAGCAGCCTGGCGAGCACGGGAGGCGGCGGCGCTGCCGGAACCGCCTCCTTGGGCGGACCTCAGGGCAGCTTTCTCTCGCAGGAGTGGTTCAGCAATGCCCTGCGCGGCAACCTGGCTGTCGCCCTCGCCTGCTTCTATCTCGGCGGGCTCGTGCTTTCCTGCACGCCGTGCGTGCTGCCCATGGTGCCGATCCTCTCGGGCATCATCGTCGGCAGCGGCCGCCAGATCACGAGCGGCCGGGCATTCTCGCTATCCGCGGCGTATGTGTTCGGCATGGCGCTGACCTATGCCGTTGCCGGGGTCGCGAGCGCCGCCGCCGGCAAGGAAGTGCAGGCCATGTTCCAGCAATGGTGGGTCATCGCGCTTTTCTCGCTGGTATTCCTGGTGCTCGCACTCTCGATGTTCGGCCTGTTCACGGTGCAGATGCCGGCTGCGGTGCAGTCGCGCCTCGCGGAGCTGAGCAACCGCCAGTCCGCAGGGACATTCGGCGGCGTTGCGCTGATGGGAGCGCTCTCGGCGCTCATCGTCACGACCTGCGTGGCGCCGGTACTCGTCGGGGCTCTGCTGGTCATAAGCCAGACCGGAGCGATCGCGCGGGGTGGCGCGGCGCTGTTTGCGGCCGGCATCGGCATGGGAACCCCGCTCCTCATCGTCGGTGCCTCGGCCGGAAAATTGCTGCCCCGGCCCGGACCGTGGATGGACCTCGTGAAGAAGCTCTTTGGGGTGCTGATGCTGGGCGTCGCGATCTGGATGCTCGCGCGCATCGTGCCCGAGCGGGCAGCGCTCGCACTGTGGGCCGTGCCTGCGCTCATCCTCGCATGGCTGCTGTGGAGCGGATTGGGTGCCCGCCCGGCGCTCACCTGGGGCCTGCGCGCCGGTGCGGTCGCGGCGGGCCTCTACGGAGTGACACTGGCAGTGGGGGCTGCGCTCGGGGGCACTGATCCGCTCGCGCCGCTTCCTCAGTTTTCCAAGCCCGCGGCGACGCTCGCCTTCCGCCCCATCCACACTGTGGCCGATCTCGATCGGGAAGTGAGCGAGGCGCGCGCCCAGGGTCGCAGCGTCCTGGTGGACTTCTCGGCCGACTGGTGCACCTCGTGCAAGGAGATGGAGCGCTACACCTTCACCGACCCGGGTGTGCAGGCCGCTCTCAGCAACACCGTGCTGCTGCGGGCGAATGTGACGCAGAACGATGCGGACGACCAGGCGTTGCTGCATCACTTCGGCATCTTCGGCCCGCCAACCATCGCCTTTTACGGAACCGACGGCCGCGAGCGCTCCGCCTTTCGCGTCGTGGGATACATGAACGCCCCGGCGTTCGTGGCCCGGACGCGCGCCGCATTACACGCGCCCTCGTGAGCGATCGGGGCTCCGCCGGCCCCGCGGGACGTCTTGCCGTCCTGCTGTGGATCGGAGCGATCCTGATCTCTGCCGCAGTGGGCTTCGCGAGCTACCATCTGCTCCTGCCGCCTGCTGACCGCATCACACCGGCTGCCGTAGCGACGACCGCCCCATCGGCTGCGGCGGGTGATGCGGTGGACGCCGGGGAAAGCAGTCCCGACCAGCCGGATGGCACCAGAGTGCCGGAGAAACTGCCCGGCATCCGCCTGGAGGACCTCGAAGGCCGTCCGCACCGGCTCACCGACTGGCAAGGCCGCGACGTGGTGGTCAATTTCTGGGCGACCTGGTGTGACCCCTGCCGCCGGGAGATTCCGCTGCTGCAGAGTCTTCGTCGCGAAAGGGGTGAGAACGGACTCGAAATTGTCGGTATCGCCATCGATCATCGCGAAGAAGTGCAGAAGTACGCCGCCGAGGAGCGTATCGACTATCCGCTGCTCGTGGGCGAGAAGGACGGGCTCGCCGCCGCCGAGGCGTTCGGGATGGAGACCGTCCTGCCTTTCAGCGTTTTTGCCGACCGGCAGGGGCGTGTGGTAACTCTGAAAATCGGGGAGCTGCACCGCGACGAGGCGGAGCTGATACTCGAGCGGATCCGGGATGTCGATGCGGGCCGGCTTACCCTGTCCTCGGCCCAGGCGAAGATCTCGGAGGGGATGCGAAAGAGGCGCCAGACCCACGCCGGCTCGGGCTGATCCGATCTGGCGCAAATCCTGCACGTTCCTCGCAAATCGCGGCGAGAAATACCCAAATGGCTGCGGATTAGGTTACATTCGCGGCCGGTTGCTTGCGCGAAGTCGAATCAGAAGGCCCAGCTCATGGCCCGACTGCTGCTGTTGAACGGACCTAACCTCAATCTGCTCGGATCCCGGGAGCCCACACTCTACGGAACGGAGACTCTCGAGGCCATCGAGCAGCGCGTCACGGCCCTCGCCCGCGAGAGCGGACACGAGCTCCTGGCGTTCCAGAGCAACGCCGAGCATGAGCTCATCGAGCGCCTCCATCGGGCGCGCTCGGAGAGCGTGGCATTCGTGATCATCAACCCCGGCGCCTTCACGCATACGAGTATTGCATTGCGCGACGCGCTGCTGGCGACGGGGCTGCCGTTCATCGAGGTGCATCTCTCGAACCCACAGGCGCGTGAGGAGTTCCGGCGGCATTCCTATTTCTCGGACATCGCCGTGGGTGTCGTGAGCGGCCTGGGTGCATTCGGCTACGAAGCAGCGGTGCGCGCTGCGGCGCTACGGCTCAGCCGTAAACCCTGAGCGCGCGCAGCGCGGTGCAGTCATAGATTCTCGTGGGGGCGGTCCTCGCATGGACATTCGAAAAATCAAGAAACTCATCGAGCTGCTGGAAGAATCCGGCATCGCGGAGATCGAGATCAAGGAGGGCGAGGAGGCGGTACGCATCAGCCGCATGCCCGTGGGGGTGGCGACGCAGCCCGCCCCGGTCACGCACCTCGCGGCGGTGCCGGGGGCCGCTGCCGCACCGGCAGCCGGCGAACTCGCGGCCGCCGAGAGCGCTGCACCGAAGCCCAAGCCGAACGAGCACGTGATCACCGCGCCGATGGTGGGGACTTTCTACGCCTCGCCCTCGCCCGGCGCGAAGCCTTTCGTCGAGATCGGCGATGAGATCAAGGTCGGCCAGGTGTTGTGCATCATCGAGGCCATGAAAATGATGAACCAGATCGAGGCCGACCGGGCGGGCCGTGTCGCCTCGGTCATGGCACGCAACGGCGACCCGGTGGAATTCGGTCAGCCGCTGTTCGTCGTCGAATAGCCCGGCATGATCGAGAAGATCGTCATCGCCAACCGC